>JBOHSH010000050.1:0-59630 GCA_050733195.1 Gemmatimonadales bacterium
TACCGGAAAGTGGATCTCCGGCTCCGGAAGGACTTCCCCAACATCGGGCGAAGCTCGCTCGGCCTGACCCTGGACGTGTTCAACGCCTTCAACCGGAACAACTTCGGGTGCTTCGCCACGGGTAACCTGACGGCTCCGAACTTCGGGCTGCCCAGCTGTGTCGTCAGCGACGCGCGCCGAGCCCAGTTTGGCGCGGAGTTCAATTTCTAACCCCCCGCGCCGCGGGGCGCCGATCCAGCGCTTCGCGGCTGTCCCGCGGCAGGGCACTACTACGAGGCGCGTGCTTTCGATTCGACATCGCTACCAGTGGAACGAAGGTCCGGCTCACGGCTCCCGCCGAAACTCCACGTTGAGGGTGCGGGCCGCACTCAGGCGATAGCCCGTGACCCGGCCCCGGCGGTCGCGATCGAACGCCACCTGGGCGCCGATCACGGTGAACACGTCGGGGGCGATCGGCTCCAAGGTTCGCCATTCGCCCCACCGAATGCGGACCTTCACGGTATCGCTCCGAGCTTCCACCACCCCGCCCAGGTGTCGAGCTCCTCGCTTCGGTACCGGCCCGCATAGCCCGCCACCAGGGCGGCGGTGAGCCGGGGCGGCGGCGGCAGCCGGGGCGACGGTTCCGTCATCCCTATCCCTGCCACCAGGATCGCCGGGCCGGCGGCGCTGGTCCGATAGATCACCTCGCCGGAGAGCGGCACCGCAGTAAACACCGAATCCGAGACCGGCACCATCCGAGCCCGGGCGCCGAACGCGGCCAGCACGAGCCCGGCCGAGTCGCGGGTCACCCGTCCGATCGCACCCGGGCTCAAGCGATAGCTCCCGACCCACTGCTGGAGCCGGACGGCGGACACCGACACCCCGCCGGACGCCGCCGTTCGGGAACCGGCCGGAGCGAGCCGATCGGCGAGATAGAGCTCGGCCACTCTCCGGGCCAACTGGTCCGGGTTGGCGGTGTAGTCGTTGCAGAGCACTGTCACCGCAAACCGAGCATCGGGGAAACGGATCATCTGAGCTCGGAACCCGATGAACGCCCCGCCGTGGGCGATGGTGGCGAGCCCGCGATGGCTCCCCCGCGTCAGGCCAAAGGCGTAGTCCAGAGGCTTGCCGTCGTTGGTGTGGCCGACGGTCGTGACCTGGTCGATCAGCGAGGGGCCGCCCCGGCCCAGCCGGTTGTCGCGGAAGTTCTGCTCCCACTTCGCCAGGTCTTCTACCGTGGTCATCAGGCCGCCGTCGCCCACCAGCGCGAAGCTGGTCCGGACGATCTGGTACTGACCCGGTCCCACCGGTTGGTACCCTTCGGCGCGGCGGGGCACCACCATCGCGTTGTCGTCGTGAAAGTGAGTATCGCCCATCCCTAACGGCTGGAACATTCGCTCTGTGGTGTACTGGCGCAGACTCTTGCCGCTCGCCCGCTTCACGATCTCCGACAGCAGCAGATACCCGGAGTTGGAGTACGACCACCGCGCGCCGGGTTCGAAGTCGAGCGCGGCCTGCCTGGCGATCAGGTCGAGTCCCACCTCCTCCGGGATCTCGTCGGCAAAGCTCCGTCCGGATAGACCCCAGAGGCCGAGATAGTCGCGAATCCCGCTGGTATGATGGACCAGATGGCGAATGCTGACCCGGTCGGTGTAGCCGGGCAGCTCGGGAACCCATCGTCGCACCGGATCGTCGAGCGAGAGCCGGCCTTCCTCCGCCAGCAGCGCGGCATCGCTCCTATCGAGTTCCAGATGTTGGGATCATGGTCGGGATCCGGCGGCATCGTCCAGAGCATCGGGGATCCCAACCAAGCCATTGCCCATGCCCATAACACGTTTGGCACGACGTATTACGAGATATATGCGAATGACTTAAACAATCCGCTCTGGGAAGGGGGATTCACGGCATGGAATCGAACGCTGACAGGTTCCCCGCCTGCAGGGGCGTGGAGACCGTGAAGCCAGTCCACCTGCGGAGCTAGGGAGCTAGGGGTGCCATTACCGGTCACCGGTCGCTGGTCACTGGTCACTCTCCAGCTCCCTAGCTCCCTAGCTGCCTAGCTCCCTACTTTCCATCCATGTACGCGGTAAAGGAAGTCTTCTACACCCTCCAGGGTGAGGGGGCCAACGCGGGCCGGCCGGCGGTCTTCTGCCGATTCGCCGGCTGCAACCTCTGGACGGGACGCGAATCCGATCGAGCCACGGCGGTGTGCGGATTCTGCGACACCGATTTCGTGGGGACCGACGGACCGGGCGGTGGCAAGTTCTCGACGGCCGAAGCCCTCGCCGACGCGGTCCAGAGCCGGTGGCCGACGGCGAACGGACGGGCCCGGCCCTTCGTCGTCTGCACGGGGGGCGAGCCGCTGCTGCAGGTGGACGCGCCACTCCTCGAGGCGTTCCACGCCCGCGGGCTCCTGGTCGCGGTGGAGACCAACGGGACGGTGGTGCCGCCCTCCGGCATCGACTGGCTCTGCTTGAGCCCCAAGGCGGATGCAGAGACGGTGATCACCTCCGGTGACGAGCTCAAGCTCGTGTATCCTCAGGTCGGCGGCGAACCGGAGCGCTACCGTCACCTCGACTTCCGGCACTTCTTCCTGCAGCCGATGGACGGGCCGGATCGGGAACGCAACACCCGCCTCGCCCTCGAGTACTGCCTCGCCCATCCGGAGTGGCGTCTGTCCCTCCAGACTCATAAGATCCTCGGCATTCCATGAGCCGGTCGCCGGGGGCGGGCACGCGATGAGTCAGCACGGATACTCCGATCGCATCCATCACGCGCTCGCCTTCTGCGCCAAGCATCATCCCGGACCCGTCTCCCGCTACGACGTCCACAGCCCGCTCCTCACGACCGCACACGTCGCGGTGATCCTCTCGCGTCACAGCTGCGACGAGACGACCATCGTCGCCGGCATCCTCAAGCACCTGATGGATGCAAGCCCCCAGACCTCGCTGGCCCAGCTGCACCAGGCGATTGCCTGTCGCTTCGGCGGTCTCGTCGCCGCCACGGTTGACGGTGCCGCCGAACCTCGCTTCGATCCCGTCGGCCGTGAGCGGGCGTGGAAAGCGGCCCGCTTCGAGGCCCTGGGACGGCTGGCCAGCGCGTCACCCCGGGTCGCGGAGATCTGGATGGGCTCGGAGATTCACCACTGCGGGCAGGCGCTCACCGACATTCGCCGTCTGGGCGCCGAGTACGCGAGAAGCGTCTCCGTGGCTCCCCCGCTGGAGCTGCGTTGGTGGCACCGTTCGATGCTCGAAGTGCTGGAGGGCCGCGCGGCCGATCTCCACTCGACGCTCATGGACGAGCTGCGCGGCGTCACCGCTGAGGTCGGCTCCCTGCTCGCGGACGGTCGCGCCTGAGGCCGCCTCGCCCTGCGAGATTGGCGCGATTTGAGCGAAGACGGAGCCCCGTGAAGGCCTCTTGTCCGCACACCCAAGTTATTCTCCGACAAGGTGTTAAGGAGCGCATCCGCGCTGGTATCCCAATTGCGGACCTGTTGGCTTCCATCACATGCCCACGGTTTCCTCGATGAGCACGCCCGCCCTGAGCTCCCTGCCGAACGCGTTCGCGGCGGCCTGCCGACAGGCGCGTACGGACTCGGAGCTCTTCGAGCGCTGCCGGGACGTGCTCGTTCAGCGATACGAGACCGACCAGGTCTGGTTCTCCATCGTCAACGACGGGCAGCCGCCCCGTCGCGTGGGAGGCTCGGTGGGCTTCAAGGACGCGACAGAGGTGGGCCGCTGCTCGAGCGGCCAGACCGAGCTCGCCATCCTCGCAAGCCCGGAAGTCGCGGTGGCGATGCGGCCGGTGGCGATGCCGATGGCGCTCGCCCTGAGCGTCGTGCTCGAGCTCCGGAGCGTACTGGTCGAGCGGCAGAGCGCCCTCGACGACGCGATCTTCCAGCTCCGCGCGCTCCGTCAGGTGGCCCGGCTCCTCTCCTCGGTGCACTCGACGGAAGAGACCGAGCACCTCATTCTCGACTTCCTCGCCGAAGTCTTCTTTGCGTGGTGGGCCTGCCTGTACCGGCCGGAAGCCGGGGACTACTACCCCAAGCGGTACCGGGCGCTGGACCAGACCGGTGTGCCCTCGCCGATCCCGGCGCCCAAGGTCGACGAAGCCCTGCCGAGCGGGAGCGCGGTCACCGATGCCTCGGAAGTGGGGCTCGGCACCGTGCTTCCTCCGGGCACGTCCCTGGTCGTGCCGCTCGACGCCGGGAGCGAGCGGCTCGCGCTCGTCCTGCTCGGTCCGCGGCTCAACCAGCTGGTCTACGGCCGCGCCGAGCGCGACCTGGCGGGGACGCTCTCCTTCGCGGCCGCCATCGCCCTCAAGAACGCGGAGCTCGTGGAACGGCTGCACAGCGCCGCGACCACGGACGAGCTCACCGGGCTGTTCAACCGGCGCGCGCTCGAGGAGCGCCTCGAGGCCGAGATCTCGCGCAGCTATCGGCACCAGATCAAGACCTCGATCGTGCTGATCGACGTGGACCGGTTCAAGCTGATCAACGACACCCTGGGCCACGCCGCCGGCGACCGCTATCTCGCGCTCGTGGGCCAGGTGCTGACCAAGCACGTGCGCACCCTCGACGTCGTGGGCCGCCTGGGAGGCGACGAGTTCCTCGTGATCCTTCCCATGACCAGCGCCAGCGAGGCCCTCGTCTTCATCAATCGGCTGCAGGGGGGTCTCTCGGAGCTCACCTCGCGGCATCCCGAGTTCGGCGTCGCGACCCTCTCGTTCGGGATCGCGGAAGCGCCGCGGCACGGCCGTACGCCCACCTCGGTGCTCGCGGCCGCCGACTCGGCTCTCTATGCCGCCAAGCGCGGCGGACGCAACCTGGTGGAAATCGCTCGGGATACGTGATCGGGAACGACCCCGCCGCCCTCTTTCAGGCGGCCGAGGCCGCCCTCGGCACGCGCTACCGGTTCGACCAGCTCATCGCCGCCAACGCGGAACGGGTCCTTTTCCGCGCTCAGGACCGGCTCCTCGACCGCACCGTCAGCGTCCGGCTCAACTTCTACACCAGCGACACCCTGCGCTCCTGGTTTCTCCGGGAAGCGGAGGCCCTGGCCCGCCTCGATCATCCGGCCGTGCGACACGTGTATGACGCGGGCGAGATCGGGGACCTCGCCTACCGGATCGGCAACTGGATCGACGGGGAGGGCCTGCATGAGGCGGTCGCCCGCGGGCCCCGCCCCATCCCCGACGTCCACCGGCTGGCCCGCGACCTCCTCAACGGCCTCGACCACGCCCACGCGCGGGGCATCCTGGTGCGTCGTCTCGTCCCCCCCGGCCTGCTGGTGAGTCCCGGCGGCCGCGGAACGCTTACCGACCTCCGGTTCTGCAATCACACCCTGCCCGCGATTCCGCCGACCGAGCGGCCCACCGGCCTCCGCTTCATGGCGCCGGAGGTTCGGGACGGCGCGACGGGCGATCCGGCGAGCGACGTGTACGGCGCCGGCGCCGTGCTCTACTATGCCATCACCGGGGTCGAGCCGGCCGAGCATCCCGACGACATGGTGCCGCCGACCCAGCTTCGCGCGGCGTGTCCTCACGCGCTGGAGCGCGTGCTGATGCGCGCGCTCCGGGCCGCGTCCAGCAAACGCTACCTGTCGACCGGCGAAATGCTGGACGACTTCGCCTCGGAGGCGGGGGATTACGCGACCGCCACGCTGCTCGAGCAGGCGGGCGCCGGATCGGCCGCGGCGGACTCGGCCCGTCAGTGGGAGAAGCGGCTGCGGCGCGCTCTGGGCGACGACTACGAGCTCCTGAGCGAGCTCGGGTCGGGCGGGTTCGGGCGGGTGTACCGCGTGCGCGATCTGCACCTCGAGCGCATCGTCGCGCTCAAGGTGCTGCATCCGCTGCTGATTCAGGATCCCGCCGTCGTCGAGCGATTCCGGCGAGAGGCGCAGCTCGCCGCCCGGCTGAGTCATCCCAACCTGGTCAGGATCTACGAGATCGGGGGGCGGGGGGGACTCCTCTGGTACACGATGGAATTCGTCGAAGGCCCCAACCTGGCCCAGCTGGTGGAGCGGGACGGCCCGCTCCCGGTCGAGCAGGTGACGCGGCTCCTCCGCGAGACCCTCTCGGCGCTCGCCCACGCGCACGGCACCGGGCTGGTGCACCGGGACATCAAGCCGGAGAACATGCTCATCGAGCGGAGCGGCACCGTCCGGATCACGGACTTCGGTCTCGCCATCGCGCTCCGGGGCCCGGGCAAATGGGGCGGCGCGACGAGTCAGAGTGGAACCCCGCGGTTCGCGAGCCCGGAACAGCTCCTCGGCGAGCGGGTCGACGGCCGCTCCGATCTCTACAGTCTCGCGGCGGTGGCGTACTTCGCCCTGCTCGGCAGACCGCCGTTCGAAGGGGCCACGCCGGTCCAGGTGCTGGCGCGACAGACCACCCACGAGCCTCCCGAGCTTCTCGCCGCTCGTCCCGACGTGGGATCGGAGCTGGAGCGCGTCCTCCGCCGCGCCCTGCGGGCCGATGTGAGTGCCCGGTATCCGACGGCCGGCGAATTCCTGGCGGCCCTGACCCGCGCCGTCAAAAGGGACATGCGGGCTCCCCGGGCCCCCTGGCTGCAGGCGGTCTCCCGAATTCTAAGATCATCTAAATCTTGACATTGCGGGGGGTCTGACTCATATTGGCGCAGCGACTTTCGCAGGGCTCGTAGCATTCATCTCGGACTCAGTGCGAGTGAGAACATGAGACCCCAGGCTTCGTCGCCGAGGGTCTTTTCTTCTTTGTGTGGCGCGGGACAGGCCCGCGTTCACCCAAGGCCGGCTCCGCTACTGGCGGACCGCCGGCGGAGCTTAATAACCAGGAGTTAGTCGGCATGGCTCGTGTTACCGGTACCGTGAAGTGGTTCAACGACGCCAAGGGGTTCGGGTTCATCACCCCGGAGAACGGCGACAAGGACTGCTTCGTCCACCACTCGGCGATCCGCATGGATGGCTTCCGGAGCCTCTCCGAAGGCGAGCGGGTGGAGTTCGACATCGTGATGGGCGCCAAGGGCCCCGCGGCGGAGAACGTCACGAAGGCCAGCAAGTAACTCCTGGCCCCCGAGAGCACGACGGGCCGCCTTCGCAGGCGGCCCGTGGTGTTTGAGGGGTTCTGAGTTCTGAGTTCTGAGTTCTGGGTTCTCGAACCCAGAACCCCGGACTCACTTATGCCTGTAGATCACCCGTCCCCGCGTGAGATCGTAGGGCGAGAGCACGACGCTGACGCGGTCGCCCTCGAGGACGCGGATCTTGAACTTGCTCATCTTCCCGGCGGCGTAGGCGAGAATGGTGTGGCCGTTCTCCAGCAACACGCGATAGTTGCGGTCGGGGAGGACTTCCTGCACGACGCCTTCCATCTCGATGCCCTCTTCCTTCGCCATCCGTTTCCTCCCTGGGGTCGCAGCGAGCCCGCCGGTTGACCGGGCGGGGCGCGGGTAATCTCTCGCCGGCTTCCGCGCCGCGCAACCGGCTCAGACGAGCCGACCGCGGAGCCGCTCCATCTCCTCCTCGACCAGATCGATGAGGGGCCGCATCCCCGACGCGTCGAAGACGAGCGCGGCGCCGGCCTCGCGGTAGAGCTCGGGGAGCTGGGTCACCGCGCCCTCCTCGAGGAACCGGCGATAGGCCTGGACCGCGGCCGCCGGCGAGTGCCGGCTGTTCCGCCACACCTGCAGCGCGCCCAGCTGGGCCAGCCCGTACTCGATGTAGTAGAAGGGATAGAGGAAGATGTGGAGCTGCCGGTACCACCGGGCGGCCCGCTCCGCCGTGAGGCCGGTCCAGTCCACCCCCTGCTCGAAGCGGCTGCGGAGCCGGAGCCAGGCGGCGTCCCGTGCCGCGGCATCGTGGCCTTCTCCGCTCGAGTAAATCCAGCTCTGGAACGCGTCCACCGACGCGATGTGCGCGAGACTCGCCAGCACGTCCTCGAAGTGGTCGAGCCGGGCGATCGTCCCGTCGCGCTCGTTGAGGAGGCCGTCCGGAGGGCCGAGGTGGTCGCCCGCGAGGAGCTCCATGCTCATCGACGCGAGCTCCGACGCTTCGGCGCCCGGATGCCGCTGCCAGACAAACGGCAGCCGATGCGAGGCGAAGGCATGGAAGGCGTGCCCGGCCTCGTGCAGGAGCGTGGTCACGTCCTCGAGGACACCCGAGGCGTTCATGAAGATGAACGGCCGGCCCCGGAGGTGGAGCGTGTCGCAGTAGCCGCCCGGCGCCTTGTTCTTCCGGCTGTCGAGGTCCAGCAGGCGCTCGTCGATGAGCGTCCGCCATTGCCGCGCGAAGCCGGAATCCACCCGGTTGAAGACCCGCCCCACGCGCTCCGCCAGCTCGGACCCGGTCTCGAACGGCCGGAGCGGCTGATCGCGATAGAGCGTCACGCCGAGGTCCCAGGGGCGCAGCGTCTCGAGCCTGAGCCGCTCCCGCCGGGCGGCGAGCGTCCGCGCGTAGGCGGGCACCACGATCGCCTCGACCGCGTCGTGGAAGCGGGCGCAGTCGCCCGGGGTGTAGTCGAAGCGGTGCTTCGCGACGAAGGAGAACGCCTGGAAGTCCCGGAAGTCCGCCTGGCGCGCGGCGCGTTGCCGGAGCTCGTACATCGAGTCGAAGATGGCGGCGAGCTCGCGCCGGGAACCGAGGTACGGCCCCGTGCCGGAGCGGAACGCCCGCTCGCGGATCGCGCGGTCGGGGTGCTGGAGAAAGGGTGCGAGGCGCGGCAGCGGCACCTGTTCGCCTTCCCACTCGGCGGTCATCGATCCGGTGATGCGCTGATACCGCGCGGCCAGGCCTTCCAGCTCGGCGAAGAGGGGCACGTTGGCCTCGCGGAAGATCTCGATCGACGCCCGGAACCGCGCGAGCGTCGTCTGCAGCCCCTCCGGCGCGATGCTGAGCTGGACGAAGCGCCGGGCCAGCCGCACGCTCTGCTCCTCGGCGAGGGGCAGGATCTCGGTCGAGAAGCGCAGATGCGCTTCCTCCTTGGCGGGATCCGCGGTATCGCAGGTGTAACCGATCATCGCGAGGGAGGCCGCTTCGCTGAGCAGCGCCTCCAGCCGGGACCAGTTCCGGAGCCAGCCGTCGAGCGTGCCGGCGTCGAGCGGCGCCGTGGCGAGCGCGTCGTAGTACGGCAGCAGGTCGGGCCAGGTCGCGCCCGCCCAGGTCTCCGCGCGATCGGGGAGGTTCATGCCGGCCCCTCCTGCCGCAGCGCGTGGGCGTCGACGGTGAGCCGGAAGGCGAGCACGCCCACGAGCGCCACCACCAGTCCCGCGAGGACGAACGGCGCCGCCGGCCCCAGCCGCTGGAAGGCGCTGGTCGCGATCAGCGGCGCGATCACGCGGGACAGCCCCGCGAAAATCTGGGCGACGCCCAGGGTGAGCCCGACCTCCTGCGGCTCGCTCGCGTGGGACATGAGCGCGGTGGTCGCGGGAAAGAGCAGCGCCGTGCCGATCGGCACCAGCGCCATGGCGACACCGAAGATCCAGAGCGAGCCGGCGAGGGGCATGAGCAGGAGTCCGAGGGTCAGGAGCACGGTGCCGGTGCGCATCGCGCCGGGCTCGCCGATCCGGTTGACGATCGGCCCGAGCAGCAGCGACCGCATGACGAGCGAGAGCGTGGCGAGGTACAGGAAGACGTACCCGATGGTCTTCTCGGTGAAGCCGAACGTGTGCCCCAGGTACAGCGCCAGGACCGCGGTCATCGCCGTGAAGCCCAGCATGCCCGCGGCATAGATCCAGATGAGCCGGGTGACGGGACCCTCGGGGTGCCGGACAACCTGGAGCGCCCAGTGCCAGACGGGGCGCCGCACCGGCGGCGCCTCGCCGGCGGCGCGGGGCGGCCGCGACTCGGGGAGCCATTTCCAGGCGAAGGCGACGTTGAGGAGGCACAGCGCCGACGCGACGATCCCGGGCGCCGCCTGCCCCCAGTACGCCGCCGCCGATCCGATCACCGGCCCCAGCATGAAGCCGATCGCCGTGCCGGACGAGAGCCAGCCGAGCGCCCGTGCCCGGTCACCCGGAGCGACGGTGTCCGCGACGTACGCCTGCGCCACGCCGGTCGTCCCGCCGCCCGCCCCCTGGATCACCCGCGACGCGAAGAGCAGCCAGACGGCATCGGCGAAGCCGAAGACGGCGTAGGCGACCGCCGAGGCCAGAAGGCCGGCGAGGAGCGCCGGGCGGCGGCCGTAGTGGTCGGACACCCATCCCCACAGGGGTGCCGAGAGGAGCTGCGCCACGGAGAAGGACGCGATGATCCCGCCGATGACCTCCGGGCTCGCCTGGAGCCGGAGGGCGTAGAACGGTATCAGCGGCAGCACCATCGCGAAGCCGAGCATGTCGATGCACGACGCCGCGATCAACACCGACAGCCGCCGAAGCTGAACGTTGCGGCCAGCCGGAGCGCCCCGGCCCTGCGCGGCGCCCGTCATCCGGTGGCCTGCTCGAGCAAGGCGAGCTGGTCGCCGCCATGGGGGGGATAGAGCACGACCGGCGTGCGGCTGCTGTCGCCGCGTCCGGACGCGAGGAGCGTCGCGACCGCGAGGAGCTCAGCGCGACGGCGCGGCGGACGGGGCCGAAGCACGGTGGCTCAGGAGGTTGAGGAAGAGCCGTAGCGCCCCCGGCACCCCCGCCGGCAGCTGACGGAAGAAGCTCAAGCCGGTGTACACGTACGTACCGCGCCCGTACGGGAGGATCAGCAGGCCGCCCCTCTGGGGTTGCTCGCCCGGGTCGGCCATTTCGAGCGCCGGTTGAAACGCCGGATCCCAGCCGCCGGCGAAGTAGAGGCCGCGCTCCTGCACCCAGCCCTCCCAGTCGCCCGGACCGATGCGGTTCGGCAGCCGGAAGAGCGGGCTCCCCGGATCGAGCAGCCGCACCGGCGCCGTCTCGTCGGTCACGCGAGGGGGGGCCTGGCGGAACGGTGGGGCGTCTCCGGTATCGAGCGTCGCGGCGAGCGAGAGCGGCCGCGGCGCGAACCGGCCGCGGAAGTACGGCTGCTGCTGATACTGCACGATCACGATGCCGCCGCGGACGGCATACTGCAGCAGCGCCGCGTTGTTCTCGAGCAGGGCGGGCTCCACCTCGTAGGCGCGGCTCCCGATCACGACGGCGTCGTACCGGGAGAAGTCACCGCGCTCCAGCGCGCGCGCATCCAGCAGCTCGACCGGGAGCCCCAGGGCGAGGAGGGCTTCGGGCACGCGATCCGCCGCACCCCGCACGTAGCCGATCCGCCGGAGCGCCGGCAGCGCGATCGGCGCCACGACGACGCGCGTGACGGCCGGTCGCGCCACGGTGCGCGGGCGGATGTGCGGATACTCGACCGTGACCATGCCGGCGTCGTAGCGCCGCCCGGCGGCGTCGCGGACCACCGCCCGCACCTCGTACGCCCCCGGGGCAAGCGACGTCGGCGGCCGCAGCGCGAAGCGGAGCGTCTCCCGCTCCTCGTCGCGGGTGAGGAGGAACGGCTGGCTCCGGACGGCGGGCCAGCCGCGCGGCAGCTCCAGCGACGCCTCGCCCCGCGTGGAGTCGCGGCCGGTGTGCTGCAGGGTGAGCGTCACCGGAAGCGGGGGTCGCAGGCCCAGCGGCCAGACCACGATGTCCGGAGCCAGCGTGACGGCGACTCGCGGGACGACGACGAGGGGACGGCGAATCTCCCCGAGCACCTGGTCCCGATAGCGATGCACGACCTCCCGCTCGACCAGGCGGATCGGCTCGCGCTCGCCGCCGAACCGGAACCGGCCGGTGACGAGGAGCGGCTCGAACGGCTCTCCCCGGACGGCGGGAGGGCCGGCCCAGCGATAGAAGGCCCCGTCCCTCGCCTGCCGGAGGAAGTACGGCGTGGTGAGGGGCGCGTCCTCCGGCACCACGACCTCGACGGCACAGGTCCGGACGGCACCCGCCGCGAGGATCACCGCCTGCGCGGGGCACCCGGAGCGCGCGATCGTCCACCCGCGCGGCACGCTCGCCTCGAAACCGACCGTCGCCGCACGGGCGCCGCCGTTCCACGCGACGAGCCGCACTTCGAACCGCTGTCCGCCAAGCAGGCGGCCCGTCGAGCTCATCGCGTCGAAGACGAGCCCCGCGCGGTTCGCCGCCGCCTCGGCACCGTGCCGGCGGGCGTCCTCCGCCTCGAAGCCGTCGTCGCCGCCCGCTGCGCTGGTGTCGATGCCGGACCAGAACCCGGCGCCCGTCCCGCCCCGGTCCTCCATCAGCTGCAGGCGGACCGCCGAGGGCCCCACGTCCTGCAGGACGCCCATGTCCTGCGACCGGTGCAGGCTCCGGCCCCGCATCGCCACCTGCCGGTACGACTGCCCGAGCTCGGGATCGAGCACACCGCCCTGGAGCACGACCACCGGCCCCGTCGTCGTGTCGAAGCGGGCCGAGCGGAAGAGCTTGGTCGGCGTCCAGGGGCGGAGTCCCTCCTCCCGCTCGAGCTCCGGGAACCGCGCGGGGTCCCCCGCGAGGCGGAACACCTCCTGCGCCACCCACCCGGCCGCCTGGTGCTGCCCGTGGCCGTCGCGCGGCGTGCCGGAGAACTGGGAGACGATGATCTGGGGACGAAACCGCCGGACGATCCGCACGGCATCCTTGAGCAGGCTGTCGCGGGGCCAGAACGCGAGGGCCTCTTCGAGCCGCTTCGAGAACCCGAAGTCGTAGGCGCGCGTGAAATACTGGCGGGCGCCGTCGAGCCGTCGCGCGGCGAGGAGCTCTTCGCTCCGCAGCAGTCCGAGATCCTCGCCCAGCTCGGCGCCGATCAGGTTCTGCCCGCCCTCGCCGCGGGTCAGGGAGAGGTAGGCCGCCTCGGCGCCTTCGCCGCGCACCATCAGCGTGAGGAGCTCGGTGTCCTCATCGTCGGGGTGCGCCGCGATCAGGAGCACCCGCTTGGTGTGCCCGAGCATCCGCTCGGCCTGCCGGAGGGCCACGACGCCGCCGGTGCCGGCACCCACGCCCTGGGCCGCGAGCGGGGTCGCGCCCAGCAGGCTCGCGAGCAGGAGGGGCAGCGGGTTACGCGGACGCGTCACGGCTTCCTCCGTTCGGCGGGGCGGAATCCATCGCGCGCGGCCCGCGCGGCTTCTCCGCGGGGAGCCGCGGCCGGCGGCCCACGATGAAGGCGAGCGCGAACAGGAGCAGCGCGACGACCAGAAACGCCTGGCCGGCCGCCGCGCCGACGCCGTGCAGCAGGAGCAGCATGCCCATCGAGGCGACGATCGTCCCGACCGCGCGCAGCAGCTCGTCGATGTTCTTCCACCGCGTCTGCCGGCCCCAGTAGATCGAGGCCCAGAGTCCGAGCACCCCGAGCAGCAGGATCCCGTACCAGACGACGATCCAGAGGCGGCGGCCGGCGATCACGCGAGGTCAGCCCACCCGCGCGGCCGCGCACCGGGCGCACGGGCAGGTCTGGCGAAGGCGCTCGAAGGTGTAGATCCCGGTGGAGTGTCCGTCGCTCCAGCGCACCCGGATCCCGTAGCCGCCGACCAGATCGATGCCCGCGGGCCGGATGTCGAGCGGAACGCGCGCGGGGTCGAGCAGCGGCCGGCCGCTCATCTCCTCGACGCACTCGGCGCAGGGACAGGCGAGCCGGAGGTCGCGGGCGGGGAAGAGCGCGCGATGGCCCGCGCCGTCCCAGTCGACCAGCAGCCCGTCGTCCCGGCGCACGATCCCACGGGGTGGCGCGGTGAACGCGGTCACGACGGCCCGGTCGCGTCGCGTCCGGCCATGGGTGAGTATCTTTGCCGGTTCGTGGTCCCACTCGCCCCCCAGGGAGCTGCCGCGCCGATGTCCATGGTCCCCCCCGCGTCGACCGTCGTCCCCAACTCGTTCGGTACCCGGAGCGCGCTCACGATCGCCGGTGAGCGCGTCGTCGTCTTTCGTCTGGGCGAGCTCGAGCGCCGGGGAATCGGCGGCATCGACCGGCTGCCCTTCTCCATCCGGGTGCTGCTCGAGAACGCCCTGCGCCACGAGGGCCGCGGCCTGGTCACCGAGGAACACGTGGCCGCGCTCGCGGGATGGACGCCGCATCCCTCGGCCGGCGGCGAATTCCCCTTCATGCCGGCGCGCGTGGTGCTCCAGGATTTCACCGGCGTGCCCTGCGTCGTCGATCTCGCGGCCATGCGCGACGCGATGGCCCGGATGGGCGGCGACCCCGCGCGGATCAACCCGGTGGTTCCGTGCGACCTGGTGATCGACCACTCGGTCCAGGTGGATCACTACGGCAACCGCGAAGCGTACCGCCGGAATGTCGCGCTGGAATTTGCGCGTAACGCGGAGCGCTATCAACTCCTGAAGTTCGCGCAGCGGGCGTTCGACGGCTTCCGCGTGGTGCCCCCCGGCACGGGCATCGTGCACCAGGTGAACCTCGAATACCTCGCCCCCGTGGTCCAGCTCCGCGACCAGGACGGCGCGCCGGTGGCCTACCCCGACAGCCTGGTGGGCACCGATTCGCACACGACGATGATCAACGGCCTCGGGGTGCTCGGATGGGGCGTCGGCGGCATCGAGGCCGAGGCGGTCATGCTGGGCCAGCCCTACTTCATGCTCGCGCCGGAAGTGCTGGGCGTGCAGCTGACCGGCGAGCTCCCGATCGGCACGACGGCCACGGACCTGGTGCTCCGGCTCACCCAGGTGCTCCGCACGCACGGCGTGGTGGACAAGTTCGTCGAATTCTACGGGCCGGGCCTGTCGAGCCTGAGCATCGCGGACCGCGCCACGATCGCCAACATGGCGCCGGAGTACGGCGCGACGATGGGCTTCTTCCCCGTGGATGAGCAGACGCTCGTGTACCTGCGGGCCACCGGCCGTGAGCGCGAAGCGGAGCGGACGGCCGCGTACTGCGGGGACAACGCGCTGTTCCGCACCGACGGCACGCCGGACCCGGCGTTCACGTCGACGCTCGCCCTCGACCTCGCCACGATCGAATCGAGCCTGGCCGGACCCCGGCGACCTCAGGACCTGGTGCCGCTCAAGGAGCTCAAGCGGAACTTCATCGTCAATCTGCCGTCCCTCATGCCGACGGCGACCCCGGCGGCGCGGCGCTCGGTCGCCGAATCGAACTACTCGCAGTGGGTCACCGAGGGCGGCGGGCAGACCATCACGATCGCGTCCGACGCGCCGGCGGAGATGCAGGCCGACGCGGACGCGTTCCCCGAGCGGGACGGCACCATCGTCATCGCCGCCATCACGAGCTGCACCAACACGTCGAACCCGTCGGTGATGATCGGCGCCGGCCTCCTCGCCAAGAAGGCCATCGAGGCGGGACTGTCGAGCCGGACCTGGGTCAAGACGAGCCTCGCGCCGGGCTCCCGCGTGGTGACGGCGTATCTCGAGGGATCCGGCCTGCTGCCCCACCTGGAACAGCTCGGCTTCAGCGTGGTGGGCTATGGCTGCACCACCTGCATCGGCAACAGCGGCCCCCTCGCCGAAGGGATCGCGGATGCGATCGACCGCCAGCACCTCGTCACCGTGGCGGTGCTTTCGGGCAACCGGAACTTCGAGGCCCGGATCCATCCGCACGTGCGCGCCAACTACCTCGCGTCACCGATGCTCGTCGTCGCGTTCGCCCTCGCGGGCCGCGCCGACATCGACCTCCTGCACGAACCGCTGGGCATCGGCCGGGGCGGCCGCCCCGTCTTCCTCCGGGACATCTGGCCGACCGCGGCGGAGATCGAAACCGCGATGACCGGCTCGCTCAAGCCCGACCTCTTCCGGGAAAAGTACGCCTCGGTGTTCGAGGGCGACGAGGAGTGGCAGAGCCTCGCCGTCCCGGAGGGCAGCCGCTTCGCCTGGGACCCGGGCTCCACCTACATCCGCGAGCCTCCCTTCTTCCAGGGACTCGCCCGCGAAGCCAGCGTGCTGGCCGACATCCACGATGCCCGCGTGCTCGCTTCCCTCGGGGACTCCGTCACGACCGACCATATCTCGCCCGCCGGGTCGATTCCGCGGGACGGGCCCGCCGCCCGGTACCTCCTCGAGCACGGCGTCGAGCGGCCGGACTGGAACACCTTGGGCGCGCGCCGGGGGAACCACGAAGTGATGATGCGGGGCACCTTCGGCAACGTCAGGATCCGCAACCGTCTCGTCCCCGACCGCGAAGGCAACTGGACCGTCTACCTGCCGACCGGGGAGGTGCTGTCGATCTACGACGCGGCGATGCGCTATATCGCGGACGGCACCCCGCTGCTCGTCCTCGCGGGCAAGGAGTACGGCACCGGGTCGAGCCGGGACTGGGCCGCGAAAGGCACGAGGCTCCTGGGCGCGAAGGCGGTGATCGCCGAGAGCTACGAGCGGATCCACCGGAGCAACCTCGTCGGCATGGGCGTCCTCCCCCTCACCTATGAAGCCGGCCAGAATCTCGAAAGCCTGGGGCTCACCGGGCGTGAGGTCTACAGCATCACCGGCATCGCGTCCGGATTGGCTCCCGGTGGGAAGGTCGTGGTGCGGGCCCGGCATGACGACGGCCGTGAGGTCGTGTTCGAGGCGGTGGCGCGGCTCAACTCACCGGTGGAGATCGCCTACCTCCGCCATGGCGGCATCCTGCCGCGGGTGCTCCGCCTGTTCCTCGGCGCGGAGGAGCGGGAGCGCCGATAACGACGAAGGGCCCCCCGATGCACGGGAGGCCCTTGCTGGAGGCCTGAGCGCGGACGACCGCGCCGCCGCTCAGGCCACGAGGTCCTTGAGCCGCTCCCCGGTCTCCCCCTCGCGGAGCCGGATCAGCGCGCGGTCGCGGAGCTGACGGATCCGTTCGCGGGTAACCCCCATCATGCGGCCGATCTCCTCCAGCGTACGGCTCTGGCCGTCCTCCAGCCCGAAATACAGCCGGAGCACCTTCGCGTCCCTCGGGGGGAGCGTGGCCAGAGCGGTCTCGATGTCCTGGGTCTGGCTGTTGGCCATCGTGGCGCTGTCGGTGCCGTCCTGGTCGGCGGCGAAGCGCTCGATCCGCTCGTTGCCGTCGCCGTCCCGGGTCGGGTGGTCGAGCCGCACCGCCTCGGAATTGAGCGCCGACAGCGACCGCACGGCCTCGGGCGTGAGCCCGGTCGCCCGGGCCAGCTCTTCGGTCGTCGGCATCCGGCCGAGCCGCTCCTTGAGCAGCGTCGTGGTCCGGCCCAGACGGCTCAGGTCCGCCGTCCGGTTCAGCGGCACCCGGACCGGCCGGCCGTGCCGGGCGATGGCCGCCTGCACCGCCTGCCGGATCCACCAGACCGCGTAGGAAATGAACTTCACGCCGCGATCGGGATCGAACTTTCGAGCAGCAGTCATCAAACCGAGGTTCCCCTCGCCGATCAGATCGACCAGCGGGACACCCCGGTTCTGGAACTTCTTGGCCACCGACACCACGAAACGGACGTTGTGCCGGGCCAGCTTTTCCTGAGCGGCCACGTTGCCGCGGAAGGCCCTGCGAGCGAGCTCCATCTCCTCGTCGCGGGACAGGAGGGGCACCCGGCTGATCTCGTCGAGATACAGATCCAGGCTCTCCCGGCCTTCGTCGATCGCCTTGGCGATCTGCGCCGGCTTCACAGCGTTCCGCTTGGTGCGAGGGGCGTTCGCCACTGCCTGTGCCTCCCTTCGTCCTAGCGCTGGTCATCATTCACAGGCCGGGCTTCGTCTCCCGAACACCTGCCTCAAAGACCAGCAAATATATTGTCTAACCCTCGCCAAATCAATGATTTAGCTAACGCAATGACGGGCTTGGGGTTACCCCCGACAACGCATGTTCTCATTCCCTGACGCAGCCTGGGGTCGTCCGGTTTCCGCTCTGTAGAGACCGCAGTGGGCGTCGAATAAGGAGACGCGCGAGCCTAACACGTTCGCACGTCGCATCGGCGCGCAGTCCGCGATCACGCGACCGTGCACAGGGTCGGCAGGGTGACGAGAAGCGTATGGGAGCCTTGGATTTGGAGCGCGCTTCCGACGAGGCGGCTGGTGCTCGGCCCTTCTCGGGCATCCCGGAGTGCCCAAACGTCCGAAAGTCGTGCGCGTCGAAAATTTGTCGGCTCCTGCCATGCCTGCAGGACGGCAACTGATTCAGCGTGACTGCGGTTCTCCCTCGAAAACGAGGCACATCGCTCCTGCGATCGGGTCGTCGAGCTTCACGGTTGGCCTCCCGTCCACTGTTAGATGCTCGAGGAGACTCTGCAGGTTGCGACTGAACATGAGGCTCGCGTGCTGGGGTACATCGCTCGCCAGGTTGAGGGGACCGAGAATCGTCACCCCGTCGGACTGGACCACCTCTCCCCCTTTCGACAGCTCGCAGTTTCCGCCCGACTCGACGGCCAGGTCCACCAGGACCGAGCCGGGGCGCATGGTCGCGACCATTCCGGCCGTCACCAGTCGCGGAGCCGGCTTGCCGGGAACCTGAGCCGTCGTGATGACCAGATCCTGGTCGGGGAGCCGTCGGCCGATGACCTCCAGCACTCGGGCCTGCTGCTCCTCGGCCAGCTCCCGAGCGTAGCCGCCGGCACCTTCGGCCGAGGCTGAAACGGCGTCAGCTTCCACGAAGGTGGCTCCCAGGCTTTCCACCTGCTCCTTCACCCCCGGACGAACGTCGAAGGCGCTCACCACAGCGCCCAGGCGGCGGGCGGTGGCAATGGCCTGGAGCCCGGCAACGCCGGCGCCCAGGATGAATGCCTTGCCCGGCGGAATGGTTCCGGCCGCAGTAGTGAGCATGGGAAGGAGTCGCGACAGCCTGCCCGCACCCAGCAGGACGGACTGATATCCGGCAACGGTGGCCTGAGAGGAAAGCACGTCCATAGCCTGGGCCTTTGTGGTCCGTGGCACCAGCTCGAGAGCCAGCACCGTGAGACCCGCGGACGCCGCAGCCGAGAGCGCGGGTCCGGCGGCCGCAGGCTGCCAGAGCGCGATGGAGATGGCTCCGCGCGGAAGCCGCGCCAGATCCGAGGGATCGGGGCGCTGGACGCCGAGCAGCAGCTCGCATCCCTGGAGCAGGCGGTCCCGGTCCGACACGATGGTGGCACCGGCGGAGGCATAGGCCGGATCGGGAAAAGAGGCCGCCTGACCGGCACCGGATTCAACCCGCACCTGGTGACCGGCCGAGGTGAGTCGCTGCACGGTTTGCGGAACCAGAGCCACGCGTCGCTCGTGCGGAGCGGTTTCTCGGGGAACGCCGATGAGCATCAGGGAGCTAGGGAGCTAGGGGCTAGGGGCTAGGGGCTAGGGAGCTAGTGCCAACCGACGGCCGAAGGTATACAATCCGCCGATGCCTCGACAGATCCGGGTCTTCGCCCCGGGCTCGATCGGCAACGTCGGTCCCGGACTGGATATTCTGGGTCTCGCGGTCGCCGGTGCGGGCGACACGGTGGAGGCCGAGCGCCAGGACCGGACGGGGGTTGAGATCGTCGATCCCGGCCATCCCGCGCTTCCGGTCGAGCCGGAGCGTCACGCCTCGGCTATCGCGGCGGCGGCGGTGCTTCGCCGGGCCGGCGCTGCCGAGGCAGGCGGGATCCGGATCCGGGTCACCAAGGGCCTGCCGCTGTCCGGCGGACAGGGCGGGAGCGCCGCTTCCGCGGTCGCTGCGGCCGTCGCCGCCAACCTGCTGCTGGACTCGCCGCTCTCCACGACGCAGGTGCTGGCCGCCGCCCTCGATGCGGAGACAGCGGTCGCCGGGCGTCATGCCGACAACGTCGCGCCCTCCCTGCTGGGCGGGCTGGTCCTCATCCGCTCCCTCGACCCGCTCGATGTAGTCCGGTTGCCGGTGCCCGAGTCGCTCCGCATCGTGCTCGCGCAGCCGGCACAGGCCCTCGATACGCGGGACGGGCGCGCCGTGCTGCCGGACCGGGTGAGCCGCGACATCGCCCTCCATCAGGCGGCGCAGGTCGCGGCGATCGTCGCCGCGGCGCAGTCGGGTGACGTTGCGCTGCTGGGCCGAGCGATCGAGGATCGCATCGCGGAGCCGGCCCGGGCCCCCCTCCTTCCGGGATTCGTCCGCGCCAAGATGGCCGCCCTCTCGGCCGGAGCGGTGGGCTGCTCCATCTCCGGCAGTGGACCGACGGCGTTCGCGTTCACGGAGGACGACGGCACGGCGGAGCGGGTCGCGGTGGCGATGCGCCGAGCCTACGAAAACGACGGCATCGCCTGTGTCACCCGGATCACGACACCCGATCTCCAGGGCGCTCGGCAGGTATGACCTTCTCCACCGCTCGACCCGCATCGTGGCAGGTGTGCCTCCGCTGCGGAAACGAAGCGCTCGAGTCGGACGTCGCGACGCGATGCCGGGCCTGCGGCGGGCTGCTGGAAGTCCGCCATCGCGGCCCGGAGCTCTCGGGCGGGTTGCTTCGCGCCCTGTTCCAGACCCGGTGCTGCAGCCGGCCCGACACCACCGCTTCGGGGGTGTGGCGGTTTCAGGAGATCGTGCTGCCGACGGTACGACCGGAGGAGCAGGTCAGCCAACCCGAAGGCAACACGCCGCTGCTCGACCGCCCGGCGCTGGCGGCGTGGGCCGGCCTCGAGACCGTGCGCCTCAAGCACGAAGGCCACAACCCGACGGGCTCGTTCAAGGATCGCGGGATGACCGTCGGGGTGACGCAGGCCGCTCGTCTCGGCGCTCGCGCGGTCGCCTGTGCCTCGACGGGCAACACCTCGGCATCGCTCGCCGCCTACGCGGCCCTGGCGGGCATGCCCGCCTTCGTGCTCGTGCCGGCCGGGCGCATCGCCCTCGGAAAGCTCGCCCAGACCATCGGCTTCGGCGCCCGGGTGCTCGCGGTTCGCGGCGACTTCGACGTCTGTCTCCGGCTGGTCGAGGAGGCGAGCGAACGACTCGGCGTCTACCTCCTCAACAGCATCAACCCGTTCCGCGTCGAGGGGCAGAAGACCATCGTCTTCGAGCTGCTGCAGCAGCTCGGCTGGGAAGCACCCGACTGGATCGCGCTGCCCGGCGGCAACCTCGGCAACACGGCCGCCTTCGGGAAAGCGCTCGAGGAGGCCCGCGCGTGGGGGCTCATCGAGCGGATGCCGCGGCTCCTCGTGGTGCAGGCCGACGGCGCGGCGCCGTTCGCCCGCGCCTTTCCCGGCGGGTTCCGGGAACGGATCTCGGTCGAGCCGGAAACGGTGGCGACGGCCATCCGGATCGGGGCTCCGGCGTCGTGGGACCGCGCGGTGCGGGCAATCCGCGCGACGGACGGCGTGGTGACCTCGGTGAGCGATGCGGAGATTCTCGAGGCCAAGCGGCAGGTCGACCGGGCGGGTGTCGGATGTGAGCCCGCGAGCGCCGCCAGCCTGGCGGGGGTGCGACGGCTCGTCACCGAGGGCCAGATCGCGCCGGACCACCGGGTGGTCGCCGTCCTGACGGGCCACATGCTCAAGGACCCCGAGGTGCTGCTCGGAGGTCGGGAGCGCGGGGCGATGACGGAGGTGGACGCGACGCTCGAAGCCGTCGAGCGCGCCGTGAAGGAATGAGCGCAGCCGGGGAAGGTGCTCAGTACCTCTGCCGATAGATCAGATCCACGGGAATCCCGAGCGTGCCGAGCCGGTCGAGGTCCGCGCGGAGCCCGGTTCCGATGGTGCCGAACTCGCGCTCGAGCTCGGCCACCCCGGCATAGTCTCCGTCTCCCTGAAGCCTCAGGATCCGCGCCGCGAGTGAATCGGCGCCGGCCTGGAACCTCGCCGCATCGACCCGGTACCTGCCGTCCTGTCCGCGGGTGAAGGCGCCCTGCCGCCCGAGGAAGTTGAACGCGACGACGTTGGCCCGGCCGTGGGCGCTCGAAGCCCCGAACCGCACCGAGCGGAAGATGCTCGCCAGAAATGTCACGTAATTCCGGTCCATCGAACCGCCCCCGCCGCCGCCCCCGCCCCCACCCCCACTTCCCAGCGCGCCCCGCGACCTGAGCTGCCGGATCATGTAGAGGCCGAGAATGTCGGCCTTCCCTTCCTCGAGGGCGGAGGCCTTCTCCTTGAGGGCTTCCCGCACCGTCCCCTTGCTGTCGAGCGTCCGCTTGATCCCGAGGCCGTGGGCCACCTCGTGGAACATGACGTTCTCGAAGAAGGGATCGAACTGCACCGACCCGAGCTGCTCCTCTCCGATCAGCTCGTGCGCGATGGGGAGGAGGATTCGCTCGAACTTCGCCCGCATCGCGTTCTTGAGCTGGAGGCGGCGGGTGCCCTTCCGAAGCTGGACTTCCTCGTCGTTGGGCAGGTTGATCGCGATCGTCTTGACGCCGGCGTTGGCCTGCCCGGCGACGAAGAGCACGTCGTAGGCGTTGAGCTCCGCGTCGCTGCCGGGAGTCTCGCGCCTGTACGCGTCCGGCACGGGAAGCGCTCGCTGCAGTGCCGGCAGGGCGCCGGCGTATCGGGCGAGCCGCGCGCTCCACACCTTGTCCTTCACGAGGACGTAGCCCTCGTGCGACGCCTTGTACCCGAAGAGCTGGTCGTCGTAGGTCTCGATGGGTCCCAGCACGAGCTCGAGCCCGCTCGTCTTCGAGTCCATCCACGCGAGGTCACTGTCCCGGTAGCCTCCCGTCTCGAGCGCGCTCGCGAGCAGCTCGAGGTAGCGGCGGAATGCCGCGTCTGCCGCGATCGCCGCGGCTTCGCGGAGCTTCGGCACCGCCCGGGCGTACGGAGTCGCGAAGAACCGCGGATAGGGAATCGCCGTGAACCGGCCGGCCGAATCCCGCCGGACGATCGTGTAGAGCGACTTGAGGGAGTCGGCCGCCGGCCCGCCCGCGGCGATGGCCGACTCGAGGGCGGTGCGGTCAGCGCCGGCGGGATAGTAGCCGGCGCCCGGAGGACGCGGAGGAACCCCCTCGATGAAGGGGGCGTCGCCGTCGAGCCTGTCCCAGGGCCCGAAGTTGATCACGATCAGCCGCCGGGCCGTCGAATCCCGGACGGCGGCCAGGAGCGAGTCGCGCGCCGGATACATCTCGAGCCAATAGGCGTCGTCCATCGCCTTCGACGCTTCCACCAGGAGCGGCACCATCCGCCGCTCGGCGGACGTCAGGACGGCGGTGTCGGCCTCGAGAGCGACTTCGGTGTAGCGGGCCAGCCGGGTTTCGAGCGAGGGCGCCCCGGAAACCGGCGGCTCGGCGGGAGCGCCGCAGGCCCCGAGCCCGGAGATTCCGAGCCCGAGGCCGACGGCGGTGATGAGTCGCATGGGAGACCGCGCTGGAGGGCCCTAGTTGCCGCCGGAAATGCGCTGGACCGCCGCGGCAAGAGAGTCGTACGCGGTCGGGTCCGTCTCGCGGAAGGGCGCCATCACATGGGCGATCTTCCCGCTCCGGTCGACGATGAAGAGGGTCCGGTTGTCGATGACCCGGCCGTTCGGGAGCTGGCGATAGGCCCCGTACTTCCGGCCGACGACGGCGCCGGTATCGCTCAGGAACGTGACCGGGTAGGCGCTGTCCCGCGCCCACGACGCGAGCATGGTGTCGGCGTCGACGCTCACCGCGAGCACTTTCACCTTGTCCCCGGTTCCAAAGAGCTTCGCGTACTGATCACGGTACGCGTTCATTTGGATCGTTCAGCCCCGGGTCCTGGCCCTGAAGAAGAAGGCGATGACCACGGTCTTGTCGCGGAGACCCGAGAGCGTGATCGGGCCGGTGAGCCCTTCCTTGGTCGCGCCCGACAGCGTGAAATCGGGCGCATCCGCCCCGACCGCGAGCGGAGTGCCCTCCTGGGGCGGTGCCGCGGGCTGGGCCGGCTGCTGGGCGGCGGCTGAGCCGGCGAGCGTCAGGACCAGAGTCGCTGCAAGGAGCTTCATGGACGACCTCCCGTGGGGCTGGAGGGAGAAGATAAGGGTTCTGAGCTCTGAGTGCTGAGTTCTGAGTGCTGAGTGCTGAGTGCTGAGTTCTGAGTGCTGAGTGCTGAGTGCTGAGTTCTGGGTTCCGGATATTGCCCGCCAGGTAGTTCGAACCCAGAACTCAGAACTCAGAACCCAGAACCCAGAACCCAGAACCCAGAACCCAGACCTACCTGCCTGCCGCCATCACTCTCCAGATCTTGCCTTGAGCGTCGGCGCCGATGTAGAGCGACCCGTCCGGGCCCACCGCGAGCCCGGAAGGGCGGATCGAGTTCGTCGCACCGGCTGGGGCGGCAAAGGTGTCGTACGTCCCTACCGCCTTGCCGTTCCGGAACGGGGCGAAGACGACGCGATACCCTTCCTGCTGCTCCGGCGACGTCCCGCGGTTCCACGATCCGTGGAAGGCCACGAAGAGGCCCCCGCGATACGCCGCCGGGAACTGCGTGCCGGAATAGAAGATCGTGGCATTCGGGGCCCAGTGGGCGGGGAATGCCAGTGCCGGGGGAGCCTTCCGGGCGCAGTCTCCCGCCTTGGTTCCGTCTCCCCCGTACTCGGGCGTCTGGAGCTTCTGCTTCTTCCGTGCGTCGTAGTAGCAGTGCGGCCACCCGCCGTCGGTGCCGTCCGGAAGGGCGAAGAACTCCTCCGCCGGGTTCTCCCGGCCTTCTTCCTCGGGCCAGCCCCAGTTCTGGGTGAGCTGGTCGCGACCGTGGACCGCGGCGTGCAACAGGCCGGTGCCGGGCTGGATGGTGAGCGCCATCGGGTTCCGAAGCCCGGTGGCCACGCGGGCCGCCAGGTGCGCCGCCTGTCCCTCCTTCTTCGGATCGAAGCGCCAGATGCCCGCGCGCTGCTCGAGCTCGTGGCAGGGCTGGTGCCCGACGGAGTTGTTCTGGCGATCGCGCTCCTGGCAGCTGTTCGTGAGAGAGCCGATGGACACGTAGAGTGCCCCATCCCGGCCGAGGGCGATGCCCTTCGCGCCATGTCCGCCGACCGGGAGACCGCGCACGATGATCTGGGGCACGGAATCCGGCTCGGGCCGTCCAGCCGGCCAGGGGAACCGGAGAACCCGATCGTCCGGCGCGTAGTAAAGGGCGTCCGGGGCGAGGGCGACGCCGCTGCCGCCACCCTGATTGGAGAAGAACCGCCGGATCAGATCGACTTTTCCGTCGCCATTGGTGTCGCGAAGGAGCACGAGTCCCCCTTCGGCACCGCGGCGCGCCGCCCAGATGTCACCGCTCTGGGTGACGACGAAATGGCGGACCGGTCCGAGGCTGTCCCCCGCGAGCATCGCGCAGAACCCTGCCGCGAGCCGAAGCCCGGCGTTGTCCGAGGCACAGGTCGGGCCCTGGGCGGCGGCCGGGGTTGCCGCGAGAAGGAGAACGATCGAGAGAGGGCCGAAGGGGCCGGAGATTCGGGAGGAGGAGCGATGCAAGATCATGGCTGCCCACCGGATGAGGGTCTCGGCTTGGAGGCTCAATAATAGCGCCGCCCCGGAAACACCGGCCCGAGCGGGACCGGGTGGTTAATTTCCCCGCCCTATGGCCAATCCCCAATACATCTACACGATGTCCAATCTCCGGAAGGTCGTCCCGCCCGGGCGGGAGATCCTGAAGGGGATCTATCTGGCGTTCTTTCCGGGTGCCAAGATCGGCGTGCTGGGCGCGAACGGCGCCGGCAAGAGCACCCTGCTGCGCATCATGGCGGGTGTGGACAAGGACTTCCAGGGCGACGCCCTGCCGGCCGACGGCATCCGGGTCGGGTACCTCGCCCAGGAGCCGGCGCTCGACCCGTCGAAGGACGTGCGCGGCAACGTGGAGGAGGCCGTGGCCGCCCAGCGGGCGCTGCTCTCCGAGTTCGAGACGATCAGCGGCCGCTTCGCCGAGCCGATGGACGACGAGGAGATGAACCGGCTGCTCGAGAAGCAGGGGACGCTCCAGGAGCGGATCGACGCTCTCGGCCTCTGGGAGCTCGACCGGAAGATCGACATCGCGATGGACGCCCTGCGGCTGCCGCCTGGCGACGCCGACGTGGCCACGCTCTCCGGCGGCGAGCGGCGCCGCGTGGCGCTCTGCCGCGTGCTCCTCGAGCAGCCCGACCTCCTTCTGCTGGACGAGCCCACCAACCATCTCGACGCCGAGTCGGTGGCCTGGCTCGAGCGCCACCTCGCCGAGTTTCCCGGAACCGTCGTCGCGGTGACGCACGACCGTTACTTCCTCGACAACGTGGCGCAATGGATCCTCGAGCTCTATCAGGGCGAGGGGATTCCCTGGAAAGGCAACTACTCCTCCTGGCTGGAGCAGAAACAGAAGCGGCTGGCCCGGGAGGAACGCCAGGCCTCGGCGCGGCAGAAGACGCTCCAGCGCGAGCTCGAGTGGATCCGGATGGCCCCGCGCGCGCGGCATGCCAAGTCGAAGGCGCGCATCAGCGCCTACGAGGAGCTGCGCGCCGAGGGGGAACGGCAGACGGAGGGCACGGCGGAAATCCTCATCCCGGTCCCGGAGCGTCTCGGCGACGAGGTCGTGATCGCCAAGGACGTCTCGAAGGGCTACGGCGACCGGCTCCTCTTCGAGCATCTCAGCTTCTCGCTGCCGCGCGGCGGAATCGTCGGGGTGATCGGGCCGAACGGAGCCGGCAAGACGACGCTGTTCCGCCTGATGACGGGACAGGAATCCCCGGACGGCGGCGAGCTGGTGGTGGGCGGCACGGTGTCGCTGGCCTACGTGGACCAGAGCCGGGATGCGCTCGACCCGAACAAGACGGTGTACGAGGAGATCTCGGGCGGCCAGGACGTGCTCCTGTTCGGCCGCCGGCAGGTCAATGCCCGCGCCTATTCCGCGGGGTTCAACTTCCGGGGCGCGGACCAGCAGAAGAAGGTCGGCGTGCTCTCCGGCGGCGAGCGGAACCGGCTGCACCTGGCCAGGCTGCTCAAGAGCGGCGGGAACCTGCTCCTGCTCGACGAGCCGACCAACGACCTCGACGTGGACACCCTGCGGGCGCTGGAGGAGGCGCTCCTCGGCTTCGCGGGATGCGCGGTGATCATCACCCACGATCGCTGGTTCCTCGACCGCATCGCCACGCACATGCTCGCATTCGAGGGCGACAGCCAGGTCCACTGGTTCGAGGGCAACTTCCAGGAGTACGCGGCCGATTACAAGCGGCGCACCGGCCAGCCGGTGGATCAGCCGCACCGGGTGCGCTACAAGAAGCTCGTCCACTAGGAGACTTGGGATGCCGCTGACCCGAGCCAAGGTGGCCGTGCTGCCTCCACGCCTGGAGGGCCTGGCCGCGCTCGCGACCAACCTGTCCTGGTGCTGGAACCGGAGCGCCCGCGAGCTCTTTCGCTCGATCGATCCGCCGCTCTGGCGGGAGATCCGTCACAACCCGATCGTGCTGCTCCGCGAGGTCGCCCCGTCGCGGCTCGAGCGGCTCGCGCACGATCCCCACTTCCTGCAGCTCTACGACCAGGTGATGGAGTGGATGGCGAACGATCGCCACCACGACCGCACCTGGTTCGCGCGGCGCTACGGACGGCTGCGTGACCGGCCGATCGCCTACTTCTGCGCCGAGTTCGGCCTGCACAACTCGGTGCCGATCTACAGCGGAGGCCTGGGCATTCTCGCGGGCGACCACTGCAAGACCGCGTCGGACCTGGGGCTGCCGTTCGTCGGCGTGGGCCTCTCCTACATGAAGGGGTACTTCGACCAGCGGCTCCGGTCGGACGGATGGCAGGAGGACAGCGACGAATACGTCGATCCGATCCTGACGCCCCTGACCACCCTCCGCGGGCCCCGTGGCGAAGCCTGGCTCGCCGACGTGCCGACCTTCGGACGGTCGGTCAAGGTCCGCGCGTGGACGATGCGGGTCGGTCGCGTCCCCCTCTACCTCCTCGACACCAACATTGAGGACAACCATCCGGACGACCGCCAGCTGCTCACCAAGCTCTACGCGGGCGGCCTGGATCTCCGTCTGCGACAGGAATGGCTGCTGGGTGTGGGCGGGGTCCGCGTCCTGCGCGCGGCGGGCGTCGACCCCGGCGTCTGGCACGCCAACGAGGGCCACGCCGCGTTCATGCTGATCGAGCGCGTGCGGGAGCTCGTCGTCGCGGGCGTCCCTTGGGATGACGCCGTCAGCCGGATCCGCCGGACCACCGTCTTCACGACCCATACCCCGGTCCCGGCGGGCCATGACGCCTTCGACGCCGACCACGTCGCCGACTGCATCGGCCCGATCTGGGACGCGATGGGGGTAACCCGCGAGCAGGTGCTCCAGCTGGGCCGCTACCCCGGCCGGGAAGACCCGCGCTTCCACATGACCGTGCTCGCGCTCAACCTCTCCGGCCGCGTGAACGCCGTTTCGGTCCGGCACGGCCAGGTGTCCCGGGAGCTCTGGCACGACCTCTGGCCCGACCGGGCGCCGGACGCGGTCCCGATTGCCTCGGTGACCAACGGGGTGCACCTGGCGACCTGGATGGCCAATCCCGTGATGGACCTCCTGGACCGGCACCTTGGTCCCGACTGGGGGGCCCGCCTGGACGACGCCTCGATGTGGGACCAGCTTCGGGAGCTCGACCCCGGCGCGATCTGGGCGGTCCACCAGGACCTCAAGGGCACGCTGATGGGATTCGTCCGGGAGGAGGCGCGCCGGCGGTTCGCCGACCACTGGACCGAGGCGAACCAGGTGGTGGCGGCGGGAACATTGCTTCACCCGTATGCGTTGACTATCGGGTTCGCGCGAAGGTTCGCGACCTACAAGCGCGCCGGGTTGCTGTTCAAGGACCTGCCGCGCCTGCAGCGGCTCCTCTGTAACCGCCGTCTCCCGGTCCAGATCATCTTCGCCGGGAAGGCCCATCCCGCCGACGATCCCGGGAAGGAGGTCCTGCGGCAGGTCTATCGGTGGACCCACGACCCCTTCTTCCAGGGCCGGGTAGCGTTCCTGGAGGACTACGACATGCACCTGGCGCTGTCGCTGGTGCAGGGCGTGGACCTCTGGCTCAACCTCCCGCGGGTCCCGCTCGAGGCCTGCGGCACCAGCGGCATGAAGGCGGCCCTGAACGGCATCCCCCAGCTGGGCACCATCGACGGCTGGTGGGAAGAGGGCTACGATGGGAGCAACGGCTGGGCGGTTCCGCTGCCCCCGGATGCCTCGGATGCCGAGTCGGCCGATGAGCACGACGCCGAGCAGATCTACCGGCTGCTGGAGGAGGAAATCGTCCCGCTCTACTACACCCGGGACGGGCGCGGCCTGCCGCTCGGCTGGATCGACAAGATGCGCAATGCGCTGCGCGGCGCGGCGAGCCAGTTCACCGCGCGCCGCATGGTGATGGAGTACACCGAGGAGTTCTACGTGCCGACCCTTCGCGGGGACCCCTTCGAGGATGACCCTCCCCGGCGCTGACGTGTCGGAGCTTGCGGAGCGACGCTCGCCCGAGCGGGCGCGGATGCCGCAATCGGCGCTGCACTCGCCGCAGGGCGCGCCCATCACCGTGGTGCACCTGAGCGCGGAATACTATCCCTACGCGCGGAGCGGCGGCCTCGCCGAGGCGGTCTCCACGCTCGCGCGCTACCAGTCGCGCGCGGGCGTCCGGAGCGTGGCGATCCTGCCGCTCTACCGGAGTGCGCGACAGACAGCGGGACCCCTCGAGGCGATCGGGAATCCCCTCCCCGTAACCCTCGCCGGGGCGCCGGAGACCGGCCGGGTGATGGCGCAGCGGGAGCGCGGCACCGGCACTCAGGTGTACTTCATCGAGCACGACGCCTACTTCGATCGCACCCGCCTCTACGGCGACGCGCGGGGCGACTACCCCGATAATCACCGCCGCTTTGCCTTCTTCGCCCTTGCCGCGCTCGAGGCCCTGCCCCGCCTCGTGACGGGCCCCATCCTCCTGCACGTCCACGACTGGCACGCCGCCCTCGCGCTGGTGTACCTGCGGACCCGGTACGCGGACCGGGCGCCGTGGTCGAGCATTCGGGCGGTGCTGTCGGTGCACAACGCGGGCTATCAGGGGCACTACCGGCCCGATGTGATGGCCGAGCTCGGGCTCCCGTGGGAGCTGTTCAACTGGAAGCAGCTCGAGTGGTACGGTAAGGTGAACCTGCTGAAGGGCGGACTCGTCTTCGCGGACGCGGTGGTGACGGTGAGCGCGAACCACGCCTGCGAGCTGCGCACACCCGGTGGCGGCTTCGGGCTGCAGGAGGTCTTCCAGAGGCTCGGTCCCCGGTTCACGGGGATCCTCAACGGCATCGACCAGCGGGTGTGGGACCCGGAGACGGATCCCCAGATCCCGGCCAACTTCACGGCCGACGTCCCCGAGGGAAAGGCCGAGTGCAAGCGGGAGGTCCAGCGGCTCTTCGGGCTGACCGAAGACCCCGACGCCCCCCTCTTCGGGATGGCGGCCCGGCTGGTGACCCAGAAGGGCATCGACCTCATCGTCGACAACCCTGCCCTGCTCGATCTCGGCGCGCAGTTCGTCTTCATCGGCGCGGGGGAGGCGCGGTTCGAGCTCGCGCTGTCGGCCCTCGCGTCGCACCACCCCCGGCAGGTCGCCATCAACACGAACTTCACCGACCGGCTCGAGCACCTCCTGATGGCGGGGGCGGATTTCCTCCTGATGCCGTGCCAGTACGAGCCCTGCGGCCTCACGCAGATGCGGGCCCAGCGGTACGGGGCGATCCCGGTCGTGCGCCGGGTCGGCGGGCTGGCGGATACGGTGAGCGACGGGGTAACCGGGTTCGTCTTCGAGGCGTATCACGCGGAGCCGCTGCTGGGCGCCGCTCTCCGCGGGCTGGATTGCTACCGGAGCGAAGAGTGGACCCGGATGCGGCGCAACGCCATGGGCCGCGATTTCAGCTGGGAGCGCTCGGTGGAGCGCTACCTCGAGGTGTACGAGCGCGTGGTCGCCGCCGCGCCGAGGGCCTGATGGACTTCGTCCTGACCCTGCACAGCCATCTGCCCTACGTGCTGCAGCACGGCCGCTGGCCGCACGGCAGCGACTGGCTCTCCGAGGCCGCGTTCGACACCTATCTCCCGCTGCTGGAGGTGCTGGACCACCTCGAGACCGAGGGCGTGCCGAGCCCGGTGACGCTCGGCATCACGCCCATTCTCGCCAACCAGCTCTCGCATCCGGAGTTCGCCCGCGAGCTGTCGGCCTTCCTGACCCAGCGGCTCGAGGCCTGCGACGAGGCGACGGACGCCTTCGCGGCCCAGGGCGAGGAGCACCTGATCCCGCTGGCCGGCTTCTGGCGCGAGCGCATCCGACGGCTGCGGCGGCGCTTCGAGCGCCACGGCGGCGACCTCGCGCGGGCCTTCCAGGCCCATGCCGCGAGCGGCCGGATCGAGCTGCTCTCTTCCGCGGCGACACACGGCTTCCTCCCGCTGCTGGGCCGGGACGAGAGCATCGGACTCCAGCTCGCGGTGGGGCGCATGGAGCACCGGCGCCTCTTCGGCAGGGAGCCGTCGGGGTGCTGGGTTCCCGAGTGCGCCTACCGCGGCGGCGGCCCCTGGCAGCCCGATCCCGCCGCGCGGCCGTCCGGCTTCCGCCCCGGCATCGAGGAGCATCTCGCGGCGCACGACTACCTCTACTTCTTCATCGACGCGCATCTCGCCGAAGCCGGTCGTCCGCTCGGGCTTTACCGCGAAGGCGCCTGGCCCGACGGCGGCTCGCTGGTCGACGAGGACGCGCTCGACACGCCGTCGCGCCGGTCGCCCTATCGGACGTACGAGGTCGCCCCCAGGCCCGGCCGGTCGTCGGTGGTCGCCTTCGTGCGCGACCCGCACTCGTCGCGGCAGGTCTGGAGCCGGCATGGGGGCTATCCGGGCGACCCCGGATACCTCGAGTTCCACAAGATCCGGTATCCGGGCGGGCTCAAGTTCTGGCGGGTGACGCATCCCGCGGCGGATCTCGGCCTCAAGGAGCCGTACGAGCACAACACCGCGCGGGCGCGCGCGTGGGCCCACGCGGGCCATTTCCACTGGCTGCTCGCGACCCTCGAGGCGAGCCCGCGCCCCGATGGCGAGACCGTGATCGTCGCCCCGTTCGACACCGAGCTGTTCGGGCACTGGTGGTTCGAGGGCGTGGATTTCATCGGCGATCTCTACCGGAGGCTCCACCGGCGCGGCGGTCCCCGGACCCGCACCGCCGGCGCGCACCTGCGCGAGCATCCCGCGGAGGCCGCCGTCGCGCTCGCCGAGGGATCGTGGGGCGCCGAAGGCGACTTCCGCATGTGGCTCAACCCGTCGACCCGCTGGACGTGGGAGCGGCTCTGGCCGCTCGAGGACCGCTTCTGGGCGATCGCCGGCGAGGCGCTCCGGGACCCGGGCCGCGAGGCGGTGCTCGCGCAGGCCGCGCGCGAGCTCCTGCTGCTGCAGTCGAGCGACTGGCAGTTCATCATTTCCACGGGAGCGGCGGCGGATTATGCCGCCACACGGTTCCTCGGCCACGCCGAGGATCTCACCGCGCTGCTCGACACGCTCGACGTCGGAGGAGACGCCGCAGCGGGCGGGGCGCTCGCCGAGCGGCTCCGCCGGCGGGACGACATCTTCCCCGGCGTCCTCGATGCCGTCGCGGCCGTGGTGACGAGCAGCCCCGCCGCCGTGGCGGGATGAGCCCGGAGTCCGAAGGCGGCCTTCACCCGCACGGCTCTTCGCCCCCGCTGTCGGTCGTCATCCACGCGCATTTCTACCAGCCCCCGCGCGAAGAGCCGTGGCTCGAGGAGATCCCGCGCGAGCCGACCGCGGCGCCCTTCCACGACTGGAACGAGCGGATCGAGCGCGAGTGCTACCGCACGGTCGTCGCGGCGCGGATCCCCGCGCCGGACGGCCGCATCGCCAGGGTCGTGAACACCCTCGAGCGCATCAGCTTCAACGTCGGCCCGACGCTCGCGGACTGGCTCGAGCGACACGCGCCGGAGACCTGGCGCGCGATCGTCGCCGCGGACCGGGCCAGCGCGGCGCGGTGCGGCGGGCACGGCAACGCGCTCGCGATGCCGTACCACCACGTGATCCTTCCGCTCGCCAATCGCCGTGACAAGGAGACCGAGGTCCGCTGGGGCATCGCCGACTTCCGGCGCCGGTACGGCCGGGAGCCCGAAGGGATGTGGCTGCCCGAGACGGCGGTGGACGACGAGTCGCTCGACGTGCTCGCGGCCGAGGGCATCGGCTTCACGATCCTCGCCCCGCACCAGGTCACCGGCGTGCCCCCGCTCGGCCTTCCCGGCCGCTATCGCACCGCCAGCGGGCGGACGATCGCGCTGATCCCCTACGACGGGGGGCTCTCCCACGACATTGCGTTCGGACCGCTGATCCGCGACGGGTCCGCGTGGGCGAAGCGGATTCTCTCGGCGCATCCGCGGGCCCACGAGCCGCACCTCGTATCGATGGCCACCGACGGCGAGACGTTCGGGCACCATCACCGGTTCGGCGAGATGGCGCTCGCCGCGGTGCTCGAGCGGCTGCGCTCGTCGCGCCGGGTGCGCCTGGAGAGCCCCGCGGCGTTTCTCGAGCGCCATCCTCCGGCGCATGACGTGGGACTGGTGCAGCCCAGCTCGTGGAGCTGCCCCCACGGTGTGGAGCGCTGGCGCTCGGACTGCGGGTGCCGGACCAAGCCCGAGATGACCCAGGCGTGGCGCGCACCGCTCCGGGAGGCGCTCGACTGGCTCGCGTCCGAGCTGCACGCCCGGTTCGAGCGCGAGGGGGCGCAGTTCGTCGACGACCCCTGGGCCGCGCGCGACGCCTGGATCGAGCGGGGGAATCCCTCGGAGTCGAGCCGGCTCGGCGAGCTGCTCGAGATGGAGCGGAACGCGCTGCGGATGTTCACGTCGTGCGGCTGGTTCTTCGACGACGTGGGCGGGCTCGAAACCGTGATCTGCCTCCGTTACGCCGCGCGCGCCATCGAGCTCGCCGGGCCCGGCGCCCGGGAGCTCGAGGACGAGCTTCGCCGCCGGCTCGCCGGGGCGCCGAGCAACGATCCGGCGGTGGGAACGGGCCGCGAGGTCTACGACGCCAGGGCCAGGCCGAGGTACCCCGGCCAGGCGCGCGCGGCCGCGGGTTATGCCGCGGTCCGTCCCGATGGCGCGAAGCGGCTCGAGATCGGCCCCTATATCGTGGAGTCGCTCGACGACGGACGGGTCGGGGTCGTGCACCGGCGCACCGGAACGACCTGGTCAGGACGCGCGACCGTCGAATCGGCGGGGGAGCCCGCGCTCCGGGTGGCCGTCGAGCTCGAGGGCGAAAGCCCGGTCACGGTTCCGTTGGGCGACCTTCCCGCGCGGGAGCGTGAGGCGGTGCGCGGAGCCGTGCGCCGGCGGCTCCGGCAGGGCGTGCTCACCCCCGGGGACGAGAAAAGCATCCTCGAGGGCGAGGTGTCCTACTCGCAGGCGATCGCCGCCGCCGTCCTGCGCCTGTTGCCGGCGCACGCGCGCGAAGCTGCCGCCGTGGACGTCCCTGCGATCGGCCGGGCCCTCGATCTGCTCGAGCTCGAGGGCCAGCACATCCCCTTCGACGCCCAGACCCGCTGCTGGCGCCTGCTCACCGAAGGAAAGCCCGAGGTCCGTCGCGCGCTCGGTCCTCTGGCCCGGCGCTTCGGGTTCGCCGCGACCCGCTAGTCGAATGCCGCGCTGAGGAACCGGGCCAGGGTGGAGACGGCCTGCCCGACAGTCTCCGGTGGCGGGGAGGGCTTCTCCTTCCGGCGGGCGAGCGCGGACTTGTGGGCCTCGAGGATCGCGCCCAGCTCCTCGTCCAGGCACTGCATCTCGACCCGGCTCTTGCCGATCCGGTCGAGCCGTCCGTCCATCTCGTCCACCAGCCCCGTGACGGTCCAGGTTCCGTCCTCCCAGGCCGTGAGGAAAGCGATCTCGAAGCACCCGTCGCTGGCCACGATGGCCGCGAAGCCGTCCGGCGGGCCGTGGTAGAGCCGGACCGAGGGCTCATGTCAGCGCCGGCTCGGCTCCGGCAGCCTCGTCAGCACCTTGCCTGCCGAGTCCATGAACTCGAGGCTCGGCGCGCCGAGCGAGTCGACGGCGAGCCGGATCCGGGCGCGACCGTTCGGGTCATGCAGCGTGATCTGGGCCGCGCGGGTGTCGTTGCGGCCGATGTAGATCCGGGGCGCAAAGAGCGGCTGTCCCCGGCGCGGCGCCTGCCACGCCCGGAGCCCCGCGGCGCGCGCCGCGGTGTCCCTGATCCTTCGGATCGAATCCCGCTCCGCGACCATATCGTAAATGTTCGCGACGTTGGCGTCCACGCGGTCGCCGATCACGAATCCCAGGCGTCGCACGCCGTTGTTGTCGTTGTACTGGAAGTAGAGCACCTGATCCTGATCGAATTGGTCGAACGAGAAGCCGCTCGAGGCGGTGTATCGCCCGGTCGAGTCTCGCCGACCGGTGAACGTGAGACCGCCGTTCTCGGTTCCCTCGTCGTTGAAGAAGATGATGCCCGGCCGAGTGCCGCCCGGGTACCCGAACGGCTTGCCCTTGTAGATGGGGCCGATGGAGCGCGGACGGTTGGAGATCACCATCCGCAGATCGCCGTTGGGCTCGACGACATTGATGCGCTCCACGTCGATCTCGGTGAACCGGGTCTTCTGCGCCGCCTGGCGAAACGCCGAGAGCGTCAGCGCGCCGAGCAGAATGGTCGCGAAGACGGCGTACACCTTGAGGAGCCGCAGCTCGCGGCGGATCGCGTCGTTCATGGCGGGGCCGATGGTGGAGGGTCTACTGTCCGGCGGGCTTGTCCTCGAGAATCTTCCCGGTGGGCGAAACGGTGACCTCGACATCCTTCCGGTCTGCGGTCGCGAGCACGATCTCGTACCCCTCGAGCGACTCCTTCCCGATCTTCACGGCCGTGATCCGCATGATCTCGCGGAGCGTCGACCTCGGGTAGCGGCGCTCGACCGCCTGCGTGACGGCGTCGGGAAGCTCGCGCGGGGTGATGGCCTGCTCCCAGTTGTGGATCCCGCCGTCCTCCCGGATATCGGCCTCGAAGTTCCTCCCGTTCACCCGGAACTCGAAGTCGAAAATGACGACGCCGTCCTCCTCCTCCCGGGTCCACTTGGCGATCTCGGCGCCGGGGAAGCGGGTCTTGAGGGTGTTCATGACCTTCGGAGGGATCTTGTCGAGCCCGAGCTTGCTCTTCTCCTGAGCGCGGGCGATGGGCGCCGGCACCACGAGCAGGGCGGCGAGCGCGGCAGTGAGCATCCCGGCAGTCATGATGCACCTCCACGGTGATGGCGACCGGGCCGGTGTGGCAAATCTATCGCCCGCTCGCGGTTCGTGAGTACGTTCCCGCCCATGCCTCGAGCACGCGGCACCAGGGCGAGCGAAGCCGGACCGGAGCGCGTGGTCGTCGACGGCCGCGAGATCTCCGTCACCAATCCGCACAAGGTGCTCTTCCCGGGTCCGGGGCACACCAAGCTCGATCTCGTCCGCTACTACCTCGCCGTGGCGGAAGGCGCGCTGCGCGGCGCCGGCGGCCGGCCCAACGTGCTGGTGCGGTACCCCGACGGCATCGGCGGCGAGTTCTTCTACCAGAAGCGCGCTCCGGCGTCACGCCCGCCCTGGATCGAGATCGTCTCCCTCAAGTTTCCTTCGGGGCGGAGCGCCGAGGAAGTCGTCCCGCGCGACGCGGCGGCCCTGGCCTGGCTCGCGAACCTCGCCTGCCTCGAGCTGCACCCGCATCCGGTTCGCGCCGGCGACCTCGACCACCCCGACGAGATCCGGGTGGATCTGGACCCGGTACCGGGGGTCGCCTGGCTCCAGGTCCTCGAGGTGGCGCGGGTCGTCCAGTCGGCCCTCGGCGATTTCGGACTCATCGGCTGGCCCAAGACCTCCGGCTCGCGGGGCGTCCACGTCATCGTCCGGATCGCGCCGCGCTGGAGCTTCGACGAGGTTCGCCGGGCGGCGCTCGCGCTCGCGCGCGACGTCGAGCGGCGCGCGCCGGCGATCGCCACCAGCAAATGGTGGAAGGAGGAGCGCCACGGCGTGTTCGTGGACTACAACCAGAACGCGAAGGACCGGACCGTCGCCTCGGCTTATTCGGTGCGGCCGACCCCGGACGCCCGGGTCTCGGCGCCGCTTACCTGGGACGAGCTCACCGACTGCGAGCCCGCCGACTTCACGCTCGTCACCATGCCCGGGCGGTTCGCGGAGCTCGGCGATCGCCACGCCGGGATCGACGAGAGTCCCTGCTCGCTCGACGCGCTGCTCGAGCTGTCCGCGAAGCACGAGCGGGAGGGGATGGGCGACGCTCCCTGGCCGCCCCACTACCGGAAGCAGAAAGGGGAGCCGACCCGGGTCCAGCCGTCCAAGGCCAAAGCGCGCGCCGCCAGGCATCCCCTGATCGAGATCGCCCGGGCGCGGAAGAAGGAGGACGCGCTCGCCGGACTCGAGCGGTGGAAGGCCCGGCATGCCGACGCGGCCGCGCACCTCGAGCCCGCGGACGTGCTGGTCGATGCCATGCGGGGGCGGTACACGACGTGGACCCGGATCCGGATCAACCTGGAGCACGTGCCGCCGGAGCTGCGCCCGCCTCAGGAGCCGCGCGATCCGGACGAGAAGACCTTCGCCAGCTCGTAGGAGGGCGTGACCTCGAGCTGGTCGTAGCGGCAGTCCTCCGGCCGCTTGTCCGGTCGCCAGCGGAGGAACCCCGCGGCGTGGCGGAACCGGTTCCCCTGCAGGTGGTCGTACTTCACCTCGCAGACCCGCTCGATCCTGAGCGGCTCCCACGACAGATCCTTGCCCGCGCTCCAGCGGCTCTGCGCGCCCGGCATGCGGCGATCCGCGGCCGCGACGCTCGCCCACTCCTTCCAGGGATGGTCGTCGAGGGCGTGCTCGCGGAGCGGGGCCAGCTCCTTCACGAGCTGCTTCCGCATCGCCATGGTGAACGACGAGGTGACCCCGACGTGCTGCAGCCGGCCGTGGGCGTCGTAGAGACCGAGCAGCAGCGAGCCGACCGCGTCCTTCCCTGATTTATGCCAGCGGAATCCGGCGGCCACGCAGTCGGCGGTGCGGGCGTGCTTCACCTTGATCATCGCCCGCTTTCCCGGCTGGTACGGCGCGGCCGGAGGCTTCGCGATCACGCCGTCGAGACCGGCGCCCTCGAACTCCTGGAGCCAGCGCGCGGCGGTGGCCCGGTCGCGCGTCATCGGCGTGAGGTGCACCGGCGGACCCAGCCCGCGGAGCAGCTGCTCGAGGCGCTCCCGTCGCTCGCGCTGCGGAAGCGCGCGGAGGTCCTCGCCGTCGGCCGCGAGGAGATCGAAGGCGACGAAGGAGGCCGGCGTGGCCCTGGAGAGCTTGGCGACCCGCGAGGCCGCGGGGTGGAGCCGCTGCTGCAGAGCGTCGAAATCGAGTCCGTGCGGGCTCGCAATGACGATTTCGCCGTCCACGACGGAGCCCGGGGCAAGCAGCTCGAGCAGCGAGGCGTGCAGCTCGGGGAAGTAGCGGTCGAGCGGCTTGGAGTCCCGGCTCTGGATGTAAAGGTCGTCCGCGCCGCGATAGACGATGGCCCGGAAGCCGTCCCACTTCGGCTCGAAGAGGAACTCGCCGCTCTCCGGCAGCGCGTCCGCGAGCGTGGCGAGCATCGGCTCGATCGGGGGAGTGATGGGGAAAGCGTCGGCGCCGGCCATGGCAGGAGTATATCCGCGCGGCGGGAAAACGGGCGCAACCTAAGGGAGACGACGGTCCGAAGCCGGGTCACACACGGATCCGCTTCCGTCCCTCCGCTGTGCATCCACGCCGATATCTGCACGTCCGAGAAAGCGTCCCGCAAGAGCTCGAACCGCGACCCGGAGGTCCCATGCCTCGCTCGACCCGCGCCCTTACGGCGGTGGCTGCCGGCCTGCTTGCGGCCGCCTGTCAGGAAGCGCCGACGCCCACGGCGCCCCTCGCACCAACGCTCAGCATCTCCCCGACCCTGTCGCAGAACCCCAGCCCCTCACAGATGGACGTCGCGCTCGCGGTGCCGGGGTTCGGCGGCTACTTCATCGATGCGAGCGGGGCTCCGACCGTATGGCTCACGGACGCGAGTCAGCGCGCCCAGGCCGAACAGGCGCTCGCCGGCTTCCTCGCGAGCTTCGGCTGGACCGCCGCCGACCTCAGGGTCCGGCCGGCCGACTACAGCTATCTCCAGCTCAACACCTGGTATGCCCAGGCCTGGAAGCGGGTCCTGGCCGTCAACGGCGCCGTCTCCACCGATCTCGACGAAGGCCGGAACCGGCTGCGCTTCACGGGGGTCAACGCCTCGGCGCTCGCCGGCATCGCGACGACGCTCGCGGGACTCGGCGTGCCCGGCGCCGCCTCCGTTCTCGAGCTGCGCGGCCCGGTGCGGAACGCCGCGTCGCTGCGCGACAAGGTCCGGCCGCCCCACGGCGGCTTCCAGATCCAGTTCTTCCCCCTGCCCGCGAGCCCCCTGGTGCTGGTGTGCACCCTGGGCTTCAACGCAGTGCGGAGCGGCATAAACTCGTTCATCACGAACTCGCACTGCAGCAACGTCCAGGGCGGCACCGATCTCCGGACCGACTATTACCAGGCCACGCGCGGCGGCGTCATCCCGGTCGCGGACAACTACATCGCCTTCGAGGCCGACGACCCGGTCTACACGAGCGGAGGGGAGTGTCCGCTGCTCCGGCGCTGCCGGACGGCCGACGCCTCGCGGGCCCAGTACGGCGCGGGTCAGAGTTTCTCGATCGGGAAGATCGCCCGGACCACGCTCCTCAACACGGTCCTCGCGTCCGACGATACCACGTACTTCCGGATCGATGCGCTGAATCCGTCCTATCGCATCACGGCCGAGCAGGCCACGCCGGCACTGGGCCAGAGCCTGAACAAGGTGGGGCGCACGACCGGATGGACGCAGGGGACGGTGGTCGCCACCTGCGAAAACGTGAGCATCACCGACTCCGACATCACCCAGCTCTGTCAGTCACTGGTCACAGCGTTCGTGGACGGAGGGGACAGCGGGTCGCCCGTGTTCGGGTTCCATACCGACGGCACCGTGTTCCTGGCCGGCATCCTCTGGGGCAGCTCGACGGATCTGGTAACCAACGAAGTGCAGTTCATCTTCAGCCCGTACGAAGCCATCGAGCGGGAGCTCGGCGAGCTGACCGTCTCGGATCCGCTGACGACCGGCGGGAAGAAGACCAAGAAGGCGAAATAGCTTCGTTCGACGGAGTGGCGGGGCCGGCGACGCTATCCTGGCGGAGTGTCTCCCAGGATCGCGGCGCCGGCTTCGAGCATCTCGGCCCACACCGCTCGATGATCGCTCGCGGCGAGCGCCGCCGCGACGCTGCCTGCCCGGATCGATCCGCCGTTGAAGCCGCGGACGAAGACGTGGTCGAAGGACCAGAAGAGATGGGTGGGACCGACGTCGCGGGTCAGCCATCGCCAGCCCTGAGCCTCGAAGAGCACACCCAGTCCTTTTCGGTTGAGATCGCCCGCCACAATGGCCGGCACGACGCCCGAGGCATCGCGGAGCAGCGTCCGGACCTGCGCGCTCTGCTGCGCGGGCAGAATCTCGCGCATGTTCCCGAAGTGCACCGCATAGGCGGAGACCGGCTGACCTCGGACGAGCACCGTGGCGGCGACCGCGGTTCTCGGCAATCGCCAGATGCCGTGGTGCGGGAGCTCCACGCTCCGGCCGTTCTCGATCGGCCAGCGGCTCAACAGCGCGGGAGCGAAGTGGCGCCTGGTCCAGTAGTGGGTCGGTCCCGGCACGTAGACGTAGTCCATGCCGAGGGCGGTCGCGAACCGCTCGGCGGCGGGCTCGTCGCATTCCTGGAGCGCGAGCACGTCGGCGTCCGCGAGACCGGGCTCCTCGCGCGCCACGGCGACGGCGCGGTCGAGGCGGCGGCCGTGACAGACATTGTAGGTGGCGATACGCAGTGTCGCCTTCACGCAGTCATCCTTCGCTTCCTTTCGCGAGCGGTCGCCAATCCCCCCGAATGGTGAGCGCGCTCACGGCGAGCTCCACACCGCATCGTGGGCAGCGGTACCGATGGTACGATCGCCCGGCCGAGTCCGGCGAGTCCTTGAAAGCGAGGAAGCGAAGGTGCGCCATCGCGAGATCCGCGTCCGGTAGCCGCGACCACTCCAGGCATCCCGGGCAGCGGATGGCGTGATCCGAGACGGTCTGCCTCCGCAGGAATCTCCGCTTGACCTCCACCCGGCTCCATGGCGTCACGACCGGAGGCTCCCACACGGGCGGCATCAGCTCGAGGAGATGCGGCATCCCGTCGTCGCAGCCGAGGACCAGCGACCCGCCGTCCGGAGCCCAGTCGAGGCACCAGGCCATGGTCGGCGAGCGGTATTCCCCGAGCTTTGTGCCGCCGGAGCGATCCCAGAGGGTCAGGATTCCCCCTTCCCGTCCCGCGACATGCACGGCGACCCGGGTGCCATCGGGTGAGCAGCGGCAGACGATGTTTCCGCGGCCCCGATTCGGGAACCCGGTGATGCGAGTCCCGGTGAGCGCGTTCCAGCGATCCACGGTGCCGTATTCCCAGGCGGCCAGGAGCTCGGTACCGTCGGGGGTGAAGTCCCAGTCGCCCACGTTACACACTCCGGCGGCCTGGAACAGGGGTCGCGCATCCTCCGCCTGCCAGATCATGACCGACTGGTCTTGGTACGCGGCGTCAGGACGGTAGGCCATATCGCTCCAGCCGGTCGTGACGCGGGTCCCGTCGGGGGAGAACCTCCAGCGATAGTCCTCGATGGTGCTGCCCACCAGAATCGCGATGGGCGTGCCGGCCGGGACGTTCCACAGCGTCACCGGATACAGACTGGCCGAACGGAAGATCCCGGACAAGGCCACCAGTCGCGTGCCGTCCGGCGAGAATCCGCAGGCGAGCATCTGCTCTTCCGGGTGCTGGCTCGGCCAGACGCCGGCGCTCTCGCCCGTGGCGATGTCCCAGAGCCTGAGCGCGCGATCCTTCGTGGCGGAAGCCACGCGGGTGCCGTCGGGGGAGAAAGCGGCGAAGTTCGAGGCACCCGCAAAGGTGCGGGTGCACCGACCGCTCTCCGCATCCCAGAGCTTGATCGAATCGTCGGACGCCGCGGCGACGACCTGGCGGCCGTCGGGAGAGAACGACTCGCGGCTGATCCATCGCTGCATCGCGCCGTCGAGATCGGCGACGAACCCACCGGTCGCCCCGTCCCACAGCTTGAGGTCCGAGCCGGCCGCAAGCGTGAGCAAGCGGCCCCGCCGAGGCGAGAAGGCGCACCAGAGGACAGCCTTTCGATGGGCGCCGGAGGGATGGGCGTCTCCCCTGGCCGCGGCGTCCCACACCTTCACGGATCGATCGGTCGAGCCGGAGGCCAGCAGGGTCCCGTCGGGCGAGAACGTCAGGCTCAAGACCGACCCTGTGTGGCCGCGGAACGTGGCCAGCGGTGCGCCGGTCCTCCCATCCCATAGCCGGACGGTCTTGTCGATCGACGCAGAGGCGATCCGGCTGCCGTCCGGCGAGAATCGGCAGGCGTTGACCGAATCGGAGTGACCCTCGAGTCTGGCGAGGACGGCGCCGGACTTCGCGTTCCACAGGGTGACGGCGTCAGGAGGCAAGGGGGAGTACAGCGGCCGGCTGACTGAGTGATACGCGAGGACGCGCTCGCCATCCGGCGAGAACGACAGGTGCTTGGCGAAGGGCGTCGAGCCTTCGAGCACCAGCAGCTCCTCGCCGGATTCGACGGCGCGGATCTTTAAGCGCTCACCGTCGGCATTGTAGGCCACGCACCTGCCGTCGGGGGAGAACGCGAACACCGGCGGCGAGGCGGCCGGCCATTCCCACCGCATCGCTTCAGCAGGAAGGTGCCAGATCCTCACCGTCTTGTCGTACGAGCAACTCGAGGCGATCAGAGTCCCATTGGGGGAGAAGGCACACGCTTCCACACCGCCCTGATGACCCGCCAGCGTGGCCAGGAGCGATCCGGTCGCCGCGTCCCAGACTTTGAGCGTCTTGTCGGCGGAGGCGGACACGAGCCTCCGTCCATCGGGCGAGAAGTCGCAGTCGTCCACCCACCAGCTGTGGTCCCGGAAGGACAGGATCTCGACCCCGCTGGTGCCGTCCCAGAGATTGAGGGTGTAGTCGTGCGAAGCGGAGGCGATGCGGGAGCCGTCGGGTGAAAACCGGACGGCGACAACCTTGTCCCGGTGCGACGTACTCGCGGCCAGCTCGATTCCGGTTTCCACGTCCCACAGTCGGACCTCGCCTCCGGTCCAAGTGGGGGCACCCCCGATCGTCTGGCTCTCCTTCCCCGCGCCGGTGACGAGCCGAGTGCCATCCGGCGAGAAGGCGATCGAATGCACGCGACCCTCGGCGCCCTTGAGCGTCATCAGACAATCCGACCCCTGCGTCGCCTTGTTCACCCACCGGAGCCAGGGCCGCGGGTGACGGCCGGCATCGAGGTAACGGCGGGCACTCCGAGAGGGAGCGGTGCCGTCCGGCTGGTTGGCGGCTTGCTGAAAGAGGAGCTCTGGACGCTCCCGAAGGACGTGCGCTTCGCGCCGGGTGAACCGGTACCAGTCCTGAAGCTCCGCACGCATCCGGCCCTCGATTCGGGAGCTCGTCGCTAGCGGCGCCGCCACCCGCGCGAGAACCCGGCCCCCAGCAGCACGCCGGCGCCCACGAGCACACAGCTCGTGACGGCGACGACCGGCGTCATGGAGCTCAGGGTGAGGGTGGCCGCCAGCGCAAAGCCGACGAGGCCGCCCGCGAAGGCCCCGCCGGCCTCCGAGGCTGGAAGCCAGCCGGCCCGCCTGGCGATACCGACCGCCCCGGCAACAGCCGCTGCTCCGCCGATCAATGCTCCGGCATAGAGACCGCGAGTCCCGGCCGCGTTTCCGAGGACGGAGCCCACGAATGAGCCGAAGCCCGCGCCGAGCCAGCTCACGACGAACGTCGCCAGCGGTTTCATGCGGCCCTCATCGTCGCCAGGAATGCTTCAAGATACCGTCCGCCGGACGCGTCAGCGTCGACCGGTCGCAGATCGGCCCGTCTGACGAGTCCTAGTGCGTGGCCAGCGCGTGCACGTAGAGAAAGGACGCCACGAACCCAGCACGCTGCGCACGGCGTGCAGCCGGCCCCAGACCGCGAGAAGCTGCCGCGTCTCCGCGGACCCCGCATCACGTCCCGGAGCCAGCAGCTCGTTCGTGGGCCGGATGACGAGGGAGCGTGAAGGGCACGACGGCGAGGATCACGATCGCGCCATAGAGCTCACTCCGGACTGGGAGGACGACGCGCCTGTCGCGGCCGGCCTCGCTTCTTGCCGGCCGCCTCCCACGCGATGGCCAGCGCTTCCCGCACAGGCGCCGGTCTGGCCGACTCGAGCTGGACGTTGGTGCAGCCCGCTCTGCCCCAGGCGCCCTTGACCGGGACGAAGATCCGGGGGCTCGACTGCACCAGGAATCGCTGATCCTCCGGAGTCAGCCTGATCATCGCCCATCCCTTTCCGGGATAGCCGAGCGTGGCGAAGATCTTCCCGCCGACGCGGAAGTCCGGGTGACCCATGTGCTGAGCCTCGGACGTGTCGGGGAGGCTCAGCGCGAGCCGGCGGAACTGGGCGGCGGTCATGGTGACTCTCGTTACCGGTCGTGCAGGAAGAACATAAACGGCACTCAATGCTTGACGGCCGCCCCGTTGAGCCTGGTATCGAACGCGTACGGCTCCGGAGTGCCGAAGCTGAACGTCCCGAACGCGGGGTGCGCCGGGTTGAGCAGATAGTTGCTGCTGATCGGGATCACCGCGCTCGGCACCCGCAGCACCGCGAACTCCCGTCGCTCCCACCACTCGTCACCGATGCGCTGGAGCTCGGCCGGGCCGGGGCTCGTCCGCCAGTTCGCGGGAAGCGCCGAAACGGACACGTCAGCGACCTGCGAGTCCGGAAAGGTGACCGAAGCGAAGCAGTAGTACGCCAGCGTCGCGGAGCTCTGGAGATGGACGAGAATCTCGAGCGTCGCCAGCGCCGCCGAGTCCGCGGTGTACACGGTCGCGCGCCCGACGCTCGTCCACCGCCCGCCATACAGGCGCGCGCCCTCCCCCTCGAAAGCGGCCGCGGCGTATTTCGATTTGACGATGCGCCACGCCGTCGGCATTCAGGCGAAGACTCCGTGCTCCAGCCTGGCGATGAGGGATTCGACCTCACGCGCGCCCACTTCCGTGCTCGCCAGGGCGAGCGCGGACGCGCCGCCGAGCCCCGGCTGAGGCGACGACAGCCAGTGTCGGGCTTCCGGCTGGTCGCCCTCGAACAGGTCGAGGGCCATCCCGTAGATCCTGGCGAGCCGGACCAGCCGGTCGGATTCGTCGGGCTGGAGCCGGCGCTGCTCCTTGCGCCGGTGCAGGGTCCGGGCAGGAATGCCGACGATATCCGCGATCTCCTGAGCCGGCAGGCCGAGCGCCTCTTGCAGCCGCTCGAACGCGGAGAACGGCAGGCCGCGGTTCACGAGCCTGATCAGCTCGAGCGGGTGCGCGGGCTTGAGCCCGAGGAGCAGGATATACGAGAGGGGCGGGGCCGGGATTGTCCGGACGGGGGACTCGAGGCGGAGCCGTTTCGGGGTAGCTGCCATATGGCATAATATACTCAGCCATATGGCCGCACGCCAGCAGCGCGTGGCGGCAGGAGATTACATTGCTGCCCGATTCGATCTTTCCGGAGGCGGTCATGGCTCGGTCCTTCCCTGCCCTCGCGTTCGTCCTGCTCACCCTGGCCGGCTGCCAGTCCGGTCCGCCGCGCACCGCGACGGGTGATACCCCTTCTGCCTTCACGTCGGACCGCATCACGGTCGTCACGCGGGGGAACGGGCCCGACCTCATTCTCGTTCCCGGACTCAGCTCCCACCGTGCCGTCTGGGACAGCGTCTCCGGGCCGCTGGAGGGCCGCTACCGCCTGCATCTGATCCAGGTGAACGGCTTCGCCGGGCTGCCGGCCGGGGGCAACGCCGACGGGCCGGTGTCCGCGCCGGTCGCCGAGGAGATCGCGCGATACATCACGGCCAGCGGCCTCACCAGGCCCGCGGTGATCGGGCATTCGATGGGCGGATCGATCGCGATGATGGTCGCGGCGCGCCATCCCGACCACGTCGGGCCGGTCATGATCGTGGACATGCCCGCGTTCATGGGGCAGATCTTCGGAGGCCCTGGGGCCACGGGGGAAAGCATCCGGCCCATCGCCGATTCGATGCGGGCGCGGATGCTCGCCAAGCCCGACTCGTTCGTGCAGTCCTTCGGCCAGATGGTCTCGGGCATGACCAACCGGCAGGCGCTCATTCCGGAGCTGCTCGGCTATGTCAACTCGAGCGACCCGCGCACGATGGCTAACGCGTTCCACGAGCTGATCGTCACCGATTTGAGGCCCGAGCTCGGCCGCATCACCGGGCCGATGACGGTCCTCTACGTCGTGCCGCCCGTCTCCCCGGTCCCGCCGGACCAGTACGAGGCCGGCATGCGTCAGTCCTTCGCGAATGCCCCGAACGCGCGGCTCGTGAAGGTCGAGAACGCCTACCACTTCATCCAGCTCGACCAGCCGGCCCGGGTGGTCGCGGAGATCGAGGCCCTCGTGCCGCCGTCTCCGCGGTGACGATGGCTGTAGAATTGAATTCGACACCAGAGAAGCCGAGGAAGGCATGCAGGCACTGCGGACGTTTCTGAGCTTCGCCGTCATGGCGGCGGCACCGGCCGCGGCTGCGGCCCAGGCCACCCCGCGCGCGCTGACCGCCGAGGACTATGCCCGCGCCGAGCGGTTCCTCGGCGAGACCACGGCACCGCTCCTCACCGGCACCTCGGTCGTGCCCCGATGGCTGGGCGACGGCCGGTTCTGGTACCGGGCCACCACCCCCGACGGTCCCCGGTTCCTGCTCGTCGATCCGGCGCGGAAGACGCGCGTTCCCGCCTTCGACCATCCGCGCCTGGCCTCGGCCCTGAGCGCGGCGACGAACACCACTATTCAGGGCAACCGCCTTCCCTTCCAGGCCATCGCCTTCTCCAGGGACTACGCGGCGATCACGGTATCGATCGACAACCGCTCGTGGCGCTGCGAGCTCGCGACCTACGCGTGCGCCGCCGCGGCGCGGGACTCGTCCGCGGCACCGCGCAACTCCGTCACCTCACCCGACGGAAAGCGCGCGGCGTTCATCCGCGACCACAACCTCTGGATCCGGGACCTCGCCAACGGTCAGCAGGCCCAGCTCACCACCGACGGCGTGAAGGACTTCGGCTACGCCACCGACAACGCCGGCTGGGTCAAGAGCGACGCGCCGGTGCTCACCTGGTCGCCCGACTCGAAGAAGATCGCGACCTTCCAGCACGACGGCCGCGGCGTGAGCGAGATGTATCTCGTCAACACCACCGTGGGCGCTCCGACCCTCCAGGCCTGGAAGTATCCGCTTCCCGGCGACAGCGTGATCTTCCGCATCAGCCGCGTCATCATCGACGTGGACGCGAAGCGGGTCGTCCGCCTCCAGATGCCGCCCGACCAGCACCGGTCCACGGTGTCGGACCACGTCGCCTGCGGGAGGGACATCTGCGACGTGCTCTGGTATCCCGACGGCTCGCACCTGGCCTTCGTCTCCAGCTCGCGCGACCACCAGCACGCGTGGATGCGGGTCGCCAACGCCGCCACCGGCGAGGTGCGCACCCTCTTCGAGGAGACATCCCCCACGCAGATCGGAAGTGCCAGCGGCACCGAGAACTGGCGCGTGCTCCCCGCCTCCAGCGAGCTGGTCTGGTGGTCCGAGCGCGAGAACTGGGGCCACCTCTACCGCTACGATCTCGCCACCGGGCAGCTCAGGAACCGGATCACGATCGGCGAGGGCAACGTCGCCGATGTCAGGCGCGTCGACTCGGCCTCGGGCACCATCTGGTTCGTCGGCAACGGCAAGGAGCCGGGTCGGGACCCCTACTTCAGGCACTTCTACAAGGTGCGGCTGGACGGAAAGCGCCAGACCCTGCTGACGCCCGAAGACGCCGATCACACCATCACGATGTCGCCCGACGGCAAGTGGTTCGTCGACGTGTACTCGACGCCGACCACGCCGCCGGTCTCCGTGCTGCGCGACCGGAACGGCAAGGTGGTGATGGCGCTCGAGAAGGGCGATGCGTCGCGGCTCCTCGCCACCGGCTGGAAGCCGCCCACGCCGTTCACCGTGAAGGCGCGTGACGGGAGGACGGACATCTACGGGCTCATGTGGACGCCGAGCCGGCTCGACTCCACGAAGAAGCACCCGATCATCGACTACATCTATCCCGGCCCGCAGAGCGGGAGCGTGGGCCAGCGGAGCTTCTCGCCCGCCTGGCGCGACAATCAGGCGCTCGCCGAGCTTGGCTTCGTGGTGGTGGCGATCGACGGGATGGGGACGCCGGACCGCTCGAAGGACTTCGCGGACGCCTACTACGGCCGGATGGGCGACAACACCCTCCCCGACCAGGTGGCCGCGATCAAGCAGCTCGCCGAGCGATACCGCTGGATCGACGTGGACAAGGTGGGGATCTGGGGCCACTCGGGCGGCGGCTTCGCGACCGCGGCGGCGATGTTCCGGTATCCGGACTTCTTCAAGGTGGGGATCGCGGAATCCGGAAACCACGACAACCGGAGCTACGAGGACGACTGGGGCGAGCGCTATCAGGGCCTGCTCTCGAAGAACGGGCCGAGTGACAATTACGCGGAGGAGGCCAACCAGACCCACGCCGCGAAGCTCAAGGGCAAGCTGCTGCTGGCGCACGGCGGGCTCGACGGCAACGTCCCGCCGTACAACACCTATCTGGTGATGGACGCGCTCCATCGCGCCAACAAGGACTACGACCTGATCGTCTTCCCCAACGCGGGGCACGGCTTCGGCGTGTTCAGCCGCTACATGATGCGCCGGCGCTGGGACTACTTCGTGAGGCATCTCCTGGGCGCCGAGCCGCCCAGGGAGTACGAGATCGGCCGGCGAGCGACGCCGTAACACCCCGATGACCCGCGTCCGAGTCGCCGTCGTCCAGGCCGAGATTCCCGGCTCGCTGGCGGACGGGCTCGAGCGCACTCACGCCCTCGCGGCGGAGGCCGCAAGGGACGGCGCGAGCCTGGTGGCCTTTCCGGAGACCTGGCTTCCGGGCTATCCCGCCTGGCTCGACTGGTGCCGGGATGCGGCACTCTGGAATCACGAGCCGGCCAAGGCGGTCTTCGCGCGCATGGCGCGCGAGAGCGTGGACGTGGCCGGCGACGGCGGCGCACGGCTGGGGCGAATCGCGGCCGAGCTCTGTATCACTCTCGTGCTTGGAGCGACCGAGCGTGTGGCGGGAGGGCCGGGCCGGGGAACTCTCTACAACGCGCTCCTCGTCTACGGTCCGGGGGGCGATGTGCTCAATCACCATCGAAAGCTCGTGCCGACCTACACCGAGAGGCTGGTCTGGGGTCCCGGCGACGCGACCGGCCTTCGCGCCGTCGAGACGCCGGCGGGAAGGGTGGGCGGGCTGGTCTGCTGGGAGCACTGGATGCCTCTCGCCCGGCAGGCGCTGCACGAGTCGGGAGAGGACATTCACGTCGCGGTGTGGCCGACGGTGCACGAGATGCACCAGGTGGCCAGCCGGCACTACGCCTTCGAGGGTCGGTGCTTCGTGCTGGCGGCGGGGTCGCTGCTCAAGGCCTCAGGACTTCCGCCGGAGCTCGAGCCGGCGCCGGGTCCGGCGACGAATCCCGACGGCTGGCTCCTCCGGGGCGGGAGCGCGATCATCGGACCCGACGGCAGGTACGTCGTGCCCCCGGTGTTCGACCAGCCCGCGGTGCTGACCGCCGATCTCGATCTCGACCAGGTTCGCCGCGAGTCGATGACGCTCGACGTGGCCGGACATTATGCCCGCCCCGACTGCTTCGAGTTCCGCGCCGTGCCTCGGCCCAGGCCGGTCCCGTCCTGAGCTCAGTGATTCAGGGCTTGCCTTCCTTCTCGACCAGGCCGGGCCAGTTCTGATCGGCCAGCTTCAGCCTCCCGGCCGGATCCTGCTGCCACCGCTTGAGCACATCCTGGGAGTACTGCAGGATCAGCCGGCCATCCATGATCGTGTACGCCAGCGGATCTCCGGGGGCCAGGTAGTTGCGGGAGGCGGCCCATCCGCAGTGGCCGCCGAACTGCGGCGCGTAGCGTGACGGGTCGGCCACGAACCGGTCGCGATTCGCCGCGCTGACGAACCGGTACGTCGCCCGCTGGTGGGTGGCGGCAAATTCGGCGGTGCCCTGTTTCGGTCCCCCTCCCTCGAAGTAGCTGACCGGATCGTAGCCCTTGAGGGCGAGACCGCTCTTGTCGGTGTTGACGAGAACTTTTTCCTGGGCGGTGAGTGGGGCGGAGCCGCCGGCGGCCAGGACGGCCAGCAGCACATAGGCCCGCAAACGTGTTCGCATCCCTGGAGAATACCCGGCGCCTGGGTCTTGTTCCCGGGACCTCCCGGCTCGCACCGCCTTTGGGCCCTGACTGCGGAGTGCGCCGGACTTGTCACTTCCGAAGTGGATACACTCTCAGATAGTCGACGTCCAGATCATCCTGCCAGACGCCGAGAACGTAGTCAGTACCGACTTCGAGCAGCCGGAAGCGAGCCGGGAGCCTGACGAGGGCAAGCCGTCTGCCGCCACCATAGACCGTCCAGTCACGCACGTCCTTGCCGGGGATCGGGTATTCCTCGACCCAGAGATTGTCTTCGCTGTCCACGATCAGCCGACCGTAGGCAGCATAGTGTTTCGGCCACTCCAACTGTCGAAACGCGGCGGTAATGGCCTGGGCGCTTGCGCGGCGGGGGCGCGCGGCCAGGTATTCCTGGATGTACGCATTCACCTGCGCGTCGCGGACCTCGACCGGCGACCGCTGCTCGCGTATCGTTGCCACCCGTTCCCCTCCCAATGAGAACTCCCCGATCTCGAACGCATCCGCCGTTCCCACGTACACGGACCGGCTCCCCACCGCGATCGAGGTCTTCTTCCCGAGGTGTCTCGGACCCAAGCCCGGAGGACGGTAGTACTGCTCGGATGCAGGGAACGATCCCAGGCTGACGACGGAGCCCCCGCGAACCACGAGGGACAATTCGACCTCGGAGCGCATGGGGCCTGCCCTCGGAGGTGGAGCATCGGACCGATGCAGGAACGCCAGCACGCCAGTCCGCCCGCAAGCGAATTCGTACGGCGGCAACCCGTTGGCGGACCACTCGCGGAGGTCCCCCATTCTGACGAATTCCCCAACCGGGCTGAAGACGGAAATCCTGAACTCCACCGGATCGTAGACGAGCACGGAATCGCCCGCGCAGCGCTGAATCGGGGCCATGGAACGAAACTCGCCCGGACCGTCTCCTTTCCGGCCAATGACCTTGAGCGGGACGCCTGACTGGGAGAAGAGCCGCAGCTCGAGACTCTTCCCGTCGGCGACGACGATCGTCCCGGACCCGAGGCGGGTGGCTCCGGTGATGGCACCGAAGGACTGAGGGCCCTCTTCGTTCTGTGAGCCGATACTCAGGAGGGGTCTATCGAGAACCCGCCAGGTTTGGGCGGGGGACTGCGCCGCGAATGTCCCTACAGGGAAGGCAAGGTAGAGCGCGCTCAGGTGCAGAAGCATGTCCAGGCCCGACGAGAAAGGATCGCGCTTGGGTTAACCACCACTCTAGGACTCGGGGCCCCAGCACCTACGTCTCTTCGTCACACAATGGCTCCAACGAGGAACAATGATTGGGACAGCGAGTTGGTCCTAGGGCGGGCGCTTCCGCCCGTACACCCGCATCTCCCACTTCCAGGTTTCCTCTCGGTGAACGGGGGAAAGCCCGTTCTCCTGCAGAACCCGGCCGATGGCGTCCGGGGAGTGGAGGTAGGCACGGAAGGCATCCCGGCGCACGCGCCGCCAGAGGTTCTCGAGCGCGAGGCCGATCCTCACGATCCACCGATCACGAGGATAGGAAAGAGCGAGCAGCTGCCGACAATGGCCGGCCGCCGCCTCGAGGAGCGGACGGTAGTCCGGATAACAGCAGACGACCCGGTCCAGCGTGACGGCATCAGCACCCGGAAGCTCGGCCGCCAGGTCGACGAAGTCCCCCTCCCGCCAGGTGATGCGCTCGGCGACGCCCTGACGCACTGCTTCGCCCTGCCCTACGGTGAGGGCCTCCCCGGCAATATCCACGCAGGTCGCGGACGCCATCCCTGCCCTGAGCAGCTCCAGGGCGAGCACACCGATCCCGGAGCCGACGTCGAGCAGTGATCCCCGGGCGGCGAGACTGCGGAGCGCTGCTAGCAGGCGACGGGTGGTTTGGCCAGGGCCGTCGCGGTGATACGCTGCCAGCTCTTCCCCGGCCCAATCGTCGCCGAAGTGCCGAGCCGTCGCGCGCGAGACGGATGAGCAGGCACAGGGCATGATCCGCTCCTCAGGGCCGCCGCAGCTCGCGCATGGTGATACCCCCGCCGATCAGCGCCGCGAGCGCCGAGCCGACGAGGATGCCGATCTTGGCCGACGAGAGGAGTCCTTCGTCGAAGGCGAGGGCGGCGATGAAGAGCGACATGGTGAACCCGATGCCGCCGAGGCACGCCGCGCCGAGCAGCAGGCGCCAGGACGTCCCGGACGGCAGCTCGGCCCGGCCCAGGCGCACGGCGGCCCACGAGAAAAGCAGAATCCCCAGCGGCTTCCCGACGACGAGGCCGAGCACCGTTCCGACGGTCGCGAAGGTGATCAGGTCGACGCCCGCTCCGCCGCCGAGCGGCACACCGGCGTTCGCGAAGGCGAAGAGCGGCATGATCCCGTACTGCACGAGCGGCTGCATGCCGTGCTCCAGGCGGAGCAACGGGGCCTGGACCCTCTCGCTCTCGCGCTCGAGGCCGTGCAGCGCCTCCTGCTGGCCCTTGCTGGTGATGACGAGGAGGTCCCCCGTCTCCGCCCGGTCGAACTCGTCAATCAGCTCGCGCGCGCGGGTCGAGAATTCGAGGGCGTTGGAGCGGGTGCGTGACGGGATGGTCCCGGCGAGCAGCACTCCGGCGATCGTGGGATGAATGCCCGCTTCGTGAAAGGCGAGCCAGAGGAGGACGCCGCCCAGCAGATACGGGCTGATCTGCCGCACGCCGGACCGGTTGAGAAGCACGAGGCCGAGGAAGATCGCCGCGGCCAGGCCCATGGGGACGAGGTGCGGGGCGCCGGAATAGAAGAGCGCGATGACGACCACGGCTCCCAGGTCGTCGACGATCGCGAGCGCGGTGAGAAAGACCTTCAAGCCCAGAGGAACCCGCGGCCCGAGCAGCGCGAGGATGCCGAGGGCGAACGCGATGTCGGTCGCCATGGGAATCCCCCATCCCGCCGCGGCGGGGCCGGAAGGATTGACCAGCCGGTAAAGGGCGGCCGGTATCAGCATCCCGCCAAGCGCGGCCGCGATGGGCAGGGCCGCCTGCCGGGGGGACGCCAGCTCTCCCACCAGGAGCTCGCGCTTGATCTCGAGGCCGACGAGCAGGAAGAAGACCGCCATGAGCCCGTCGTTGAGCCACGCCAGCAGCGTGAGATCCAGAGGATGTGACGGCGGACCGACGGCGAAGTGTCGCTCGAGGAGACCGAAGTACGTGTCCGCGAAGGGCGAGTTGGCCCAGGCGAGCGCGACGGCGGTCGCGAGCAGCAGGACGATGCCGCTCAGCGAGCCGGTGCGCGCGAAGTACTGGAACGGCCTGAAGCGGGTGGCTCTCGGCGTCATCGTCGCCCCGCAGCGCGGGGCCCATGACGGACGGAAGTGAGAACGACGTGGGTGGCTCCTGTCGTCGGAGCCTGCTGACTGCACTCGTATCCCAGCGTGCGGACGTCGAGGCCGTGAAAGGGATGTTCTCCGGAGCCGAGCAGGACCGGAGCAATGGCCAGGTGCATCTCGTCGATGAGTTCCGCCCGAAGGTACTGTCGAATCGTGGAGACGCCTCTGCCGAGGCGGACATGCTGTCCTCCTGCCGCCGCCACGGCCTGCTTGAGCGCAGCCTGAATGCCGCCGGTGGCGAAGTGGAACGTCGTTCCTCCGTCCATGGCGACCGATGCCCGGGGATGCCTGGTGAGCACGAACACGGGACAGTGGTACGGCGGGTTATCGCCCCACCATCCTTTCCAGGAATCATCCGGCCACGGCCCGCGCACCGGCCCACCCGCCCCGTAGCCGTCGAGGGAGATCGCGAAGCAGTGAACGCGAAGCTTGGGCATCTACCAGATCAGCGGCGGAGCCGGAGGCTGGGCGCCGCCGGATCCCGCGGCCTGGGTATTCCACTTGTCGATCGCCTGCTGGAACGCCGTCTTCTGCGCGGGCGTCGGCACCGAGGCCTGCGGGCTCGCGATCGAGCCGTCGGCGTTGACCCGGAAGGTCCAGTAGATGCAGTCCAGCACCTTTCCCGCGTTTGGCCCGGCCTTGCAAACGGCGCAGGTGATGTACTCGTAGGTAATCGGCCAGTGGGTGTCTCCGGCCTGGATCTTGTCATCCAGACGCGGAAGGTTGCCGCCACCCGTCGCTCCCGGCGCGCCGAGGGTCGGGTCGTAGGCACCGCTGTTCCCCACCGGATACCAGACGCCACCGCCCAGATGGGTATCCAGCTTGTCCACGCTCCAGCCGTCGGGCGTGAGCCGGTCCCGCTGCGAAGGCTGGGCGGCTTCGTGACCGTGGGCGTCCGTCGTACGAACGACCTGGATATACGTCGCTTCAGGACAGGCCGGCACGGTCGGCCCGTCCTCCCACGCGAGCAGGGCCTCGGCGACCGCGACGTTTCCCTCGACCGAGCAGACGACATCGAAGCGGAAGGTGCCGTTGCTCGCCGTCACGGGGAACTGGTACTGCACGGGCGGGCTACCCGGGGCCGGCGGAGGGATGGCGGAACCGGCGGACCCGGAGCCCGGCGGACAGCCGAGAAGCAAGGCGCCCAGCACGAGCTGCAACGTCTGCTTCACAGGGAAGCGGGTCGGACTCATGGGGAGCTCGTCGTTAGAGGGGAGAAGGGGAGAAGCTGCGGCTTGCTTCGAGCTCGGGCAAGATCCTGCCACCAGCAGTAGGCGGATCAGTCAGAAGCACCACGGCCGCCCTGTGACTCATTCGCCGAGCCGGTCTCTCTTACCGGACGTACCGCGACGGCAACACGCTCCGCAGGACGGGGTGCGCCGCCAGGACTTCCGCGATCGTGCCGCGCGCGGGGGCGATGGTCCCGGCGTCCGAAAGCCGCGAACCCAGCACCGCCTCGAGCGCGGTCGCGAGCTCGAGGTACGATGTACCACGGGTCCGCAGCGGGACTTCCCTGATCGTCACCCGATGGCCGCCGGTCGTCGTGACGACGAGCGTGCCGTCGGGGCTGAATTCGGCATACTCGACCGGGCCATCGTGCTGCCACGGCTCCGTCACCGGACGTCCGCTGCGGCTGTCCCAGAGCCGGGCGGTCGAGTCGGCGGAGGCGGTGAACACCCAGCGCCCGTCGGGGCTGAACCGAGCAACGCGAATCGTCCCGCGGTGCACCATGGCCGTCGAGACCGGACCGCCGCTCCGGGCATCCCAGACCTGCGCGACGCCGCGAAACCCCCGGGGGGAATGGGCCGTCACGAGCCGCGTACCGTCCCGGCTCCATTCCACCCAGTCTGCCGAGCCTTCGAGCGGCATCTCGCCGGTCACCGCCTGACCCGACCGGGCATCGAGAACCCTGGCAAAAGCGGACCCCCCGCGGAACTGGGAGCCGACTGCGACGGCGACCTGCCGCCCGTCCGGACTGAACCGGGCCAGATGCACCGAATTCGTGAACATGACCGGCCCGAGCACGACCGCGCCCGACGCGGCATTCCAGATCCAGACCGCGTCGACGGGCGATTCGGCCGCCTGGCCGGTTGGGTCTCTGAACACCTCTTCGGCGGGGACCTGGCCTGTCGCGGCGCCCTTGAGCCTCCGGAGCAGCTCGGCATCACCATTCCGCAGACGCTGCACCACATCGGCGACCGGGCCCGACACCGGCGCGCCCGACGCGGTGAGCACCGTGGCTCCGTCGGGACTCCAGTCGAGCGAGTTGACCCGGTCACCGTGATCGAGATACTCCGTGACGGCTGCGCCGGTGGTCGCGTCCCACACCCGCACCGTCCGGCCGCACGAAGCCGAGACCATGCGCGAGCCGTCGGGGCTCCACCGCGCGCTCACGGCACCGCGGAGGTGCTGAATCGGCGGGAACGACGGCGCGCCGGACGACGCCTCGACGACGTGGACCGCCCCTGCCCGCCCGCACGAGCCGACGGCCACGAGGAGCCGCCGGCCGGCCGAGTCGAGCTCGACCGACTGCACCGGGCCCCCGAAGCGAAAGGGCCCGGCGGTTCGCGTGAGACCCGGCAGCGACCACACCGTCACCGCGCCCTCGCCCTGGGCTTCGTGAGCCGTGGCGATGACGAGCCCGTCGGCCCGGAAGCGCGCGAGGTATCCACCTCCCTCGATGGATCGGGGCGCCTCCTCCCCGGGCACGGGAACGACCCAGACCCGGCTCCATCCGCCGCGGTTCCGCGCTCCGCTCGCCACGAGCAATCCACGTCCGTCGGGACTCCATCGCACTGTCGACACGACCCCGTCCACATTGATCGGCTCCGCCAGGAGTCGTCCGCTCGGTACCTCCCACACGCGGACCAGGCTGTCCGCGGCGATCGCGAGCCGGAGCCCGTCGGGGCTCAGGTCGGCTCCCTTCACCGCCTCACCCTGCCCCAGCTCGGGCCCGAGCGGGACTCCCGTTCGCACGTCTCGAAGCCGGATCAAGCCGTCGGACGCCACAATGGCGACGGCAGCGCGGTCACCGGGAAGACGGAAGACCCCCATCGCATCCGATATCGGGAACAGCTGCTCTTCCCCGGTGTCCGTCGACCAGCCGCGGATCGTTTGATCGGTCCGGGCGAGCATCTGGGATCCGTCCGTGTTGAACCAGACGTCCCGCAGCTGTGAATCATGGGACGGTGTCGTGAGTCGGAGCGCGCCGGTCGAAGCGCTCCACAGCCGGACCCTGCCGTCGTTGCAACCGGTGGCGATGAAGCGGCCGTCCGGACTGAATCGTGCGGCACCGACGTAGTCCGGATGCATCAACGGCGGAAGGACTGGACGCCCGCTGGCGGCGTCCCAGACGCGGGCCGTGCGGTCGGCGGAGGCGGACACGATCCGGTCGCCGGCCGGATTGAATACGGCGTTGAAAACGAACTCGCGGTGCTCCAGCGGGGAACCGACCGGCGTGCCGCGCGCGATATCCCAGACCATCACGGTCCCGGGGTCGAAGTGCCATCCGCTCACCGTGAGCAGCTTCGTGCCGTCCGGGCTGAATGCCACGCCGTGCACCGTCGTGGCGTGGGCCAGCGACGGCGTCACCGGTCGGCCGGTGACGCCGTGCCAGACCCGAGCCGTCCCATCGTGCGAGCCGGTGGCGATCAGGGATCCGTCTCCGCTGAACTCCGCCGCGAGGACCTCCTCGGCGTGGCTCATGACCGTTCCTCGCGGGTGTGCGAACCGGCGCCGCTGGAGCAGGTCCGCGATCCGGAGCGCGGCCGGCGCGTTTGCGGGATCGGCGCGAAGCGCCCTCGCGAGATAGAGCGGCCCGACGCGCAGATCCCCCCGCTCCAGGCGGGTGACGCCTTCGAGGAAGTCGGACCGGCTCTGCTCGACCCGGAGCGCCCGGGCGCGGCGAGCCTCCTGCCATTGCCAACCTCCGGCGGCGCTCGCCGCGAGCGAAGCCGCCAGCGCGGTCAAGGCGATCCGCCGGCGCACTCGCCGGGCGCGCTCTCGCCGCTTGAGCTCGTCGTAGCCCACCCCCAGCACTCCCGCCAGGATCTTCAGGAGAGCGTTCCTCCTGCCGTCCCTGCCGGGGCGGACATCGGCGGCGATCGGCTCGACCCGCTCGGCGCTCACCGAGCCGTCGCGGCGGACGCGATACCGAAGCGCTTCGGGAAAGGCTTCGAGGAGGCCGGCCGACGGATGGTCCGCGGCGTTGGGCTCGCCCTCGAGGATCAGGGCGAGAACCCGGTCTTCCCCGCCCAGGGCCTTGAAGGTCTTGATTTCCTGGTTCACCCAGCGCGAGACGGCAGACCGCGGCGAGCAGAGCACGATCAGATACCGCGATTGCCGCAGTGCGGTCTCGATGTTTTCGCCCAGGTCCGCCGAGCTCGGCAGCTCTTCGCGATCCCGGAAGATGGGGATGACGCGCCGGGGAACGGCAGGTCCCCGCTCGGTCTGCCTGCCCACCAGGCGGCGGGGAACGCGGTAGGTCTCGAGCTTCCGGTGAAGCCACCGGCTCCAGCGCTCGTCGGTATGGCTATAGCTGACGAAGGCCCAGTATCGGAGGTCGGTGGAGGCGATGTCCATCGTCGATCACGAGCCGCGGGTTCTCGGCTCGGCCCCGGCGGGCAGCCCGAGGCGGCGTCGCACGTTCGACCAGGACTCGCGCAGCCCCTCTTCGTGGGGACCGAGCGCGGTCTCCGCGAAACGCCGGTAGGCCTCGGCGGCCTCGCCGTCGCGGCCGAGACTGTCCAACGCGAGGGCGCGGTAGTAGTGGACGGTGGCGTTGCGCGCACCCAGCTCGAGGGCCCGATCGGCGTCGGCCAGCGCGCGCGCATACTGCGCCGTGATGGCATAGAGGTAGGCCCGGCGCAGATGGGCGTCCTGCCGCTCCTCCGGATCGGCGGCCCGCTGCAGCCACCGGTCCAGATCCTCGACCGCGAGGTCGTATTCCTTCCGCGCCTGGTAAAGCAGAGCGCGATCGAGATAAATGGTGCCGAGCTCCGGGTCGAGAAACAGAGCCCGGTTGTAATCGGCGAGGGCCTCCACATGAGCACCCTTCTGGCCCCGCGCACGGCCGCGGCCATAAAAGGCCAGAGCGTCCCGCGGCACCAGCTCCAGCGCCCTGTCGAGGAGGTCGATGGCCTCGTCCAGGTTGCCGCGCGCGAGGAGCAGCATCCCGAGGTTGCTCAACGCGGCGGCATTCCGGGGATCGGCTTCTACGGCTTCCAGGAGAAGGCGGAATCCGCCGTCGGCGTCACCTTCCCCGAGCCTGACCGCCGACATCAGGAGCGGATAGAGCCGGCCCTGGACTTCCGTCACCGCATTCCGCACCTGCTCGTCGGCATCCTGTTCGGCACGAGTCAGCACCATGAAGAGTGAGTCACCCCGGCCGGCGGAGCCTCCCAGCGTCGCGATCCGACCCAGTGTCTGGATCGCCGCGGCGCGGACAACTGGGCTCGGGTCCGCCGCGGCGGCAATCAGCGCCGGGAACCCGTCCGCGGCATCGGGGGCTTCCCGCATCAAGTCGAGCGCGCCTGCCATCCGGACTGCGGCATCCCGGTGGCGAAGTTTTGCGATGGCCTCCGCCACCCGGTCATCGTGCTCGATCCGGAAGAGGGCATACTCGAGGCGAAGGCGAAGCGTCTGGTCCGCGTCCCGAAGGAGCACGCGCAGCGGATCGGCCGCCCGGCCTGCATCAGGACCGATCTCGCCGAGGGCCGCAACGGCACCCCGCCGGACGCCGGGGTGGGGATCCTGGAGAGCCCGGATCAAGGCAGGGACCGCGCGCCACGCCAGCGGGCCCATCTCGCCCAGCTCCTGGGCAGCCTTCCAGCGAACCAGGGAATCAGGAGCGGCGAGCTGAGCCAGTCGGCGCTGAACGGCGGCCTCGACGCCGGGCATGGCGACGACGGCTCCGCGCGGCGCCGGATCGACGCGGTCTTCAGCCCGGCCGCCGCAACCAGAGGCGCAGGCCACGATGAGCAGCCCCGCCCGGCCCATCGTCGGCAGGAACATCATGGTGAAAGAAGCCCGGTACCTGGAGATTCTCCAAGATAGCGCTCGCCCTCGGCTATCTGACAAGCGGGGCCGCAAAGGGCGCTCGCACCACCACCCGATACGAATACTCCCAGCTCGTCCCCAGGAACGCCACGCTCTCCTCGTCGTCGATCTTGTGCACCCGGAACTCGGCGTCCAGGCGCACGCCGTTCTCGATCTCGGTCCGCTTGAGGAGCCCGATCTCCAGGTACTTTCGCCGCGAG
>JBOHSH010000051.1:0-7254 GCA_050733195.1 Gemmatimonadales bacterium
GTGCCGAGGAACGGGCGGTTGGAGAGGTTCACAGCCACGAGAATCGTCTCACCCTCGTGCTGCCGCAAGAAGGTAAGAACCCGGTCCTCGTCCGAATTCCGGATCCAGGTCAGGGCTCCCCGGCGGAGCGCGGGATGGTCGCGGCGGAGCCCGATCATCCAGGAGTAGAACTGCGGAAACTCGGGCCGCCGGTCCCGACTACCCCAGAAAACGGGGAGCTTCTCGAAGAGCGCGGGAGCGCCGCTCTCGGTGGCGTCCCCCACCTCCATCCCGTTGTACAGGAGCGGAACGCCGTCGAGCGTGAACACGACCGCCGAGGCGGCGAGCGCTCCCCGCTCGCCGAAGAGTGCGACGGCGCGCTTCTCGTCGTGGTTGTCCGAGAAACGGAGGTGCAGGGCGCCGCGCGGATACCTTCGCTGCTCGGTCTCCCACTCCTCGCGCACCGCCCGCGCGGGCCGGCTGCCCGTGATCGCGTCCTTGAGGGCGTGGTAGAGCGGCCAGCTGTAGTCGAGGTCGAAGGCCTCACGGAGCAGCGGCGGCTCGTGGGATTCGGCGAGCAGAACGATGTCGGGCTTGATCCTCTCGAGGTCCTTCCTCACCGCCTCCCAGAAGTCCACCGGAACCAGCCAGGCGACGTCGCAGCGGAAGCCGTCGAGATCGTATTCCCTGAGCCAGTGCTGGAGGATCCGGCTCATCTCGGCGCGCACCGCCGGATTGCCGTAGTCGAGGGCCGCGACGTCCGACCAGTCGTAGGGCGAGAGCACTCGGCCGGTGGAATCCCGGCGATAAAATGAAGGGGTCTTCATCATCGGGTTGTCCCACGACGTGTGGTTCGCGACGACGTCGATGATGACCTTGAGACCGAGACCGTGGGCTTCGCGGACGAGGCGGCGGAAATCGGCCTCGCTGCCGAACTGGGGATTGACCCTGTAGTAGTCGCGGACGGCGTAGGGACTGCCGATCGTCCCCTTCTTTTTTTCCTGCCCGATCGGATGGACCGGCATGAACCAGATGATGGTTACGCCGAGCTGCCTGAGTTCGGGCAGGCGCGCCGTGACGGCGTTGAACGTTCCGGCATCGGAGAACGGACGAGTGTTGAGCTCGTAGACCACACCGTCACGGACCCATGCCGGAGAGGGGCGTGCGGGACGTGCGGCCAGATCGTCCTGGCGCAGTGCCCCTGCGGCCGCGGGGCGGACCAGCAGGGCGACGCAGGTTGCCGCCGCGAAAAGTCGCATGGAAAGCTCCTCGATCCGGGGGCCGAGCCTCGAAGATAGGCTGCCCCGGCGGATCCGACGTCGGACGTTTGATCCGGCTGGAGGGCGCGTCCCGGGATGCTTGACAGCCCCCGACCTTTAGGGGAACTTCACGCCGATCCCACAGCATCTGTATGTAGGGAAGGTCACCTTCTTGGGCCTGCCAGTCCTGCCTGCTTCCGGTTTCGGGCGCGCTGTCGCCCAGGCTGCCAAACCCCTGCAGCTCCGCACGAAGGGCGCTCCGGCGCCTGAACCCCACGCTACGAGAGGACCACGTATGAGACGAGGCATCATCGGTGCACTCCTGGCCGCGGCCTGGGTTGCACCGCTTTACGCTCAGGGCACCGGCTCGATCCGGGGTCGCATCACCGTCGAGGGGTCGGGTGTCCCGCTCTCCGGCGTGACGATCTCGTTCGGCGCGCGGAGCGCCCAGACCCGGCCCGACGGCCAGTACCTCCTCGCCGGCGTGCCCGCCGGGAGGGATACCCTCCGGGTCCGGCTGATCGGCTACGGTCCGGCGGCGCGTCTGGTCACGGTCGCGGCGGGGCAGACGGTGGACGCGGACATCGCTATCACGGCCAGCGCGGTCAACCTCGCCGAGATCGTGGTGACAGGGTACGGGGAGCAGCGCCAGGGCAACATCACGGGCGCGGTCACCCAGGTCTCCTCGCAGGACTTCAACACCGGCCGCATCGTGAGTCCCGAGGAGCTCATTCGGGCCAAGGTCCCGGGCGTCCAGGTGGTGGACAACAATGAGCCCGGCGGGGGCTTCTCGGTGCGGATTCGCGGTGCGACCTCGATCAACGCGAGCAGCGAGCCGCTCTTCGTGATCGACGGGGTGCCGATCGGCACGGGCGCCGGCGGCGGGCTCTCCGCGGGCCGCAACCCACTCAACTTCCTCAACCCGAACGAGATCGAGAGCATCACGGTGCTCCGCGACGCCTCCGCCGCCGCGATCTACGGGGCGAACGCCGCCAACGGCGTGGTGCTGATCCAGACCAAGCGGGGCAAGGCGGGCACGCAGGCCGAATACACCGGCACGATGTCGGCCTCGTCGGGCACGCGGTTCCCAAGCATGCTCAATGCCGAGCAGTTCCGGGCCGCGGTCCAGCAGCATGCGCCCCAGAACCTGGGCCAGCTCCAGAACCAGAGCACCGACTGGTTCGGCCTGGTGGATCGCACCGGGTTCGGCCAGGAGCACAACTTCGCGCTGTCGGGCTCGGGCCAGACGATGGACTGGCGGCTGTCGGCGGGGTACCTGGACCAGGACGGCATCCTTCAGGGGACCAACACCGAGCGGATCTCGCTGGGATTCAACCTCCAGCAGCGGCTCTTCTCGGACCGCCTGGACGTCCGGGCGTTCATCAAGGGCTCCCGCAACGACGACCGGTTCACGCCGGGCGGCGTGCTGTCCAACGCGGCGCAGTTTGGACCGACGCAGCCGGTCTTCGACGACGCGACGCCCACGGGCTACTACGACTGGCCGGGGAACACCCTGACCTCGGCCGACAATCCGGTGGCCATCCTGGCGCTGGCGACGGACCGCGGCATCACCTACCGGAGTCTGGGCAACGTGCAGGCGCGCTATCGGGTGCCGTTCCTCGAGGGCCTCCGGGCCAATCTGAACCTGGCATACGACGTCACCCGCGCCGACCGCCAGACCTTCTGGCCCAGCGTCCTGCACGGTCAGTCTAAGACGGGCACCGACGGGAGCGATTACCGCGCCAACCAGAGCCAGAACAACACCACTCTCGAGTCGTATCTCGATTACGCCACGCCGCTCAGCTTCGCCCCCGGCAACATCGACCTGACGGGCGGCTATTCCTACGGCTGGTCCCACGCAGAGTATCCCTGGATCCTGGCGACGGGGCTCTCTTCAGACCTGCTCGGTGGCAACGGAGTGACTTCGGCGCGAACGGTGCAGCCCTTCCAGGACGTCCAGGAGAGCCGGCTCATCTCGGTCTTTGGCCGGCTCAACTACAACGTCAACGACAAGTATCTGGCTTCGGTCAGCCTCCGCCGCGACGGCTCCTCGCGGTTCGGCGAGGGCAACGAATGGGGCACCTTCCCCTCGGTGTCGGTCGGCTGGCGGCTGTCGCAGGAGCCGTTCCTGCAGGGCTCACGGCTGTTCTCCGACCTCAAGCTGCGTGCCTCCTGGGCCCGAACCGGGAACCAGGCGTTCGGAAACTACCAGCAGTACGCTACCTACCAGCTGGGCGACGGTCAGACCCAGATGCAGTTCGGGAACGAGTTCATCCCGACGATCCGGCCGAGCGCGGTCGACCCGAGCATCCGGTGGGAGTCGACCGATGCCTACGACGTCGGTCTCGACTTCAGCCTCTTCGACAACAAGGTGAGCGGCGCGATCGACGTGTACCAGAAGAACACGGAGGATCTGATCTTCACGGTGCCGGTCGCCGCCGGAACGAACCTGTCGAACTTCGTCACGACCAACATCGGCAGCATGAAGAACAGGGGGATCGAGCTCAGCCTGAGCGCGAGCCTGATCGAGGGCCGGCAGGGCGGCCTGGGCTGGACGGCCGACTTCACCGCCTCGCGCAACAGCAACGAGCTGGTGAGCATCAATCCCTTCGCGGGCTCGGCGCAGCGGATTCTGGTCGGCGGCGTGGCCGGCGGGGTGGGCACGCTGATCCAGACGCTGCAGCCGGGCGTGGCGATCAACTCCTTCTACGTGTACGAGCACAAGCTCAACGCGGACGGGACGCCGGTGTACGCCGAGGGCGCCGGGGCCGACCTGGCGATGTACGTCGACCAGAACGCCGACGGGACGATCAACCAGGACGACCGGGTGCCGTTCCACGATCCGGCCCCGAAGTGGATGCTGGGGCACTCGTCCTATCTCACGATGGGCAAGTTCGACCTGAGCTTCACGCTGCGGTCGTACCTGGGGAACTACGTCTACAACAACGTGTCGTCCAACCTCGGGACCTACTCGGAAGTCACGCGGGCGTCGCCGTACAACCTGCATACGTCGGTGCTCGAGACCGGGTTCAAGACTCCTCAGTACCTCTCCAACTTTTACGTGGAGGACGCGTCGTTCCTGCGGATGGACAATCTGACGCTCGCCTACACGTTCACCTATCGCCGCCAGCCGGTGCGGCTGTTCGGCACGGTGCAGAACGCGTTCACGATCACCGGATACAGCGGCGTCGATCCGACGGCCGGACTGATCGGCATCGACAACAACATCTACCCGCGGGCGCGCACGTTCACCGCGGGCCTCAGCCTCAAGCTCTAGACACGGCCATGGACTCGATCCTTCGAGAGAGGAAGCCACGAATGAGCCTCAGAACCTTCACGGCGCGGGCGGGTGCCCTGCTGTTCCTGGCCGTGGCCGGCTGCACGGACCTGACGGTGGAGCCGAAGAGCACCGTCACCGAAGCCAACATCTTCAACGACCCGGGCTCGTACCGGGCCTTCATCGCCCGGGTCTACGCGGGGCTCGCGGTGAGCGGCCAGCAGGGGGCCGCCGGACGCCCGGACATCTCGGGCATCGACGAGGGCTTCTCGCAGTACCTCCGGCTCTACTGGGAGGCGGAGGAGCTGCCCACCGACGAGGCGGTCATCGGCTGGGGCGACGTCGGTCTCCCCGAGATGAACACCCAGACGTGGGCGGTGACCAACTCGTTCGTCGTGGCGATGTACTACCGGATCTTCTTCCAGGTCGGCATGGCGAACGAGTTCCTGCGCCAGACGACCGACGCCAAGCTCGACGCGCGGGGCCATACCTCGCCGACGCTCCGGGCGCAGATCGCGGAGTACCGTGCCGAAGCCCGGTTCCTCCGGGCCCTGAGCTACTGGCACGGGATCGACCTCTTCGGGAACATCCCGCTCGTCACCGACGAGGACGCGCTCGGCTCGACGCCGCCGGAGCAGGCGACGCGGGCGGAGATCTACGACTTCGTGGTGAGCGAGCTCACGGCCATCCAGAGCGCGCTGCCGGCGCCGGGTGCGGCCAACTACGGCCGCGCGACGCGCCTTGCGGCGCAGATGCTCCTGGCCAAGCTCTACCTCAACGCGGGCGTCTACACCGGCACGACGAACTACGCGGGCGCCCTGGCCGCGGCCCAGGCCGTGATCGCCGGCCCGTACGCGCTGGACGACAACTACCGCGACCTCTTCCTGGCCGACAACCACACCTCCCCGGAGATCGTCTTCGCGGTGACTCAGGACGGGCTCAAGACGCAGACGTGGGGCGGGATGACGTTCCTGGTGCACGCGTCGTGCGGCGGCAGCATGAACGCCTCCGACTACGGCATCGACGGCTGCTGGTGGGGCCTCCGGCTCAAGCAGCAGGCCTACAACCGCTTCACGGCGGGCGACAATCGCGCGTCGCTCTTCTATACGTCGGGGCAGTCGGTCAACGTGAGCAGCATCGGCAACTTCAACGACGGGATCGCGGCGCCCAAGTTCCGGAACCGCACCTCGACCGGGGCGGCGGGCTCGCACCCGACGCACGTCGACACCGACTTCCCGATGTTCCGGCTCGCCGACGCGTACCTCATCTACGCCGAGGCGCACCTGCGCGGCGGCGGCGGGAGCCTGGCGCAGGCCACGACGTACCTGAACTCCCTCCGGCAGCGCGCGTTCGGAAACACGAGCGGCAACATCACGAGCGGCCAGCTCACGCTGCAGTTCGTTCTCGACGAGCGCGGCCGTGAGCTTCTCTGGGAGGCGCACCGGCGGACCGACCTGGTACGCTATGGTCTCTTCACGGGTGGCTCGTACCTCTGGGCCTTCAAGGGCGGCGTGGCGGCCGGCACGGCGACCGCGGCCCACCTCAACCTGTACCCGCTGCCGGCGAACGAGCTGGTGGCGAACCCGAACCTGACCCAGAACCCGGGGTACTGATCAGACGGGCAGACGGGCAGACGGACAGACGGAAGGGCGGCACGGTTGTAGGTTAGAGCCATGCCGCCCTTTCGCGTTCCCGCCCTCCTCATTCTGATCGCGGCTGCGTGCGGCGGGGACAGTGTGCCGACGCCGCCGGGCGGCGGGAATCCGCCACCCGGGCGTCCCACACTCGATCCCGCCTATCGGCCCACCGGGCACATGGCCGCGGGCGACGTGTCGGTCCATCTCTTCGAGTGGAAGTGGAACGACATCGCGACCGAGTGCGAGACCGTGCTCGGCCCGGCCGGGTTCAAGGCCGTGCAGATCTCGCCGCCGCAGGAGCACAGTCTCGAGCCGCCCAACTATCCCTGGAGCGAGCGCTATCAGCCGGTGAGCTACAGCATCGCGCGGAGCCGCTCCGGAACGGGGGCGGAGCTCGCCGCGATGGTGAGCCGCTGCCGGGCCGCCGGCGTCGACATCATCGCCGACGCGGTCATCAATCACATGACCAACTTCCCGAGCCCCGGCGTCGGGAGCAGTGGGACCGCGTACAGCAAGTACGAGTACCCGGGTCTCTACACGTCCACGGACTTCCACACGCCGTGTGCGATCACCAACTACCAGAGCGCGGCCAACGTGCAGGACTGCGAGCTGTTCTCGCTGCCGGATCTGCACACCGGGCTTTCCCCGGTGCGGCAGAAGATCGCCGACTACCTCCTCACGCTCGCGCGGCTCGGGGTCGCGGGCTTCCGTATCGATGCCGCCAAGCACATCCAGCAGGTGGAGCTGGACGACGTCCTTGGGCGGGTGAACCGCACCCTGGCGGGGGAAGGGCGGCCGCTGCCCTACGTCTTTCTCGAGGTGATCGCCGGGGGAGGCGAGGCGCTCTCAACGCGCGATTATTTCGGCGAGGGCTATTCCTCGGGCGGCGCGGCGGACATCACCGAGTTCACGTTCGTCGGCGTGGGGGACAAGTTCCGCCGGCTTGGGCAGCAGCGCATCTCCCAGCTCAATCCGGACGGGACGCCGGGCAATCGCTTCTCCGAGACCGCGTGGGGTCTCATGCCCTCCGACAAGGCGGTCGTCTTCCTCCAGAACCACGACACCCAGCACCAGTGCGGGATCGGCTACAGGGACGGAAGTG
>JBOHSH010000052.1:0-24093 GCA_050733195.1 Gemmatimonadales bacterium
GGCGCCGGCGCGGGCGGCTCGATGTTCTTCCTCGCCTCCGATCCCATCGCCGCCGCCAGCGCCGCCCGGGGCGTCGGTGCGCGGGTGCTCGACTTCACGTGGGCGCTCGAGGGCGTCCGGGTCGAGGCGGCGCCATGACGGTCGCGGGCTTCACCTCCACCGGGAGCAAGCGGCCCGAAGCGCTCTACGGCGACTCCGCCGGCGTGCCGAGCCGCATGGCCTCGAGCGCCGGGTGCCGGGTCCAGGGCGCCGACGGCCGGGAGTACCTCGATCTCATCATGGCGCTCGGGGCCGTGGCCCTGGGCTACGGCCATCCCGAGGTGAACCGCGCCGTCGTCGAGGCGGTCGAGCGGGGCGCAATCGGTCCGCTCGCGCCGCAGGACGAGGAGGAGCTGGCCGCGGAGCTCGCGTTCCTCATGCCGGTGCTCGAGGCGGTGCGGTTCCTGAAGAGCGGGGCGGAGGCCGTGGCCGCCGCGGTGCGGCTCGCGCGCACGGCCACGGGACGCGACCGGGTGATCGGCTGCGGCTACCACGGCTGGCTCGACTGGTGCAGCGGCGAGCCCGGCGTGCCCGCGGCCACGAAGGAGCTCTACGGCGAGATTCCCTTCAACGACCCGGAGCGCGCGGCGGCCGCGATCGGCGAAGCGGGCGACGCGCTCGCCTGTGTGGTCGTGGAGCCGGTCATCGAGGCCGAGCCGACGCCGGAGTGGCTGAGCACGGTCCGATCGGAGACCCGGCGGGTCGGCGCGCTGCTCGTGTTCGACGAGATCAAGACGGCGCTCCGCGTGGCCCTGGGCGGCGCCGCCGCGCGGTGGGGCGGCGAGCCGGACCTGGTCGTGCTGGGGAAGGCGCTGGCCAACGGCTATCCGCTCGCGGCCGTCGGCGGGAAGGCGGAGTGCATGCGGCTCGTGGACAAGACCTGGATCTCCTCCACCATGGCGACCGAGTTCGTCTCCCTCTCCGCCGCCAGGGCCGTGATCGGCGTCGCGCGCGAGACGAACCTGCCGGCCCGGCTCGCGGAGCTGGGCGGCCGGCTCCACGCGGGCTTCGCGCGGTGCGCGGAGCGGTATCCCCATCTGGTCACCGGCGTGGCGGGCATCCCGGAGATGTGCCATCTCAGGTTCGTGAGCGAGGACGTCTCCCGCGCCGTGGCCCAGGGGTGCGTCCACCGGGGACTCCTCTTCAAGCGGACCGCCTACAACTTCGTGTCGCTGGCGCACGACGAGGCCGCGATCGACCAGGCGCTCGGCACTCTCACCGAAGTGCTGGAGCGCACCGGGTGACGCTGATCGACGTGCACGCGCACTTCCATCACCCGGGCGGCCTCCGCGCCGACTGGGCCGAGCGGAACGCCAGCCGGCTCCGCGCGGGGGAGCGGATCGGCATCACTCATCACGTGGCGTCCATCCTCGGCACCTGGGGCCGGACCTCGCCCACTTACTTCCCGTCGCCCGACGACGTCTCGGCGGGGAACGACGCGCTCATCCGGATCGAGCACCAGAGCTCGAAGCGGATCCGGAGCTACGCCTGCGTGAACCCGAACTACACCGAGCACGCGATCGCGGAGATCCGCCGGTGCCTGTCGCTCGGCATGATCGGCGTCAAGCTGGCGGCGAGCCGGCGCGCGGACGACCCGCTGCTCGACCCGGTCTGCGAGGAGGCCGGGCGGCATCGTCTCCCGGTGCTGCAGCACGTCTGGCAGAACCGGCGCCGGGAGTGGCCCGGCCAGGAAGCGTCCGACGCGGTCGAGCTGGGCTCCCTCGCGCGGCGTCACCCCCAGGTAGCGTTCATCCTGGCGCACCTCGGCGGCGGCGGCGACTGGCTCCACTCGCTCCACGCCGTGGCGCTCCTGCCGAACGTCTTCGTCGATCTCTCCGGCAGCGGCGCCGACGGCGGCATGCTCGAGGCCTGTGTGGCCGCGGTCGGCGCGGGGCGGCTTCTCTGGGGGTGCGACATCACGATGGACACGGGGTGGGCGAAGCTCCGGTATCTCGAGCGGCTCCTGCCGGCGGACCAGCTCGAGCAGGTCCGCTGGCGCAACGCGGCCGCGATCTTTCCCAAGGGGAGCTTCAAGGACTGATGCGCGTCGACGTGAACACCTTCCTCGGCGAGTACCCCTGGCGCAAGGTGGAAGGCGGCACGCCGGCCGGGCTCCTCGCCTCGATGGACCGCGCCGGCATCGAGCACGCCTGGGTCTCGGATCTGTCGGCGGTGTTCTGGCGGGATCCGACCGAGGGGAACGCCGGGCTCTACGCGGTCGCCGAGCGACACGCGCGGCTCAAGCCGGTGCCGGCGGCGCACCCGGGGCTCGAGAACCGGGCGGGCGTGATCAACGAGGCGGCGGAGCGGGGCGCGCCCGCGGTGCGGTGCGATCCGACCTTCTACGGGCTCGACCCTTCGGGCGCCGAGATGCGGGCGCTGGCCGCGGAATGCGGGGAGCTGGGCCTGCCGCTCCTGCTCGCGGTGCGCTTCGAGGACGGCCGGCAGCGGCATCCCCACGACCGCGCTCCCGAGCTTCCTCCGTGGGCCGTGCGCGCGCTGGTCCGGGCCGACCCGCGGGTGCGCCTCGTCGTCACTCACGCCGACCGCGATTTCATCGAGCAGGTGCACTTCGGCTCGACGCCGGAGGAGGCGGACCGGATCCTCTGGGACATCTCGTGGATCTGGGGGCCGCCCGAAGACCATCTCGAGCTCCTGCTCGACTCGATCGGGCTCGAGCGCTTCACCTTCGGCACCGGCATGCCGCTCCGCATTCCGGAGGCGAGCCTGGCCAAGCTCGATCTGCTGGACCTCAAACCCGACCAGCGCTCGGCGCTCGATTCGGGGAGCCTGCGGACCTTCCTGGGCGACTTCCCGCGCCTGGTCTGACGGCTCGGGGACCAGGGCCGGCCTCGGAGGGCCTTCCCTACATGTTCCGGCGCTTCGAGGTGCTCGGCGCATTCAAGACGGTCGAGGAGTTCAGCAGCGGCCGCCGCTGGGCGTCCGCCGCGGCGGGCGGCGTACGGCGCGCGGAGCTTCCCGGACCCAATACTGTGCTCCGGTTCGCGCCCTGAGGCTCAGCGTGGCATCGGCGCCGCGGGCGCGCGATCTTTCCCCCCGTGACCGGTGCCGTCGAGCAGATCTCCGTCGCCCTGGGCGAGCGCTATCGGTTCCGCCATGAGCTGGGACGGGGCGGGATGGCGGTGGTGTATCTCGCCGACGACCTCCGCCACGAGCGCCCGGTCGCCATCAAGGTGCTCCTGCCCGAGATCGCCCAGGCGCTCGGCGCCGAGCGGTTCCTGAACGAAATCCGCACCACGGCGGGGCTGGCTCACCCGCACATTCTCCCGCTCCACGACTCGGGCGACGCGGGCGGCCTCCTCTATTACGTCATGCCGTTCGTCGCCGGCGAATCGCTCAGGCAGCGGATGCGCCGGGAAGGGCAGCTCCCGCTCGCCGACGCGTTCCGGATCACCCGCGAGGTGGGCGACGCGCTCGGCTACGCCCACCAGCGCCAGGTCATCCACCGCGACGTCAAGCCCGAGAACATCCTGCTCGCCGACGGCCACGCCTACGTCGCCGATTTCGGGATCGCGCGGGCGGTCCGCCGGGCGCAGGACCCGCGGCTCACGCGCCCCGGCACGAGCGTCGGCACGCCGATGTACATGAGCCCGGAGCAGGCGCTCGGCGAGGAGGGGGTGGACGGCCGGAGCGACCTGTTCAGCCTGGCGTGCGTGGTGTACGAGATGCTCGCGGGCAAGCCGCCCTGGACCGGCCTCACGCCGGAGGCGCTGCTGGTCCAGCGGTTCACCACGGCGGCGGAGCGCCTCACGCCCGAGCTGCCGGATCTGCCCTCGGAGCTCGACGACGCGCTGCAGAAGGCGTTGGCCCGCGAAGCGGACGAGCGCTTCCCGGGCGTCGCGGATTTCGTGGCGGCGTTCGAGTCGGCGGCGCCTCGCGATGCCCCCATATGGGTGACGGCCCAACGTACGGCCGCCAGGCCAGTGGTCAGGGCTCCTGTGCGGCACACCGTCGGGCGGGAAGCGGAGCGCGCCGAGCTGCGCGCGGCGTTCGAGTCGGCCCGCCTGGGACGGGGCCTGCTCTTCTGCGTGTCGGGTGAGCCGGGGATCGGGAAGACCACGCTCGTCGAGGAATTCCTGACCGAGCTGGCCGCGGAGGGGTCCGCGACCATCGCGCGCGGCCGGTGCTCGGAGCGGCTCGCGGGCACCGAGGCGTACCTCCCGCATCTCGAGGCGCTCGAGGGCCTGCTCCGGAGCGAGGGACCCGAGATTGCCCACGCGATGCGGGAGCTGGCCCCGACCTGGTACGCCCAGGTGGCGACCCAGGAAGACTCGGGGGAGCGCGCGGCCCTCCGGCGCGAGGTGGAGTCGGCGTCGCAGGAGCGGATGAAGCGGGAGCTCGGCGCGTTCGTCGAGGCGATGTCACAGGTGCGGCCCCTCGTCCTCTTCTTCGACGACCTCCACTGGGCCGACGTCTCGACCATCGATCTCCTGACCTACATCACCGGGCGGCTGGCCAATGCCGCCGGGCTGATCGTGGTGACGTACCGTCCCTCCGACATGCTGCTGGCGAAGCATCCCTTCCTCCAGATCAAGCCGGACCTGCAGTCGCGCGGTCTCTGCCGCGAGCTCGAGCTCGAGTTTCTGAGCCTGGACGACATCGAGGCCTATCTCGCGCTCCAGTTCTCCGGGCACGCCTTTCCGCCGGAGCTGCCGGCGCTGATCCTGGCGAAGACGGAGGGCAGCCCGCTCTTCATGGTCGACCTGGTGCGCTACCTCCGCGACCGCGAGGTGATCCGGACTGCGACGCCGGGTCCCGACGGCTCGACCCGATGGGCGGTGGCCGAGGCGATGCCGGACTTGGAGCGCGCGCTGCCGGAGTCGGTGCGCGGGATGATCGAGCGCAAGATCGGCCAGCTCGACGAGGAGGGCCGCACACTTCTGGTCGCGGCGAGCGTGCAGGGCTACGAGTTCGATTCCGCGGTAGTCGCGCGGGCGCTGTCCCTCGAGGCCGTCGAGGTAGAGGCGCAGCTCGAGCGGCTCGAGCGGGTCCATGCGCTGGTGCGGCTGGTGGAGGAGCGTGAGCTGGCGGACCGCGCGCCCTCGCTCCGCTACCGGTTCGTGCACGTGCTCTATCAGAACGCGCTCTACGCCACGCTCCGCGCGACCCGCCGCACCCAGCTGCACGCCGCGGTCGCGGCCGCGCTCGAGTCGCTGTCGGGAGACAAGACGGCCGACGTGGCGCAGGAGCTGGCGATGCTCTGGGAGGGAGCGCGCGAGCCGGCGAAGGCGGCCTGGTACCTCCTCACCGCCGCGAGGCAGGCGTTCCAGGTGCACGCCAACCGCGAGTCGGCGGCGCTCGCCGCGCGGGGGCTCGAGCTGCTGGAGGGCCTGCCGGAATCACGGGACCGCGATCGCCGGGAGCTGGCGCTGCAGGTCGCATCCGCCAACGCGCTGCGGTTGACGAGGGGCTACGGCGACGCCGAGGTCGGCAAGGCCTACCGGCGGGCATGTATGCTGTCGGAGCGGGCCCGCGACGACCGGCAGCTCGTGGTCATCCTGCGCGGACTCTGGGAGTTCCACGAGCTCCGGGCGGAGTATGGCGTGGCGCTCGACTTCGCGAAGCAGCTCTTCACCTTCGCCGACCGGCGGCGGGATCGCTCGCTCCTGCTGGTGGCGCACGATGCGCTGGGAGACACCAACCTCTGGATGGGAGAGCTCCGGGCGGCTCGGCGCCACCTGGAGCGGGGCGTGGCGCTCTACGATCGCGAGCGGTTCGAGTCCGACGCGAGCGTGTTCGGCTACGACTCGGGGATGGCGTGCCTGTCGTTCCTGTCGCTCACTCTCTGGTATCTCGGGTTCCCCGATCAGGCGCGCCAGCGGGCCGACGAGGCGCTGGCGCTCGCGCGGACGCTGGGCAGCCCGTCGGGGATCGCGCAGACCATGTTCTTCACGGCGTGGGTGCACCAGCTCCTGGGTGATCCGACCACGTCGCAGGCCCAGACCACGGAGCTGATCGCTCTCTCCGACGACCATGGGCTCCCCATGTATTCGGCCGCGGGACGGCTGCTCCAGGGCGAGCTGCTGGTGGGGCAGGGACGAGGGGAGGAGGGCGTGGCCCTCATGCGGGAGGGCATCGCCGGGCACCGGGCGTCGGGTACCGAGCTCGGGGCGTCGGTGTGGTCGGGCGGATGGCTCGCCGAGGGGCTCCTGAGCGTGGGCGCGCCGGCGGAGGCCGATGAGCGTGTGGGCGAAGCGCTGGCGTTCGTGGAGCGTACCGGGGAGCGATTCCACGAGGCGGAGCTGTGGCGGCTTCGGGCGGCGGCGCTGCAACAGACCGGCGCGGCCGGCGAGGAGGTGGCGGCGGCGTTACGGCAGGCGATCCTGGCCGCTCAACGGCAGGGTGCCAGGTCGCTCGAGCTCCGGGCCGCGATGGATCTCGTGCGCCTCGGGAACACCGGTGAGGGGCGCCAGGAGCTCGCTGAGGTGTACGACTGGTTCCGGGAGGGGTTCGAGACCCCCGATCTCACTGAGGCCAGGGCGTTGCTCGAGAGATAGGCTGCAATTGACCAGGTTGCTCTTCGCCGCCAGGACGGCGGTGACGATCGTCTGGAGCAGGTCCCTGACACTCGTTCATCGATCTGCCCGTCCCGGCATGGTTTCCTCGAGCCATGCCGCAATGCGCCGCCACATGTCCAGCACATTGGCCCGCGCACTGATGGTGTGCCCTTCACCGGCATAGCGCACCAGCCTTACCCTCCGGTCCTGCCGGTAGAGTGCCGAGAACATCTCCTCGGCCTGCTGGACGGGGATGAAATCCGCGTCACCGTGGATCAGGAGCAACGGCGTCCGGATCGAGGCCACCCGCGTGATCGGGCTGTTCTCGCGATAGCGCGCGGGCTCCTCCCACGGTGGCGCGGCCGCGCCGTAATAGCCGCGCTCGAACTGGAGCATGCGCAGCACCTGGGCCCGCTCCGGCCGGCCGGCGTCGCCGTATCGGTACTGGCCGTAAAAGGTGCCGTAGAGGCTCTCAAGGTTTGCGTACGAGGCGCTCGCGATCGCTGCGCGGAAGCGGCCGGTCTGGGCGATGAGCCCGAGTACCGCATGGCCTCCGGCACTCTGGCCGAGGACCGCGATGCGCTGAGAGTCGGCGATCCCGCGCCGGATCAGGGTGTCCAGCAGCGGCAGTACGCCGTTCGGCAGCGAGTCCATCGCGTGTCGCTGCATCGGTGGCTCCGGCTCGGGCATGGACGGCAGGACCACGCCGTGTCCCAGGGCCGCCAGCATCTGCGGATGCTCGAAGTTCTCGCGCAGCACGTCAAAGCTGGGCGGCGCCCGCGGGCCGAAGATGGCTCCGGCATAGACCACGGTGACGATGGGGATCGGCCGCCCGGGCGCATAACCCGGAGGATAGAGCACCCAGCCGGTGAGCTCCCGGCCTCCGACCGCCGCGTAGGTGACCGCCTCCGCGCGTCCGAGCCGGAGCTCGCGCACCCAGCGGTTCCCTTTCCATAGCGCGGTGTCGGGCTTGCCGGTCCGGGTCAGGATCAGCGCGGTTCCCGAATCCGGATCGCTCACGACACGAAGCGGTCGGGCGGCGGGCTCCCCGGCCCGCGGGCGCGCGGTGTCGGGCGGCGGCACGGCCGCGCCCGTCCGGGAATCGATGTGATGAACGCGCCCGCCCCAGTTGACGAGATCGTAGGCCGCCTCGCCCCGGGCGTCGGGGCCGAAGAAGGTGGCCATCGGCGTGGCGGCGAACGGCGGACTCTCGCTCCGGTAGGTCAGAGTCCGGCGGTCGGCGGAGAGCCTCGGACGATGCACGGGTCCGCGGGCGAGCGTGGTCGTCTCGAGGGTGCGGACGTTCATCGAGGCGAGCCGGCGCATCGCCGCGACGGTATCAGGACGGCGCGCATCCATGACCGCGACCGCCGTTCGGCCGCTCCGGGCGCGGGACCACTCGTCCGCCACGTTCCGGTTGCGCACAATGCTGGCGTAGAGCGGGCCCTCATTGGCAGCTCCCGGCTCCCGCAGGGTCAATACGGCGTGCTCGGCGTCGCTCCAGAGGACGACAGGCGGGTCGGCCGCTCCGTCCGCGAGCTCCAGGTCCGGCAGCAACCTCGGCGGACCGCTGCCGACGGTCCAGAGCCACGGGCGTACCACGGCGCTGGTATCGACCGAGAGAAAGAGCAGCCGGCGGCCGTCGGGCGACCATGCGGCGCCGAAGAAGCCGACGTAGGCGGAGGACGAAGTGGAGATCACCCGGAGCCTTCCGGCGGCCACGTCGATGACCGCGAGGCGGGCGGTCGGAATGCCCCGATCGAGCCAGCGTCCGGGCCGCCGGAGCTCCACCGAGGCCATGCGCCCGTCGGGCGAATACGCCAGCGCGCTCACCTGCTCGACCCGGAAGAGATCCTCCGGCCGCATGAGGCGGCCCGGCGCGCCGGCCTGCGCCGCAGGCGACGATGCCTGGGGCGAGGCGGAGGCTGCCGCGATCAGAGAGGCGATCGCGAGAAGGCAGCCTTGACGGAGGACGCGGGGCATCATGCCTGCCTCGCGATCAGCGGGGCCGCTGCCAAAGCCTGAGGGCCTCTTGGATGAGCCTGCTACGCCGCGCCAGCTCGGGACCGTACTTGGTCTTCAAGACGGTCAGGTCGGCCCGCACCACGCTGTCGGCAACGTCCCCGTGGTATACGAGCGCATCGAGAACCTCGCCAAGGGTGGACCGTTCGGTTGCGAGGAAGTCAGCGGCCGGCAGCGAACTCCATTTCGTGGCGTTCACGACGATGTATGCGGGCTGGCTCCCGAGTCCGAAGACTTCCTTCCCTCGGTGAGCGCCCTTCGCGCGAAAGAGCGGCCAGATTGACCACATCCGGCCGGCGGCGTATCTCCCCGCGAGGTCGCCAGGAAAGCCTCGCCCACGCTTGCTGCAGTGGCCCGCACCATAGATGGCCAACCCCTTAAGATGCGCATCAAGGACTTGCTCTGCAATGATGGTGCGTATGTTGCCGCCCCGGTTCACCAGGGGGACCAGTTGCTCCCCCTTGGTAATTCTGGACCAGTCGATTCTGCTGTCGCCGCCGAGAACGCGGACCCGTTGGTCGCGGGGAAGAGGCAGATTGACTTCCCGCACTGCGCGCAGGAACTGCTCGTAAATCGGGCTTTCCCACACCTCCGCCCCACTGGCGTCGCGCCAGATCGGCGCCAACTCTTCGCGCGACATCGCCGCTCCGTCCAGGATGAAACGATCGAGGAGATCCTGATGAGTCGGATTGGCTGATTCAATGACGACGACGCGTACGGTGCGTGGGAAGTCGGGGTGCTTCACGAGGGCGATTCGGAGATCGGAATCGTATTGTCGGCCGTGATCCTCGCCCAGGCATACAACATCGGCCGTCTTCCATGCGGCGAGGATTGCGACCACGATGTCGTCGTATCGAGTTTGGGCGGATACCGTCGACACGGGGGCGATATGCGCGGCCAGGAACCGGAAGATGTCATCGTTGGAAGGGTGCGCCGGCTGGTACACGAAGTTGTGCCCACCAGCCGGGTAGATCGCCAGCTGGTGAACCTTCCCGAGCCGAACCAGCTCCGGCGCCAGCGCCCGGCCGGGCTCCGCGTTGTCGTCCTCGGCGTAGCCGAGATAGAGCGGCACCGTGACGCGACTCATAGCCTGCACCAGTCGCTCGCGATGGCCGGCCGAACGGCTCCACACCGCGGCCGCACCCGCAAAGTTGAGGACCGCGCGAACCGTGCTGTCGCGCTCCGCGGTCAGCATCGCCAGCTGCCCGCCGAAGGAGTGCCCGGCCACGACGATGCGGGCCGGATCGACACCGCGAATCGATCGCAGGGCCGCGAGCCCCGCCATTGCGTCCGCCAGCTCGCTCGACGTGGTCAGCTCGAGCTGCAGCTTCAGCGCCGCCTGATCACCCTGCTCGTTGCGCACCCGGGCGAGCCGCTCGAACGCGCATTCGCCCTGGCCGCGCGAGGCGCCGGCGCCGCGCCGATAGAGCCAGAGAAAGGCGTAGCCCTGCGCGGCGAACCGCGGTCCGAGATTGCGAGGGGCTTGTGGGACGTCGGCGCAGCCGCCGCCATGATGGAAGAGCACGGCGGGCACGGGTGTCCTTGCCTGAGGCATCCACAAGAGAGCCTTGAGCCGTAGCGTGCCGCTCGGAACGGTCAGGGTATCGCCTTCGGCCCGCTGGGCATGGGTCGTGCCGGCAAGAGCGATGCTCAGGATCGACAGCAGGCAGGCTGCGCGGTGGATGGTCATTCGTGCCTTCCGGCAGGGCCTCACGGGGTGCGGCGTTCGCTCACCTCATAATGTACGGACCGGGCATCGAAACGCGCGAGCAGGGCCCGCGCCGACGGCGGTACCACCGCGATCTCATGGTCGGCGCCGGCAAAGGCCCGGATGGCGTCGAGGGAGTCGAACCACATGATCGTGACGAATTCGACCTCATTGCCGAGGGGGCGGCGCAACAGGTCGATGCCCAGAAGGCCCTCGATTCGACGCGCCGCAATGCCCTCAAAGATCTCGGTGCGCAGAAGCCGCTCGTAGGCATCCGCTCTTTGCGCGGTGGTCCAGCCGTGCCAGATGCGAGAGATCATGGCTCCCCCTCAGCCATCCGCCCGAACTCATCACTACAAAGGATCAACGCTGCCGCGCGTAACCCTGAACGATTCATCGGTAGAGGCCAACAGCACCTGAGGCCACTCAACGTATCCGCGCGGCTGCCGACGCGCCAACGCCCCGTCAGCGGCGGGTTGGGTTAAGCGCTGAAGGGTCCAGGGCGAAAGCACCCGCAGTGGAAGCAGATTGAACGCGCGATTCGAGGAGCTCAGGCTCGGGTGCCCCACGCGCGAGCGATCGGCCGCCAATCGGCCTCGATTGAATAGCTGTTGAGCTTCACGACCGTGCCGCAGATCGGACAGCTGCGCTCGCTCCCAAGCTCCGGAACGGCGACAACGAACCAGCGTCGGCAACACGGACACCCGGCTTGAAGATTCCGGTCGCGCCGCAGCCCCAGCCGGTGGAAGCCCCTTCGCGGGCGACGCCAGGCCGTCGCGAACGAAGGACCGCACGGCAGATTGTGGAGTTTGGCGATCACCAGCGCTCCGCCGCGGGCCCCGATGGCCAGGCGGCTGCCGCCCGGACTCCAGCGCATTACGGTGATCGCCGACTCGACGACATACTCGGCGCGCTTCCGCCGCCTTGCGGCGTCCCACACGATGACGCTGTGATCCTCGGACGCCGAGGCAATCCAGCGCCCGTCCGGCGAGAATGCGCAGGCGGTGACGCTGCCGTCGTGACCAGCCGGGAGGGCGACATTCAGCGGGCCTCGGACCGTCCAGATCCGGAGCGTGCCATCGCGCGACGCGGAAACAACCCGGGTGCCGTCCGGCGAAAAGGCGCACGCCTGCACCGGCCCGACGTGCCCATTCAAGGTGATCGGTTCCGCAGATCGGTGCAGCGGCCACAGCTTGAGCGTCCCGTCTTCCGAACCCGAAGCGATCAAGGTTCCGTCCGGTGAGATGGTCGCCGCCAGCACCGGCCCCCGGTGCCCCGACAGGATGAGCTCCGGCGCAACTTGCGTTTCGCGCAGCCGGCTGCTGGGCCAACGCCAGCCCGATCGGCGGGTTCGCCACACCATCACCGTCGCGTCGAGCGAACCCGAGACGATCCGCATCCCGTCGGGGGAGAATGCCGCGCACCGGACTCCGGCCTGGTGCCCCGTGAGCAGGGCAACCTCGTTGGCCCTCCTGACATCCCGGAGCTGCAGGGTGGACTCGGTCGAGGCGGCGAGAACCTGCGTCCCGTCGGGCGAGAAGTCACAGGTCCAAATGAAGCTGTCCATCGAGTGGCCGCCGAACCGCGCCACTTCGGCGCTCCGTCCGAGGTCCCAGACCACCAGGATGTTCTCATCCGTATTGAGCACCACGCGAGCGCCGTCCGGTGAGAACGCGCACGGCGTGTGAAGCCACCCGCGGCAAGGGATTGCGCTCCCCGCCCGGCCGCTCTCGGCGTCCCACAGGAGGAAAGCTTCTTCCGAGGTCGAGAGAATCCGGCGGCCGTCCGGCGAGAACGCACAGTCGTCAACGTCCTGAACGTGACCGGGGACGTCGGCGAATGTTCCCTCGGCAGCAGCATTCCAGACTTTCAGCCTTCCGTCATCCGCGGCCGAGACGACCTTCATGCCGTCAGGTGCGACCGCCAACGTCCAGATTCTCGCCGTATGACCTTCGAGCGTGGCTCGATGCCGTCCCGAGGCGGCGTCCCAGAGTCTGACGGTCTTGTCGGCGCCGGCGGTGACGATCCGGTTGCCATCCGGCGAAAAGGCGCAGGCATAGACACGGTCCGTGTGGCCACGCAGGACGAGCGGCGGTGTCTCGCCTTCCAGATCCCAGACTCGTGGGCCATGGTCCCACGAGGCCTCTGCAGCGGATACCGCGTGACGTCCATCCGGCGCAAACGCGAAGGTCCATACCTTGTCGTCATGGCCGCGGAGGGTGAGCAGCTCCGCGCCGCTCGTCGCATCCCAGACCTTGAGGGTGCCGTCGAGCGAGGCGGAGAGAATGCGGCTACCGTCGGGTGAGAAGGCGCATCGCCACACCGCCTTGGTGTGGCCTGCCAGCGTATGGAGGAGCGTCCCGCGTTCGGCATCCCAGAGCAGCAAGGAGTTCTGCGGGGAATGAAAACGCTCCGGGGCACCGACGTCGGTGCCGCCCGCCGCGCGCGCCGGAAGGATTCCGATCCATCCATCCGCGCTCGAGGAGAGGATCAGGGTGCCGTCGGGCGAGAAGGAGCAGGCTCGCACGGGATCGCCGTGACCCGTGAGGATGGCGACCGTCGCGCCTGAGTCGCTGTCCCAGATCCGCAGGGTGTGATCGTCGGATGCTGAGACGATTCGGGTGCCGTCCGCGGAGAGAGAGCATGCGTTCACCCCTCCGGCATGCCCAGTCAGCCGGAGGCGCTCCGTTCCACTCTCCGAGTCCCAGATCCGGAGGGTCGCGTCCCTGGACCCTGAAATGATGCGGGCCCCGTCGCCAACGAAGGCGGAGACGGTCACGGCTCCTGTGTGCCCGCGGAAGGCGGCCAGCTCCGCACCGCTCTCGGCGTCCCAGAGCGTGAGCGTCCCGTTGTGCGAGGCGGAGAGGATGCGCGTGCCGTCCGGGGAGAACGCGCACGGGGCCATGCTTTCCCCGTGGCCTTCCAGCGTAAGCAAACATGCGGCTTCCTGCGGAGGGCGGTTCAACCACTCCAGCCACGGACGTGGCGCTGGGTTCTGCTCGAGCCGTTGTCGCGCAGCACGCCACACGGCGGAGCTTCCGGGGCGGTTGGCAGCCTGCTGGGGCAGCAGGGTCGGCTTCCGCACCAACACGTGCCCCTCCGCCCGCAGAAAGCGGAGCCAATCGTACAGGACAACTCGGCGCGCCACGGCCACGCCGCTCACTATGTGGGGATGGGCCGCGGGATAGGGCTGCACGATGCCGCCCCGCTGATCAGCGCAGCCAGCCATCCAGCCGCTCCCGCACGAACTCGTCGTCGGTGAGATGGGGATACGACCGGCAGACCCGGTCGATCGCGTGCATCTGCCCGGGCGACAGCTCCTCCCGTGGGTCGAGACACCACCTCCCGCGCAGGAGCCCCTGGCGGCGCAGGATCTCGTGGATGCCGGGAATGCATCCACGAAAACCGTTGGCCGCGTCGAACACCGCCGCATTCGCATCGGTGATCTGCGCCGCGAGTCCGAGGAAGCCGGCGGGGACCGCGCCGCCCAGCCTGCGGCCACGCACCAGGCGGTGGGTGCGCTCGAGGAGCTTCACCGCCTGCCGGGTCCAGAACGCCCAGTGGCCGAGTAACCCGCCGACGAACCGGAGGTGGGTCGCGCGCCGCTTGCCCGGCGGCAGGAGGGGATACACCGTGAGGAGATCCACCAGGATGCTGTCGTCGTTGCCGGTATAGAGCGCGATCTCCCGCTCCCGCCCCGCGTCCGCGACCGCGCGCACCACGTCCCAGGTGTCGTACCGGTTGAACGGCGCCACCTTGATGGCGACGACGCGCTCGATCTCGACGAAGCGGCGCCAGAACGCGTAGCCGAGCTTCCGGCCCCCGACGGCCGGCTGGAGGTAGAACCCCATGAGCGGGATGACCTGGGCGACGGCGCGCGCGTGGGCGATGAGCGCCCGGTCGGACGCCCGGGCGAGCGCGCCGAGACCGAGCAGGCCGACGTGGAAGCCCAAGTCCGCAGCGAGGCGGGCCTCGCGAACCGCCTGACGCGTAGCACCGATGACGCCCGCCACACGGACGATCGGCCGGCTGCGCCGAGCCTCGTGCTCCAGCACGGTCTCCGCGGTGAGCTCGAGCACTGGCTCGAGCAGCCCGGCGCGGCGGATGGCGAACTGGGTGGTGTGGACGCCGACGGCTATGCCGCCCGCGCCGGCGTCGAGATAATAGCGGGTGAGCGCGCGCTGGCGGCGCTCGTCCAGCCGGCGCGAGGACGTAAGCGCCAGGGGATGCGCCGGGATCGCCACGCCGCGCCGGAGTGCCTGGCCCACGGCCCGCGGAAGGGCGCCCCCGGCCACCTCAGAACCCCTCTTCGTGCATCTTTGCCTAGTTGGTCTCAGAACACTGCAAGTTAGCCAGGCTGGTTCTCGCGCGTGGACGGCAGTCGTGGGACCGGATTACCGAGTCCACAGATATCAGCCGCATCCTCCTTGCCGGACCCGGTGTGCACGACGGAGGCGATAAGTGGGAATCCTTAGCATGAGATCCGCTGTCCTGTGCGGTGTCATTGGTGTTGCTTTCCCGGGTATCCTGCTGGCGGGTCAATCAGTGCCCCACCGACAGCTTGGTGCGGTTACCGGGACCACGAACACTGAATTCACTCGAATCGCCGGGGTTCGCGAGCTGAGCGATGGTCGCGTGCTGGTTGCTGATGCCGGCTCCGCCCAGCTCTTCGTAGTGGACTTTGCAGCGGCTGCCTCCACCACCGTGGGTCGGAACGGGAGTGGTCCAGGAGAGTACCGGTCGGTTTCATCCCTGTTTGCCTCCGGCACCGACTTGACAGTCATGCTCGATGCCGGGACACGACGATGGGTTTTGTTCAAAGGCGACTCGATCGAGAGCACGATGCCGCCGCCGTCGTGGGCGGCCAGGGGTGGTCTTCTGGCCGGTGCGGATATGGGAGGGCGCTACCTGAGCATCATGCATGGACAGGTCGCAACCGATTCCATCGTGGTGCTGCTTCTCGATCCGAAAGCAAAGCACGTTGATACCCTCACCCGCCTGGGGCCGGCACCCGCCGCGGTGATCATGGATCAGGATGCTACCGGGAAGATCACACAATACATCCACTGGCGTCCGCTCTTAGCTGTTGGTGAGGAGGTCCAGCTGTATCCAGATGGGTGGCTCGCCGTCGCTCGGCTCGAGCCGTATCGGGTGGACTGGAGAACCCCCGACGGAACCTGGGTTCTGGGTGGGGCACTGCCGTTTTCCAGGCAACCGGTGGATGCGGCTGAACGGCGAGCCCAGCTCGCGCGCATGGAGCGCGAAAGAGGGCGCACGGTCCCGCGAGAGCTCCAGTCCAATTGGCTCTCGCACCTGCCGCCCTTTCAATTGGCGCCACTCATCGCTCTGCCCGATGGCCGGCTCGCGATTCGACGCATTCCGACAGCTCGCGACCCCCGAAACCGATATGACATCGTGAATCGCCGGGGAAAGCTGGACGAGTCCGTTGAGCTGCCACCCCGGGAGCACATCGTCGGAGTCGGCAAGCGTGGGGCCTATGTGGCGCACACGGATGAGGATGGGATACAGAAGCTGAAGCGAGTGTCGTGGTGACCTGACTCAGAACTTCCCTTCGCGTATCTCGTATCTGGTCGGCTTGCCCAGCGACCGCCCGCCCTGCTCGATCCACGACGCCACGTGCTCCACCATCTCCCGGAGCTGAGTCTCCGGCGCGCCGAACAGCACCTCGCACCGCGACGCGTCGCTCAGGAGCGCCGTGTCCGCCTCCTGGCCCGTGAATCGCGGCTCGACGCCCCACCGCTCCGCGAAACGCTCGGCGATCGCCCGGGTCGAGAGCGCCGGCCGCCCCGTGACGTTGAGGACGAAGGGCGGGACCGCAGCATGGGCGAAGCTCCGGAGCGCGATCGCGTTCGCGTCCGGCTGCCATATCACGTTGACCCACCCCATCGTGAGATCCACCGGCTCGCCCGAGCGCACCCGGTCGGCGATGTCCGGTAACACGCCGTAGCGCGGCTCGACCGCGTAGTTGAGCCGGAGAATCGCCATCGGCGTGTCCTGCCGCCGGGAGTAGAACTCGAGCACCCGCTCGCGGGCGAGCGCCGACTGGGCGTACTCGCCCACGGGACTGACGTCGTCGCTCTCGGACGGGCCCGGCCCGCCGGCCGGTGTAAGGGGATAGACGTTCCCTGTGGAGAACGCGACGATCCGCGCGCGCGGAAACCGCTCCGCGGCGACCGCGGGCAGCACGGTGTTGACCGCCCAGGTTCCGGGCCCGTCGGACGTGGTGCCGAATTTCTGGCCCGCCATGAAGACGACGTTCTTCGCGTCGGGGAGGCGGGCCACCAGCTCCCGCTCGAAGAGGTCGCACTCGAGGGCGTCCACGCCGGCCCGCTCGAGCCAGCCCCGGAGCCGCCGCTCGGTGAACCGCGCCACCGCGATCACCCGCCGCCGCACCCCGGCCTCCCGCGACGCGCGCGCCGCGAGCCGCGCCAGGCTCGGCCCCATCTTCCCGCCAGCGCCCAGGATCACGATGTCGCCGTCGAGCGCGGCCATCGCCTCCACCACCGGCGGCGTGGGACGCGAGAGCAGATCCTCCAGCGCGGACTCGTCCGCGCCCCGATTCTGGACGCTCATGCCGCCCGTACGATAGTCCCGTCCGGGCGGCCGCGGATAGATTCGGGCCTCCTGGTACCGGCCCCCTCGCCGCCGGAGGCGGAATAGTGATCACAGCCCAGGGTCTGGACGAGCTCAGGACCCGCATCGAGGAAGATCCGGACCGGAGCGCGCTCCTCGACACGCTCGCCCTGCGAGTCGAGCGGCTGCTCGAGTCGCCCCCCGTCGTGCCACGCGTCAAGGCGCTCCTCTCGCGCGACGGCGGGCGATGCCCCGGCGACGGGACCACGCTCCGATTCCATCCCTGGCGGCCCGACGAGCACACCTGTCCCCGCTGCGGGCGGAGCTTCGGCGGCGACCGGCACCACCGGTACTGGGCCCGCGCGCAGCATCTCTGGCTCGCCGAACGGCTTTGTGACCTCTCCTTCCTCACGGCGCTCCGGGAAGACGCCCGGGCCGGCCGCCGAGCGCTCGAGCTGCTCGAGACCTATGAGAACCTCTACTTCGAGCTGCCCAACCGCGACAACGTGCTGGGCCCCTCGCACCTCTTCTTCTCCACCTACCTCGAGTCGCTCTGGATCACGTCCTGGATGACCGCCGCGTTCGTCCTGCGCGAGGCGGGAGCGCTCCCGGAGGAGCGGGCGGACGGAGTGAGCCGCGTCGCGGAAGAGGCAGCCACGATCATCGGCGAGTTCGGCGAGGGCTTCTCCAACCGGCAGACCTGGCACGCCGCGGCGCTCACCGCCATCGCCGCATGGTTCGAGGACGAAGAGCTCGCCCGCTCGGCCGTGGAATCGCGCACCGGCCTCCTCGGCCATCTGACCGACGGCTTCGGCCACGACGGGCTCTGGTGGGAGGGCGAGAACTACCACCTCTTCGCGCTGCGCGGGCTGATGCTCGGCCTCGACTGGGCCAACGTCCTCGGCATCAACCTCCTCGAGGACGCCGAGCTCCGCGCCCATTTCCGGTCGGCGCTGCTCGCACCCAGCGTGTCCGCACTCCCGGATCTCACGTATCCGGCGCGCCGCGACGCGCGTTATGGTGTGTCGCTGGCGCAGCCCCCCTTTCTCGAAATCTGGGAAGTCGGACGAGGGCGGCTCGGGCCCGATCCCGAGCTCGACGCCTGGCTCGGCGCGCTCCACGTTGCGCAGAGACCGCTACCGCAGGCCGACGACTACGACGCCTGGCTCCACGACGCCGGGCTCGAGCGAGCGCCGGAGCCGGATCGCACCCGGCTTTCCTGGTGGGCGCTCGCGGCGATGGGCGACCACCTCGAGGAAGCACCTCTGTGGAAGCCGGCAAGCGCGCTGCTCGCCGACCAGGGCCTCGCCGTGCTCCGCCACGACGGACGCTACGCGAGCCTCGAATGCGGCCGAGCGATCGGCGGTCACGGTCATCCCGACCGGCTCCACCTCACCGTGCACGCGGGCGGCGTGCACTGGCTCCCCGATCCGGGCACCGGCTCGTACGTGGTGCCCGAGCTGGCCTGGTATCGCTCGGCGCTTGCGCACAACGCTCCCCTGATCGACGGCAGGAACGCGGACGACGAGGACGCCTGGTGCGAGGCGTATGACGGCGCCGCCGAGCATGCCTGGTGCAGGGCCAGGGCGGGGCCGATCCGGCGGGCCATCGTCGCCGGGCCGTCCGGTCTCGTGGACCTCGTTGAATTCGACGCGGGCAGCGAACGCCTGCTCGAGCTGCCCTGGCATCTCCAGGGTGAAGTCACCGTGACGTCACCCGGGCGTTGGGACGCGGCGCTGCTCGAGCCGCAATTTCTCTCCGACGCCGAGCGATTCATTCCCGAAGCGTCGGGCCCGATCGGGATCGAAGCCCGGAGCGGCTCGAGCTCGCTTCGGCTCTGGATCTCGGCACCGGACGCGGAGCTCTTCCGCGTCGAGGCGCCGGGGCTTCCGACCGCACCGGCGCGGCGGCCGTTTCTCCTGTTTCGCGCCCGTGCCGCGACCGCGCGCTGGGCCGCCGTCGTCGACTGGTCGGAGGCGAGCGAGGGACGGGCCACCGGCCTCCGGGTCGAGGCGGAGGCGATCGAGGTCCTTCGGGCCGGAGGGCGAGCGCGCTACCAGTGGAGCGCAACCGGCGTCGCGATCGATGACCAGGGCAAGCGCGTCACGCTCGGCGGCGCACGTCAAGAGCCCAAGCGCCGAGCGCCGCTGTTCACGGAGAAGACGGCTCCTCATCACGCCGTGGCCGTTCGCATCGACGAGCCTCCGGCGCTCGACGGGACGCTCGGCGGCTTCGACACCACGGAGCCGCTCACGCTCGACGACGAGCTTCAGTACCGGAGGAGCGAGGAGCCCTACGATCCCGAGCGGCTCGCCGCGCGGGCCTGGCTCAACTGGGACGGGGAGTCGCTCTATCTCGCCGCCCAAGTCGACAAACCCGAGCTCGTGTTCCGGCCGGCAGACGCGCCCGCGCTCGAGCTCGACAACGATCCCGACGATATCCACTCCGACGGGCTTCAGGTCTACCTGGATCTGGACGGAGTGCAGACGGGGATCCTGATGGTGCCGCAGCAGGACGGCTCGCTCCACGCGAGGGAGACCGGAGCGGAGCGCATCGTGCCGGTGCGCGGGAGCTGGACCCCCACGGAAACGGGCTACTGTGTCACCGTGGAGATCGGGGCCATCCCGGAGACGCTCGGTCCCGGGTCCAGGATCGGGTTCGACCTCCTGATCAACGAGATGCGGCCGGACAGGGACCGGCGGGCGGGGCAGCTCGTCTGGAGCGGCGGTCACGGATGGGTCTACCTCCAGGGCGACAGTCACGACTTCGCGAGGCTCGGAGTGGTGGAGCTGGGCTAGTGCGGCGCGCCTCTGGCCGGGGAAGGTCGGCGGGGTCATATTCGCACGTCCTTTCCCGGGGCTCTCTCTGCTCGCGCGCAACCTCCTCCTTCGCCTCTCGCGCTCCACCTGGCTGGCCGACCGGGTGATGACCCGGCCCTTCGCCCGCCGAGCGGTCAAGCGCTTCATGCCCGGGGAGGAGCTCGCCGACGCGCTCGCCGCCGCCGAATCCCTCGCGGGCGCCCGGCTCGGCGCGATCCTCACCAAGCTCGGCGAGAACCTGCATTCGCCCGCGGAAGCGGATACCGTTCGCGACCACTACCTGCAGGTCCTCGACCAGATCCAGGCGCGCCGGCTCGACGCGCACGTCTCGGTCAAGCCGACGCAGCTCGGCCTCGACTTCTCGGTCGACAGGTGCGCGGAGCACCTCGAGACGCTCGCCGCGCGGGCCGAGTCCGCCGGCACCATCTTCTGGATCGACATGGAGGATTCGAGCTACGTGGACCGCACGCTCGACCTCTATCGCCGCCTCAAGACGCGGTACGCCAGGGTCGGCCTCGCGCTCCAGGCGTATCTCCGCCGCACTCCGCAGGACCTCGCCGCGCTGCTTCCCCTGAATCCCATCGTGCGGCTGGTGAAGGGAGCGTACGCGGAGCCCGCGCACGTGGCCTTCGCCGCGAAGCGGGATACCGATCTGGCGTACCAGGATCTCGCCTCGGAGCTGCTGCGCGCCGCGGCCGCGGGCAAGGCGCTGCCGATCTTCGGCACCCACGACCTCCCGCTCGTGGACCGGATCGTTGCCAAGGCGCAGTCGCTCGGCGTGTCCGATCGCAAGTACGAGGTCCACATGCTCTACGGGATCCGGATGGGGGCGCAGCGGCGTCTCGCCCAGCAGGGCCGCACGGTGAAGACGCTGATCAGCTACGGCTCCGCCTGGTTTCCCTGGTACATGCGACGGCTCGCCGAGCGGCCGGCCAACGTCTGGTTCGTGGTGAAGAGCATGCTGCCGGGCTGAGCGGGTCCCGGTTAGCTTTCGGCACTTTCGCAGGTCTCCGGGCTTCATGAAACCGCCTCGTCGCGGGGCCGCCACTGCCGCCCTGTTGCTCCTCCCCGTCTCTGCCGCTGCCCAGCAGGCACCCGAGAAGTTCGACCGCAGCCGGGCCTGGATCGCGGACTCGGTCCTGTTCGTGCCGTTCCGGGTCACCAGCACGGTCCCGCTCAAGGACGCGCTCGAGAACAAGCGGGTCGAAAACGCGACAAACCTGCTCGTTCTGGAGCGGGGCAAGACCCGGCTGGCCCTGGTCACCTCGCAGATGGCCTATCACCACGTCGCCCAGGGGGAGATCGCGGGCGAGCCGTGGATGGTGTCGTTCTGAGTGGTCTGTAACACGGGAGTCAGGTTGACTCCCCTCGTCGACGGCAAGGTCCACTCCTTCGAGACCCGCGGGCTCTACGACGGCCTGAGCATCCTCTGGGATGCCGAGACCGGCACGATCTGGAATCACATCACCGGCGTGGGGCTCGACGGTCCGCTCGCGGGGCGCCGGCTCGGCCCGATCGGGAACCTGATCCACACCACCGTCGAGGCGGCGCTCGACGCCGACCCTGACACGCGGGTCGCCATCTCGGAGCGGCCGATCGCGCGGGAGACCCGGTGGGCGGCGCTGGCGGAGAAGGTCCCCGCCCTCATGCCCCTCTTCCGGAATACGATGGGCCGGGAGGACACCCGCCGTCCCACCATGGACGTGGGGCTCGGCGTCTGGAGCGACGAGGAGCACGCGCGCTACTACCCGCTCGATGCGCTGATCCAGTCCGACAAGGTGCTCTTCGACCGGTTCGGCGGCCGGCGCGTGGTGATCTACTTCGATCCCGTGGCCCGCGCGCCGATGGCGATCTTCACGGCGGCCGACCGGGCGACGTGGAAGGGCACCGATCTCCTCCTCTCGACGGGCGAGGTGCTCCGTCGCGGTACACTCTACGACACCGGGGGCCAACCCAAGGCGACCGAGCGCCCGCTCCAGCTCTTCACCCGCTGGTACGGATGGTCTCTTACCTTCCCAAGGACCTCGGTCCACGGGAAGCGGTAGCGATCGGCGAAGCGGATGGCGCGCTCCCCTGCCACCGAAACGGATTCGGGCGATATTCGTAGGGCCACACGTCCCACCCGGAGTCCCTCATGTTGAACGATCCCACGTCCCGCAGGGCCTTTCTCGCCGCGGCCGGCGCGGCCGGCATGACGTGGCTGCTGGCCGACCTCGCTGCGGTCGAGGAAGCGGTTGCGCACGCGGCGCACGCCGGCGGGCAGGTGCCGCGGCCGGCCTTCGAGAACCTCTCCGCGGCCGACGCGGCCGACTTGGAAGCGCTGATGAGCCGAATCATTCCGAGCGACGACGGCCCGGGTGCGAAGGAAGCCGGCGCGATCTACTTCCTCGACAAGTCGCTCGGGACGTTCATGGCGCCGCAGAAGGACCAGGTCACGGGCGCGGTAGTGGAGCTCCGGAAGCAGGCCGCGGCCAGGTGGGCGGGCAACCTTTCGCTCGCCGCGCTCACGCCGGCGCAGCTCGACGAGCTCCTCAAGTCGGTCGAGCAGGGCCCCATCTTCGGCCAGATCCGATTCCTGACGATCTGCGGGACGTTCGCGAATTCCTCGTGGGGCGGGAACCGTGACGAGGTGGGCTGGAAGCTGCTCGGCCACGAGATGAAGCCGATGTTCCAGCCGCCGTTCGGCTATTACGACGCGCAGCCCCAGGGAAGGAGCTGACCATGCAGGCTCCTTCGAGGCGGACCTTCCCGCTCACCGACGAGGTCGACTTCATCGTCGTCGGCTCGGGCGCCGCCGGCGGCGTCATGGCCAAGGAGCTCTCGACCGCCGGGCACACCGTGCTGGTGCTCGAGCAGGGACCGAGGCTCAACCAGACCCAGTTCGACCACGACGAGTTCAAGTACTGGCTGCAGGGCCACATCACGAGTCAGCGTCCGGTCTCCTGGAGACGGAAGCCGGACGAGGAAGCGAAGGTGGGGAACGGGCAGCTGCTGTACGCGCGGCTCGTCGGCGGATCGAGCGTCCACTTCACCGCCAACTTCTGGCGGCTCCGCCAGATCGATTTCATCGAAGCCTCGCGTCTCGGCACGATCGCCGGCACGGGGCTCGCCGACTGGCCGATCACCTATCAGGATCTCGAGCCGTACTACACCAAGGTGGACTGGGAGATCGGCGTGTCGGGCGCGGTCGGTCCCTTCGATCCTCCGCGGTCGCGGCCCTATCCGATGCCGCCGCTCCCGGTCAAGTCGTCGGGCGTGCTGTTCGAGCGGGGCGCCGCGAAGCTCGGGCTGCATCCGCAGCCGGCGCCGATGGCGATCCTCTCGAAGCCGCACAACAACCGGCCGCCGTGCCTGCAGTGCGGCTACTGCATGGGCTTCGGCTGCGAGTACGGGGCCAAGAGCTCGACGCTCGCGAGCGTGATTCCCGTCGCCGAGGCCACCGGCCGCTGCGAGGTCCGGCCCGAGAGCTACGTGACGAAGGTCGAGACCAACGATCGCGGCCGGGTGACGGGCGTGGTGTACTTCGACGCCCAGGGCCGCGAGCAGCGCCAGCGCGCGAAGGCGGTCGTGCTCTGCTGCAACGGCGCAGAGACGGCGCGGCTCCTTCTCCTCTCGACCTCCCCGCACTTCCCGCAGGGTCTCGCGAACTCGAGCGGCCTGGTCGGGAAGTACCTCATGTTCAACGGGAACCCGGGCGTGTTCGGGGTGTTCGAGCACCCGCTCAACGAGCACCGGGGCGCGCAGGTGACCCGGATTGCGTGGGACTATTACGACTCGGACCCGAAGCGCGGCTTCTACGGCGGCGGCGGCCTCGACGGCCGCTATCAGATCTATCCGATCAACTTCGCGCTCGGCGGGCTGCCGCCCGACGGGCCGCAGTGGGGCCGGGAGTACACCCGGCTCCTCCGCGAGTACTACACGCGCACGATGATGGTGACGGGCCACACGACGTCGCTGCCGGTCGAGACGAACTCGGTCTCCCTCGATCCGACGGTCAAGGACGAGCGTGGGCTCCCCGCCATGCGCATCACCTACACCGACCACCCCGACGATCTCCAGATGATGCGCTTCCTGGCGGCCAGGTCGAAGGAGATCCTGGAGGCGGCGGGGGCGAAGAAGGTCTGGGGTGGGGGCGTCGACGTGCAGAACTTCGGCGCCCACCTGCTCGGCACGGCGCGGATGGGCAGGGACCCAGGCACCTCGGTCGTGAACATCGACCACCGCGCGCACGACGTCCCGAACCTCTTCATCTGCGACGGCAGCAGCATGGTGACGTCGGGGCGGGGTCAGCCGACCATGACGATCATGGCGCTGGCGTTCAGGGCCGGAGTACGGATCTCGGCCTTGGCGAAGAGGGGGGAGATCTGAAGACGGGGAACGGGGAACGGGGAAC
>JBOHSH010000053.1:0-12539 GCA_050733195.1 Gemmatimonadales bacterium
TCCGCAAGGACCCCAACAGCGGCGGTAATCTGGAGGGGATCACGGCGCAGACCGCGCTCCTGGGCGAGATCCAGTCGAGCCTCGAGGACGCGGTCGGGATGGTGAACCGGCTCGAGATGGCGCGGAAACAGCTCGGCGAGCAGCGAGAGACCGCGGTCGCCGCCGCGAATGCCGGGGCTGGCGGCGGGGCCGCTTCCGCCGACTCGCTGGAAGCGGCGCTCCTCGCGGTCGAGGAGCAGCTGCACCAGGTGCGGGCGACGGGCCGAGGGCAGGATGGCGTGCGCTGGCCGGTCAAGCTCGCGGGCCAGCTCGTTTATCTGAGCCAGGGCGTCGGGGGGTCGGACGAAGGGCCGACGGCGCAGGCGCGCGAGGCCTACCGCTTCCTGGCCGACCAGGTCGTCAAGACCCGCGCCGACTTCGACCGCGTGATGCGGATGTTTGAGGCGTGGAACACGGCGCGACAGAACCGCCCGCGGCCGATTCCGGATCCTGCCCCCTACGGGCCGTCCCGACAGCGGTGACAGCGGGGGTGCGGTTTCGCTCTTCTCTCTCTGGAGGGCTCCATGGCAGATCAGGTGCGTAAGGCCCGCTATTGCTACGTCGTCGTTCGCGACCGCGCCGGGCAGGGTGCGGCGGTGCTCGGCGGCCTCGCCGACGCCGGGGTGAATCTCCTTGGGTATCTGGGGTTTCCGGCGGGCGGGAGACGGGCGCAGCTCGACTTCGTGACCGATCGGATCGGCGCGGTGCGGCGGGTCGCTCGCGGGCTGGGCCTTCGGGTCAGCGCGGTAAAGCGCTGCTTCCTGGTGCAGGGCGAGGACCGGCCCGGCGCCGTCCGGCGGCACGTCGACCGGCTCGCCGAGGCGGGCATCAGCGTCACGGCCGCGGCCGGCGTCACCGCGGGCAAGCGCCGCTACGGCATGGTGCTCTGGGTGAAGCCCCGGCTCTATGCCCGCGCCGCGCGGGTCCTGCGGGCGCGCTGATGGCCGGCTCACCCCGCCGGCCGGGATGAGCGAGATCTCGACGCGTCTCACCACGGCGCTGGCGGACCGCTACCGCCTCGAGCGCGAGCTCGGCCAGGGTGGTATGGCGACGGTGTACCTCGCCCAGGACCTCCGCCACCGCCGCAACGTCGCCATCAAGGTGCTGCATCCCGAGCTCTCGCGCCGGTCGTGGTCTGTCCCGATGGGTCGAAGCTCGTCTTCCCCCGACGGGGCCTGGGTCGGCTTCCTGGCCAGCGGCCAGCTCCGCCGCGTCCCCATCGGCGGGGGGAGCGTGATCCCGATCGGCGACATCGGCCGGGCCCCGGGAAGCTTCCGGGGCGCGACCTGGACCGACCGGGGCGAGATCATCTTCGCGACCACGAGCGGGATGCAGCGCATTCCCGGCGAGGGAGGGTCGGTCCGGCCGCTGGCGCTGCGCAGCTTCGAGGGAGGCACGCCGGGCCCTAACCCGCGCGTGTTCTTCCCCACCGCCCTGCCGGGCGGGACGCACGTCCTGGCGACCCTGGCCTCCCCGGCCTCGCCCCGCCCGCCCGAGCTCGCCGTTCTCTCCCTCTCCGACGGCAAGGTCACGGTGCTCGGCCAGGCCGGGAGCAATCCGCGCTATGTCGAGCCGGGGTTCCTCGCCTTCACCAGTGCCGACGGAACCCTGAATGCGGTGCGATTCGATGCCCGCCGGAGGCGGATCGCGGGCCCGCCGCTTCCGATCGCGGAGGGAATACCGCTCGGCATCGGGGGAGGCGGAAGGCTCGACGTGTCGCGCGGGGGACCCGGGCCGCGCTATCAGGCCTCGGTGGGCGGGGGCGCGTCGCCCCGCTGGAATCCCCGCGTGGGCGAGCTGTTCCTCCTCTCCAGGGATTCGCTGATCGCGGTCCCCGTTCGCTCGGTGGGCGCGACGCTCGAGCTCGGGCGCGGGAAGGCGCTCTTCGCCAACCAGTTCGCGCCCCTCAACTATCACGCGCCGTACGACGTGTCGCCCGACGGCTCCTGGTTCGTGTTCGTGGGCGGCACCGGCACGTCGTTCTCGAGCAGCTTCCGCGTGGTGCTCAACTGGTTCGAGCAGCCCGCCGGGAGCGCGCGGCAATGATGATCGCCCGGCTCCAGGAAGCCCTGCTTCAGCGCTATCAGATCGAGCGGGAGCTCGGCGCGGGCGGCATGGCCACGGTGTATCTGGCCCACGACGTCCGCCACGACCGGAAGGTCGCGCTCAAGGTGCTCCAACCCGAGCTCGCGGCGGTCATCGGGGCGGAGCGCTTCCTGGCGGAGATCCGGGTCACCGCCAACCTGCAGCATCCGCACATCCTCCCGCTCCATGACTCGGGCGAGGTGGACGGCCTCCTCTACTATGTGATGCCGTTCATCGAGGGCGTCTCCCTCCGCGCGCGGCTCACTCGCGAGAAGCAGCTTCCAGTCCCGGAGGCGGTGCGGATCGCCACCGAGGTCGCGAGTGCGCTCGACTACGCCCATCGCCACGGCGTGATCCACCGGGATATCAAGCCCGAGAACATCCTTTTCCACGAAGGCCGCGCCCTCGTGGCGGACTTCGGGATCGCGCTCGCGGCCACCAGCGCCGGCAAGCGGATGACCGAGACCGGCATGTCCCTCGGCACGCCGTACTACATGAGCCCCGAGCAGGCGATGGGGGAGCGGGAGATCACCCCGCGGAGTGACGTCTACGCGCTCGGCGCGGTGCTCTACGAGATGCTGTGCGGCGAGCCGCCCTTCACCGGGCCTACCGCGCAGGCGATCGTCGCCAAGGTGCTCACGACCGACGCCACGGCGCCGCGCGCGGTGCGGCGAACGATTCCCCCCCACGTCGATGCCGCGGTCATGCAGGCGCTCGAGAAGCTTCCCGCCGACCGCTTCGCAAGCGCCGCCGAGTTCGCCGCCGCGCTGGCGAACCCGGCGTTCGCCGCTCCGGTCGGGTCGCGCGTCGTCGCGCTCCCGGCCCGCCGCCGGGCCGTGACCCTCCTGCCATGGGCGCTCCTGGCTGCGGCGCTCGGCGTCCTCGCGCTGACCCGGCTCCGATCCCCACGGCCGGCGAGCCAGTCCGTGCACCGGCTGGCCATCGTGCTCCCGGAGGAGATGGCCTGGGTGGAGATGACCGGCTCATCGATCGCGCTCGCTCCCAATGGGCAGACGCTCGCTTACACGGGCCGCGGTCGCGTGGTGCAACAGATCTACCTTCGCCACATGGACCGCGCCGATCCCGTCCTGGTCCAGGGAAGCGAGAACGGCGGGCGCCCCATCTTCTCCCCCGACGGCCGATGGGTGGGATTCGTCGGCAACAGCGGGTTCGTGAAAGCTCCCGTGGCGGGCGGCCCGTCCGAAGCGGTCTGCCGGCTGGGCGGGTACTTCTGGCTCACCTGGCTCGAAAGCGGCGGGATCGTCTTCGCCGACGGAACGGACGGCCTGCGCCAATGCTCGCCCACGGGGGAGACGGGAATCCTTCTCGAGAACGATTCGACCGAGACGTTCAATCATCCGCACGGCCTGCCCGACGATCGCGGCATCGTCTTCACCGTGCGCCGGGGCGGCGTGGACCGGCTTGCCGTTCTCGATCTCGAGACCAGGAAGATCGAGCAACTGGGGATTCTCGGCGCAGATCCCCGATACGTGGAGACCGGTCACCTGGCATATGCGACTCCCGACGGCACAATCCGAGCGGTCCGCTTCGATCCCAAGTCCCTGAGCCCGTCCGGCGAGTCGATGGTCGTGGGGGAGGGTGTCTCCATCGAGCGCGACGGCGCCGCGGGAATGGCGGTGTCCCGAAGCGGCACTCTCGTGACTATCAGCGCCTCCGGCGTGGCACGGGCTCTCGAGCTGGTGGATCGAGCGGGCCGCGCCGAGCGGCTGACCCAGGAAGTCGGGGAGTTCTACGGGCCTCGACTCTCGCCCGACGGACGACGGATCGCCGTGAGCCGGGGCGAGGTGACTCTCTGGGTGTTCGATCGGGACCAGCGCACGATGACGCAGCTCCCGCTCGACGGCTCGGCTCTTCGTCCGGTCTGGACCAACGACGGCCGGCGGATCGCCTACGTGCGGCAGATGGGCGCCAAGGTCGACCTCCGGATCATGAACGCGGATGGGAGCGCGCCGCCCGAGTCCCTCCTCACCCTCTCGGGCCTGAGTCCCTGGCACGTGCAGCTCACGCCGGACAATCGCTCGCTCGTCGTGCGCACCGTCGGCGGCTCGGGCATCCGGGACATCTGGCTCAGGTCCCGCGGTCCCGACACCACGCTGGTGCCGATGGTCGTCACGCCGGCCAACGAGGTCTCGCCCTCCATCTCACCGAACGGGAAGTGGATGGCGTACACCTCCAACGAGTCGGGCCGCCCGGAGATCTACGTGCGCTCGTTTCCCGGGGCCGGGATGAGATACCAGGTGTCCCTGAGTGGAGGAGACGAAGCGGTCTGGTCTCCGCGCGGCCACGAGCTGTTCTACCGCAGCGGGAAGGACTTCATCGCGGCGGAGGTCCGCACCGTGCCGAGCTTCGAGGTCCTGAGGCGTACGACGCTCTTCTCGAATCCGGAGTACGGCGACCTCGACGGAACCTACCAGGATTACGACGTCACCCCCGACGGCAGGCAGTTCGTCATGATCCGGAGCCTCCCGGGCATGAGCCGATTCTTCGTGACACTCAACGCGTTCCAGAACCTCGGGGCCGGATCGGGCCCCGCGCCCACACGCTGAGACCGAACTGAAAAGCCAGAACCACAAACCGAGAGCGGACATGGAATCCCGGATGCAATCGAGCGTCGGTCGCCTGTCGCTGATGATGCTCCTGCAGTACGCGGTGTGGGGCGCATGGCTGCCGCTCGCCGCCCGCTATCTCACGGCCCCGGTGGCCGAGGGCGGGTTAGGGTTCACCGGCACCCAGATGGGGCTCATCCTGGGGCTCGCCGGCTCGATCGGCGCGATCGCCTCGCCCTTCATCGCCGGCCAGCTCGCCGACCGCTACTTCAGCACCGAGCGCTTCCTCGCGCTGCTCCTCGTGGTGGGCGGCGTCGTCAAGTGGGTGACGGCGTCGCAGACGGGGTTCCAGGCCTGGCTCGGGCTCTCGATCGCCTACAGCGTGGTCTACATGCCCACGCTCGCCCTCTCCAACTCGATGGCCTTCGCGAACCTGACCGACCGGGACCGGCAGTTCCCTCGTGTGCGGGTCTGGGGCACGATCGGCTGGATCGCGGCGAGCTGGATCTTCCCCATGATCTACCTGCAGCAGAATCTGCAGCTCCAGTGGATGCCGCCGTTCCTCGCCGGCCCCGAGCTCCCCAACGTCACCGCGCGCCTCGCCGACTCGCTCCGCTTCTCGGCGATCATCTCCTGGGGCTACGCGCTCTTCTGTCTCGCGCTGCCGCACACGCCCCCGAAGCGCGACGCGGTCGAGAAGCTCGCCTTCGCCAAGGCCTTCCGGCTGCTCCGCGACCCCTCCTTCGCCGTGCTCGTCGCGGCGAGCCTCCCGATCAGCGTCATTCACCAGATCTACTTCCTGCAGACGCCGCCCTTCCTGTCGCACCTCGGGCTCCGCGACAGCGACATCGGTCCCGCGATGACCATCGGCCAGTTCAGCGAGATCCTCATCATGGCGTTCCTCGGCGCGCTGCTCGTGGGGCTCGGGTTCCGCAAGGTCATCGCCCTGGGCGCGCTCGCCTACTTCGTCCGCTACGCGATCTGGAGCTACCCCGACGCAATCCCGGTGCCCATCCTGGTCGCGAGTCAGGCGCTCCACGGGATCTGCTACGCCTGCTTCTTCGCGGCCGCCTACATCTACACCGATCGGGTCGCCCCGGCCGACGTCCGCCACTCGGCGCAGACGGTGTTCGGCATCCTGATCCTGGGAGGCGGGCCGGTCCTCGGTGGGATGCTCTCCGGCTGGCTCCAGGACACCTACGCCGCCACGGGAGGCGGCGTCGACTACGGGGCGCTCTGGCGGGTCGTGTCGCTGATCGGGCTCGCCACCGCGATCTTCTTCTATCTCGCGTTCCGCGAGCGGCGGGCGCCTGCGGGGGACGTCCCGCCGGAGGAGGCGACCGGGCTCCCGGCCTGAGTAAACGCCAGGGCCCTGGCCGACATCCAAGCAGTTGTGACCGCGATCGCCCTCGGTATCGCCGCCCGCCCCGTCGCGGGAGCCTGTGCCCGAAGTCAGGTCACGGAGCCCGCGGCCTCTTCGGCCTCGGTGCTGGTTCGGAAGGCGCAGGAGGGTGACGAGGAAGCCTTCGAGGCCCTTTACCGCTCGCACGTCACCCGGGTGTTCGCGCTCGCGCTCCGTCTCACCGGCGACCGGGACGAGGCGACCGAGCTGGTCCAGGACACCTTCGTGAAGGCGTGGGAGGCGCTCCCCCGTTTCCGCGGCGACAGCGCGCTCGGCACCTGGCTCCACCGGATCGCGGTGAATCTGGTTCTGGAGTCCCGACGGGCCTCGGGGCGGCGCGCCAGACGGATCCTCTTCGCCGAAGAGCCCGCCACCTTCGAGCGGCCGGCGGGGGAGCCCCCCGTCTCCGACCGTCTGGACCTCGAGCAGGCGATCGCGGGGTTGCCCCAGGGTGCCCGGATGGTGTTCGTGCTGCACGACGTCGAAGGCTATGAGCACCGCGAGATCGCCCGGATGGCGGGCATTGCGGAGGGGACCTCGAAGGCCCAGCTGTTCCGCGCCCGGCGGCTGCTCCGGGAGGCACTGAGTCGATGAACTGCGATATGGCCCGTGACCGGCTGGACTCCTACGTGGGAGGCACGCTCCCCGCCGTCGAGCGGAGCGCCGTGGCCTCGCACCTGGAAGTCTGCGATTCCTGCCGGGCCGACCTGGCCGCCCTCGAGGCGGTGCGGGCCGAGCTGCCCGCGCTCGGGCGGAAGCAGGACCGTCCCGATGTCGAGGGGATGTGGGCCGCTATCCGGCCGAGGCTCGTGCAGCAGCGCCGGCAGGGATGGGCGCGCCGGCCGCTCGCCGTGCCGCCCTGGGCAATGGCCGCGGCCGCGGCGCTCCTCATGGTGGCATCGGTGGGCACGACCATGCTGCTCGTGAAGCGGCACACGGGAGACGCGCCGTCGGCCCGGCTCACCGCACTCGAGGCCGACTACGAGAGCGCGACGGCCGAGCTCGCGCCGCTGCTGGCGGAGGCGCGGACGCGGCTCGAGCCCGCCACGATGGCGGCGCTCGAGCGCAACCTCGCGGCGATCGACAGCGCGCTCACCGAGGTGCGCCGCGCGCTCGCCGCCGACCCCTACAACCTCACCCTCGAGCGGTTCGTGCTGTCGGCCTGGCGGCAGAAGGTGGATCTCCTCCGCCGGGCCACCACCACGCTCGGGTCGGAGACGTGACCGTGTCCCGCGTCCCGTTCCTCGCGCTCACGATCGCGCTCGTCGCCGTGCCGGCCGCGGCGCAGCAGAAGGTGAACCGGCGCATCGCCATCGCGGGCGACGTCTCCATCCGGATCACCAACCTCGAAGGCTCCACCCGGATCGTCGGGTGGGACGTGGACTCCCTCGCCGTCACGGGACACGTCCCGCCGGGGGCCACCTTCTACTTCGGCGGCAACGACCGGCTCGCCAAGATGGGCGTGGAGCGCGACCTCAAGGCCAAGCCGGGCGGCACGTCCTTCCTCGAGGTGCGGGTGCCGCGCGGAGCGCGGGTCTGGGTCAAGTCGGTGGCGGGCGCCATCGAGGTCGTGGGGCTCACGGGCGAGGCGGAGCTGGTCTCGGTGGGCGGAATGATCCGGGTGGAAGCCGACTGTCGCCTCATTCAGGCCGAGACGATCGACGGATCGGTCGAAGTGACCGGCGCGTCGCAGGTGATTCGGGCCCGCACCGGAAGCGGCCGGATCGCGCTCTCGAAGCTGGGCGCGGGCGGCGACCTCACGGCCAACACCGTGAGCGGCCCGATCGTCGTGAGCGACGGGCTGCCCATGGGGGCTCGGCTCGAGACCGTCTCCGGCGCCGTGACGTTCGAGGCCGACATCGACCGCCGCGGCCGCCTCGAGGTGCAGACCCACAGCGGCGACGTCGATCTCCGGCTGTCCCCGAAGGTCGAGGCCGAATTCGACCTCCACTCCCTGGGCGGCCACGTCGTCTTCGGGCTCCTCGGCAAGGGCGGAGAGGCCAAGCCTTCTCCCCCGGGCAAGCCGATCAACCGCGCCACCGGCGGCGGCGGAGCCCAGATCACCGCCCGGTCGTTCAAGGGCGTGATTCGCGTCATTCCCCGCTAAGCCTCCGCCTCCCGCGGCCGATCCTTCCTTAACAATCCGGGCCCTCCGCCGTCGCAACGTCGTTCGGCCCCCGGGCGTACTCATTCCGGGTCTCAACGACAGCTCCCACAAGGGTTCCCGCGGATGCCGGCTCGGCTGCTCGCGCTCCTCCTGTTCCTGGCTCCGGGCGCGCTCTCCGCCCAGGCCGGTGCCACCACCGACATCCTGACCGGCGTCGTCCGCACCGACGACGGCCGCCCCGTCGTCGAAGCGATGGTCTCGGCGACGTCGCTCGAAACCCAGATCACCAGGACCGTCCGGACCGATACGCGCGGCCGCTACGTGATCGTCTTCCCCGACGGGGGCGGGCAGTATCGCCTGCTCGTCCGGGCGATCGGCATGGCGCCGCAGATCCTCAACGTCATGCGGCACGACGACGAGGACCGCCTCGTTACGGACGTCAAGGTCTCCCCCACGCCGACCCGGCTCGCCGACATCAACGTGCAGGCGCGACGCGCGCCGCCGCCCGGCGGCCAGGACGCGCCCGGCCCCGGCGCCACCGAGCGGGTGCTCAACGTCGATCAGCTCCAGCGGCTGCCGCTCGACGCGTCCGAGCTCGCCCTGCTCGCGTCGCTCGCGCCCGGCGTCGTGCTGACCGAGGCCTCCGACTCGACGCTCGCGGGGTTCTCCGTGGCGGGACAGCGTCCCGACGCGAACGCGGTGACGCTCGACGGCCTCCTCTTCGGAGGGGCGCAGGTTCCTCCCGAGGCGATGCGCAACGCCCGCGTGATCACCAACACCTACGACGTCTCGCGCGGGCAGTTCAGCGGAGGGCTCGTCTCCAGCACGACCCGGGGCGGCGGCAACATGGTGCAGGGCGGCTTCACGTACGGCCTGCGCGACCACGAGCTCGAGTTCGGCGAAGAGGAGACGACCGGCTCGTTCGGCCAGGGCTTCACGCAGCATCAGGTGAGCCTCGGTCTGGGCGGCCCCCTGATCCGGGACAAGCTCTTCTTCTTCGGATCGGGACAGATCCGCACCCGGAACGACGCGCTGACGGCCCTCACCACCGCGACGCCGACGTCGCTGTCGAGGCTCGGCGTGGCCGCGGATTCGGTGGACCGCTTTCGCACGCTGGTGAGCGCCGCGGGTCTCTCGCCGTCGCTCGACGCCTTCGGCCCGAACCGCGACACCGACGATCTCTCGCTGCTCGGGCGGCTCGACTGGATTCTCTCCTCGAATCACACCGTGATGGTGCGCGGTGACTGGCGGGGCAACTGGCAGGAGCCGTCGCGCCTCGGCGCGCTCGCGCTGCCGCAGACGAGCGCCACGAACCGGTCCGACGGAGCCGGCGTCATGGCGTCGCTCAGCAGCCGGTTCGGGACGAGCTTCATCAACGAGCTCAGGGCCTACGGGGCCGAGAACACCCGGGAAGGGAAGACCGATCTGCTCCTGCCCCAGGGACGGGTGCAGGTGACGAGCGCGCTGGAGACCGGGGAACAGAGCATCGCCACGCTGTCCTTCGGCGGGAACCCTGGCGTGCCGCAGTACTCGCGAAACCGGTCGCTCGAGATCTCCGACGAGCTGTCGTGGCTCGCGGGCTCCCACCGCATCAAGCTCGGCGGGCTTCTCGTGCGGAGCGAGGCCGAGCAGGACCAGACCCAGAACCGGTACGGCACCTTTACCTATCTCTCGCTCGCCGACTTCGAGGCCAACCGGCCGTCGAGCTTCACCCGCACGCTCGCGCCGGGGCGCTACGAATCCTCGACCCGGAACGACGCGGTCTACCTCTCGGACACCTGGCGCGCGGGCCGGGGCCTTCAGCTCACCTACGGCCTCCGGGCGGAGTTCGGCAGCCTGGGCGGCGCTCCGGCGTACAACCCGCGGGTCGACGAGCTGTTCGGGCGCCGCACCGACCGTTTCCCGAGCGAGAACCAGCTCTCGCCGCGCGCGGGCTTTTCCTGGATGATCGGGGCGGGTCGTCCCGGGCAGGGCCCCGGGTTTCCGGCGCTGATTCTCCGCGGCGGCGTGGGACTCTTCCGGAGTCCCCTGCCGACCAGCCTGGCCGGCCTCGCGCGGAGCGCCACCGGGCTCCCCAACAGCGAAGGCCAGCTCTTCTGCGTCGGCGATGCCGCTCCCGCGGCCGACTGGGTCGCGTATCTCGCAAACCCTGCCGCCATCCCGACGTCCTGCGCGGGCGCGCCGGGACCATCTCTCGTGCCCGAGCGGGCGCCCTCCGTCACGGTCTTCAGCCCGGGCTTCCGCGCGCCGCAGAGCCTCCGCGCCTCGCTCGGCGGGCAGCGGCGACTCGGCGGCCTGGGGACGATCAACCTCGATCTCACCTGGGCGCGAGGCCGGCATCAGGCGGCGTCCCGCGACCTGAACCTCGCGGCATCGCCGGCGTTCACGCTGGACAACGAAGGCGGCAGGCCGGTATACGCTCCCTCGACGACCATTACCCCGGAGACCGGCGCGGTGAGTCTTCTCGCCTCGCGGCGCCACCCCGAGTTCGGCCAGGTGCTCTCGCTGGAGGACGAGTTCGCCACCTCGAGCCTCCAGGCGACCGTCGCGGCGCAGGGCGTCACGAGCGGCGGCACGGTCTACAACCTCTCCTATACCCTCGCGCGCTCCCGGGATCAGTCCTCGGGAGGATTCGGGCTGGGCTCGGGCACGACCGCGGGCGATCCCAACGTGCGGGACCGGTCCGTGAGCGACTTCGACCGCCGGCACAGCTTTCTCGCGACCGTCACCCATCCGTTCAACCAGGGGCTCGAGCTGACCGCGATCGCCCGGATGTCGAGCGGTGCGCCCTACACGCCGCGCGTCGGAGGCGACATCAACGCCGACGGGTCACGCAACGACCGGGCGTTCATCTTCGCGCCCGGAAGCGCGCCGGACACCGCGATCGGCAACGGGATGGGCCGCCTGCTCGAGAGCACCTCCGGGAAGGCCCGGAGCTGCCTCGAGTCCCAGCTCGGGCGCGTGGCCGAGCGGAACTCCTGCCGCAGCCCGTGGCAACCGAGCCTCGAGCTGCAGCTCAACTGGCGGCCGAACCTGTTCGGCCTGAACCGCCGGCTGTCCGTCTCGGTGTCGACAGTGAACCTGCTCGGCGGCGTCGATCAGCTCGTGAACGGCGCTGACGATCTCAGGGGGTGGGGGCAGGCGGTGCGGCCCGACGGGACGCTGCTCTACGTCAACGGCTTCGACCCGAACAGCCGCAGGTTCCTCTACACTGTGAACGAGCGGTTCGGCGCGACCGGAAGCCGGGCCAACGCCTTCCGGGTGCCGTTCCAGATCGGCCTCCAGGCGCGCTACACCATCGGGCCGGACCGGTTCCGCGACGCGATCCGCGGCCTGATCGGCAACCGGGGCGGCGGCGCGGGCGCCGGCCGGCCCGGAGTCCCCCCGGGCGGCGGGGGCGCGGGAGCACGGGGCGACGGCCCCGGCGGCGGGCCGTTCGCGCGGCTCGAGAACACGCTGCCTAACCCGCCGCGGCAGGTCCTCCACATCGCCGACACGATCGCGCTGGGCCTCTCGCCGGCGCAGCGCGAGAAGCTGGGCCATGCCGCCGATTCCCTCGACGCGGAGGCGAAGGCGCTGGCGGAGGAAGTGCGGAAGGACCTCGCCAACGCCGGCGCCAACCCCGACATGGCGGCCCTCATGGCCCGGATGCGGCCGAGGCTCGAGGAAGCCCGCGGCAGGATCGAAAAGGCGATCGAGCTGACCCGCGCCGCGCTGACCGAGGAGCAGTGGGCCAGGCTGCCCGAGTCGATCCGGCTCGCGGCGGAGCGGATGCGGGCGTTCGGCGGCGGCCAGCGCCAGCAGAGGCGGCCGCCCGCCTGAATGCGGCCGGCGGGGCCCGGGGGCTCTTGCGGGAAACTACTTTGTATTGTAAAGTAGACCCATGTCCTCCTTGACCAGGTTCCTCTTCACCCCCGTCTATCGGGCCGACAACGCCTGGTCCATCATCCAGTGGTGGGAAAGCCGCCGCTGGCCATACAACCTCGTGCTCGGCGTCTGCGGATCGTTCTCCATCGTCGCCGTCGGCCTTCTGCTGGCGGAGCCGATTTTCGATATCCCCTGGCCAGGCGTGGTCATCTACGCCTTCATGGCCAACGTCTGCTACACCCTGGGCCCCATCATCGACCTGTTCGTCCGGCGGCAGTTCGGCGACCGTTACGCCGCCGTGGGGCCCGCCCTCTTCCGTTACGGCTTCGCCTTCTCGATCGGGCTCACGCTGCTGCCGGTCCCCATCGCGATGATGGGGTTTGTGGTGAGGGTTCTGAGTTCTGGGTTCTGAGTTCGGGGTTCGAGTCCAGAGGCCGATCAGGACGCGATGCTCCGGACCGCAACAACCCAG
>JBOHSH010000054.1:0-8077 GCA_050733195.1 Gemmatimonadales bacterium
CCTGAGCGCTTTCCATACGATCGATATCCTCCGCAACATCCCGGGAATAGTTGTTAAACCACAGAGTTCTGACCCCAATGCGGCGAAAGTGCGGTTCGCCCGCTGTAGCGGACCTTCTGCCAACGTCGAGGTGTACATTGACGGTATCCGTCAAATGCAGCGCGATTCGGTGGCGCCCGTGGGGTTCGAGAGTGATTCGAACGCATACGGGAATCGAGTGAGTGTAAGCCTCTCCCGGATTGCCGCCCCAGAGATAAAGATGATGGAAGTATTCCGCGGTGTGGGCCAAATCCCTGGTGAACTGAACGAGAACGCCTGCGCGGTTGTAATGATCTGGACTCGGTGGAACCCAAGGCGGGGAGCGGCGGGTGAGTCCCAAGTCTGGTTAAGAATTCAGGTGTACATAGCGGAAGATCACCGGACAGTTCCGCCGGCGATCACCCAGTGAATCCCTCGCAGCTTCCGCCTCGTCCCCGAGGATAACCCGAACAGACTGCCAGGGTATGCTAACCTGGCACCTGCGCAATGACCCCTCATGCGCCAACAGTACGGCCGTGCCAGGAGGAGCGCGGTCAACTTTCACCGATGATTGGGCCGCTTCGAACTTCCTCCGGTTTGCTTGCGAAATATTTCACAAAGTCCTATTTTTCGGGCCGCTGAAGGGTTGAGAGAGCCCTCACGACGGGGCAGGAGGCGGGGGTGACGGGACCCGGTCCGAAGGGGCTCCCGGAGGAGCCGGAAGGCACGGGAAAGCAGATGGGCGCCGGGTACAAGTACCTGGCGACCGGGCTCCGGTTCGCCGGCGGAATCGTCCTCTTCGTGGTCTGCGGGTTCTTTCTCGACCGATGGCTCCACACGTCGCCCCTCTTCATCCTCCTCGGTACGCTGGTGGGCGCCGGCCTGAGCTTCCTGAGCGTGTACCGGGAGCTGGTTGCCGACAAGGCGAATCGGCCGACTTGGAGGAGAAAAAGCGGCTAGGGACTAGGGGCTGGGACTAGAGAAGATGAGCAGGATCCTGGTGGCCGGCCTCGCTCTCACCTCGAGCGTCGCACTCCTGACCGGCTGGCTCTGGGGCCGGCAGGCGGCGATCGCCGCGACGATCTTCGGGCTCGGCGCCACGGCGATCCAGATGGGCGCGCTCGCGCTCCTCCGCAACGTGCGCGGAGCGCCTGTGGCCCGGTTCCTCCAGCGGTGGGGGGCCGGGATGGGGCTTCGGCTCCTCGGTGTCCTCGCCATCGCGGTTGCGGCCGGGATCGACCCGGTGATGTTTCCGCCGCTCGCGGCGGCGCTCGGATTCCTGGGGGTGCTGCTCCCCCTCCTTGTCTACGAGGTGAGGCTGATCCGATGAGGGCTCAGGGCGAGGTCGACGTCGGCGAGATCGTCCTCCACCACACGGCGGACGCGTACTCGCTCGACTTCGCTCCCTTCGGCCACATCGAGTGGCACCGGTGGCCCGACCTGCATCTCGGGCCGCTCACCCTGAATCTCACCCCGACCAAGCACGTCGTCTTCATGGTGCTCGCGGCGACGCTGGTGTTCCTCACCATGTGGCTCGCGGGCAGAGCGCTCGCGCGCCAGCGCGCGGGCGAGCGGGCTCCGCGAGGCTTCGCGGCCGCGATCGAGGGACTGGTGCTCTGGGTCCGGAACGACATCGCCATCGCGAACATCGGCCACGACGGCGCGAAGTTCGCTCCGCTCGTGATGACGCTCTTCTTCTTCATCCTCTACGCCAACATCCTGGGGCTCCTGCCCTGGGGCTCCGCGGCCACCGGCAACCTGGCGGTCACGGGCGCGCTGGCGATTCTGGTCTTCCTCGTCGTCGAGATCAGCGGGTTCATCAAGCTCGGCCCCGGCGGATACCTCCGCACCATCTTCCCCAGGGTGCCCGGGCTGGGCGGCGCCGGGGGCGCGGTGATGGCCGTAGCGATGGCGCCGATCGAGATCATCGGGAAGCTGGTGAAGCCGTTCGCGCTCGCGGTCCGGCTCTTCGGCAACATGACCGCCGGCCACTTCGTGATCCTCTCCCTCTTCGGGATCGTGTTCCTGTTCGGCACCCTCGGGGTATGGAGCTGGGGGATCGGGATCGTGACCGCCGCGCTCGTGACCGGCATCATGCTGCTCGAGCTGTTCGTGGCGTTCCTGCAGGCGTACGTGTTCGCGCTGCTCACGGCGGTGTTCATCGGCCTGATGCAGCATGAACACTGACGGACAGACGGGCAGACGGACAGACGGACGGCCACGACATCGAGGGCGCCTGGCGCTCTCCGTAACCGGCCGAGGGGCCGGAGAAATCCGCTGGGCGATGCGCCCGTTGGCGGAAGACACATCGAGAAGGGACTGAATCCATGTTGCTGATGAACCTGATGGCGCTGGTGCAGGACGCCTCGCTGTCGCCGGAGGCGGCGAAGAACATCAACGCGCTGCTCGGCGCCGGGATCGGCATCGGGCTCGCCATCGTGGGCGCGGGGATCGGCCTGGGCCGGATCGGCGGCCAGGCGGCCGAGGCGATCGCGCGGCAGCCGGAGGCGGCGGGCGAGATCCGCGGCGCGGCGCTGCTCTTCGCGGTGCTCCTCGAGGGTGCCACGATCATCGCGATGGTGTTCGCGCTCCTCTTCAAGCTCATCGCGTAGTCCGGGAGCGGACGATGATGCTCGCGCTGTTGGCTCTGGTGCAGGAGGGCGGTCACGCGGCCACGGGCGGAGGCCCGAATTCGCCCTTCGAGGTGAATTTCGGGCTCTTCTTCTGGACCTGGGTGGTCTTCCTGGTCCTCCTCTTCCTGCTCTGGAAGTTCGCGTGGCCGGGCATCCTCAAGGCCACCGAGGAACGGGAGCGGAAGATCAGGGACCAGCTCTTTCAGGCCGAGAAGCTGAACGAGGAGGCGAAGCTCGCGCTCGCGGGGGCCCAGAAGACCCAGGCCGACTCCCGGGCGGAGGCGCAGCAGCTGCTCGCGCAAGCGCGCCAGGCGGTGGAGAAGGAGAAGGCGTCGCTGGTGGACCGGGTGAAGCAGGAGCAGGACGCGCTGCTCGAGCGCACCCGGCGGGAGATCGCGGCCGAGAAGGAGAAGGCGATGCTCGAGCTCCGGCGCGAGGCGGTGGACCTCGCGATCGGCGCCGCGTCCCGGGTGATCGGGCAGCGGCTCGACAGCGAGGCCGACCGGAAGCTCGTGCTCGAGTATCTCAAGGAGCAGCATTGAGGAGCGCGACGATCGCCCGGAACTACGCGGAGGCGCTCTTCGCGCTGGGCGAGAAGAGCGGCCGCACCGAGGCGTACGCGGGGCTGCTCGACGCGCTCGCCGCGGCGATCGCGGCGAGCCCCCGCGCGGAAACGGTGCTCATGTCGCCCAAGGTGACTCGGCAGCGCAAGGCCGAGCTGCTCGCGGCCTCGCTGCCGGGCGCGCCGCGCGAGGTGGCGCTCTTTCTGCAGGCGGTCGTGAAGCGGGGCCGTCAGCTCATGCTGGGCGAGATCGCGGACGCCTACGCCGGGCTGCTCGACGAGAAGCACAACCGGGTCCGCGCGGGCATCACGCTCGCGCGGGAGCCCGACGAGGCGCTCAAGCAGAGCATCGTGGACGCGCTCGCGACGGCGCTCCGGAAGGAGATCGTGCCGGGGTGGGCTGTCGAGCCCGGGCTCCTGGGCGGTGCGATGATTCGGGTCGGAGACCGCGTGCTCGACGGCTCGGTGCGGCGGAAGCTCAAGCAGCTCCGCCGGCAGCTGATGTAAGGTTAGGCCTCATCCCCCGCGGCTCCAAGTTGCCTCCGGGTTCGGCCGACCCCAGATTTCCCTCCATGTCCAAGTCGAAGATTGACTTCTCTCACCTGTCTCCCGCAGAGCGCATCGAGCTCATTGAGGCGCTGTGGGATAGCCTGGACCCCAACGAGGCTGCTCCGATTACGCCCGACCTCGCCCAGGAACTCGAGCGGCGCAGCGCGGAGGCGGAAGCCGACCCGGCTGCCGGGCGCCCCTGGGACGAGGTTCATGCCGACCTGAAGAAGCGCCTCGGGTAGTGCGTCGGCTCCAGCTCCAATCCCTTGCCGAAGCAGAGCTGGCGGAGGCACTGGAATGGTATCGCCAGAGATCGCCCGCGGCCGCTCGAGACTTCCTCGCCGGTTGATGATACCCTGCGCCGCATTCAGCAGACGCCAAAGAGCCTACCGGCCGTGGGCCGGACCCTCCACCGGGCCCTGCTGCCTCACTTCCATACGCCATCTACTACCGAATCTTTACGGAGGTCGTGATAGTGGTTGGCGTCGTGCATGGTCGACGTCACCCCCGGCGCTGGTATCTGGACTCCTCCCTCCCAAAGCGCAAGGGATCCTCGATGACGGGGGTCGACTGCAGTCGTATCTCCGGCCCTAATGCTGGGTGGCGAATGCCCGCTGGCCATGATGGAAAGTCGCGAGCGGGGAGCCAATCGCTGACGCACGGCCCATCCTGGCCAAGCTGGTTATCGGCACGCCCCCGCCCCGGTCCAACCCGGGACGCCATCGTCGTGATCGCTGTGCAGCTCGCTGAAAGGGTGATTCCCCCTTACCCGGCTTCTCGCCGCTGAAACGGACGTTGGTCACGCCAGACCAGGCGGCGGGGCTCGACCCGAACGTGGCGCTGCGGGAGGAGTGACTTGGGCTAGGCCTTCGGCTCGGCTACCAGGTCCGCGAGGCGGCGCTTCGCCTCGCGGACTCTCGGCTGGAGCGCCGGATCGGCCTCGCGCCAGAGCTCGGTGAACCGGCCGTAGAAGTCGGCCGCCTTCGCGCGGTCGCCCTTCGCCTCGTACAGCTCGCCCATCCGGAAATAAGCAAGCGGGTGGCTGGTGTAGTAGTTCCCGATGTTCCAGAGGCTCTCGCCCGCCGAAGCCCACGCCTCGTAGTGCGCCAGCGTGGAGTCGGCCAGGCCCATCCGGTCGAACGCCCGGGCCATCGCGAGCTGGATGCAGAACTCGCAGGCGCCCGGGGTGCGCCGCGACTCGGCGACGGCCTGCGGAAGCGTCTCCTTGCCGAGCGTCAGGAGCATGGCCCGGCTCTGGCTCAGCAGGTAGGGCCGGGGCCGGGCCGGGATGTCGCCCGGGTTGCGCTCGAATTCCCGATACAGCCTCTCCATCGTCGCCCGGTCGCCGATCTCGGCGGCGATGAGCTGGAGCACGGCCAGTGGGCGCTCGCGCTCGGGAAGCTGCTCGAGAGGCTCTGCCCGCAGCGCCTCGGCCAGCCGGCGCCGGGCGGTCGCGGTGTCTCCCAGGTACATCGCGTACGGCGTGGCCCGCCGGGCCTGTTCGACCAGCGCATCGCCCCTGAGCCCCCGGGCCGCGCGAAGCTCGGCGGATTCCACGAGCATCCGGTCCGCCTCGGCCAGCTTGCCTCTGACGAGCAGGACTCCGGCCAGGAGCCGGGTCAGGCTCAGCCGGGCCCTCGGGTCCCCGCGGTACCGTGCAAGCTGGTCACGGAGCCTCGCCTCGGCGGCGGTGAACTCCCGGCGCCCGAGATCGTTGATGACGTCCAGCTCGTCGATCGCCGAGCTGGGCGGCGCCTTTTCCCTGACCCGGGCCAGCGCCGCCGCGGCGGAGTCGAAGTTGCCGGACCGGAGCCGCAAAAGGAAGAGATTCCGGGCCGCCAGGAGGTTCTCCGGCTCGAGCGCGACGGACCGGGCATACATCTCCTCCGACTGCTTGATCCGGCCGGTGAAGCCGTAGTTCACGCCGAGATTGTTGGTGGCCCAGCTGTCGTCGGGGTACTCCCGCAGGATGGACTCGAGCGCCGCCGAGGAGCTGTCCATGTTGCCGACCACGTCGCTCCAGTAGGAGCTCTCGGTGAGCTTCCGCTCCCGGAACGTGAGCCGGTCGCGGCTCCGCCAGGCGCGCTGGATGGCGGCCGTTGCGTCGGGCGTGCGCTCTCCCTGGTTGTACAGCTTCACGCCCAGCTTCCGCCAGGCCATTGCGAAGCCGGTGTCGAGGGCGACCGCCTCCTCGAGCAGCGCGATCGACTTCGGGTCGTCGCCCCGGTTCTCCTCCAGGACGGACTGGGAGTACTTGCGGAGCGCGTCGAGCGAGCCGGTCGTGACCTCCGCGAGGGCTCTGCTCGCCCGGATGCTCCGGAGCGACTCGCCGATGTCCTCCCGCAGACTCTTGGAGACCTGGTCCACCGCCGCGAGGATCCCGGTCGAGTCCTTCGCGGTCTCGCGCGCGGTGGCGAGCACCTCCCCCGATTCCGCATTCACCAGCTGCGCGGTCACCAGGAGACTCGGGCCCACCTGCTGGATCGCGCCCGCCACCACCGCCTTGAAGCCTTCCCGCTGGGCGATCTCCCGCGCGAGGTCGAGCCCGATCGAACCGGTGTCGGGCCGCTGCATCCGCCGCAGCACGCGGCGCACGTAGTCCGGCTCCACCGGCGACACGAGCTTCGACTGCGCGAAGTCCACCCGGAACGCCTGGGTGACGGCCGGCCCCAGCAGCGAGTCGCGAGTCTGGTTCTGGAAGTCGGCGATGATGATCCGCTCCCGCTCACCGAGCTTTCCCGCCGCCACCAGCGTCCCCACCGGACCGATGCCGAGGACGCGCATCGCCATGTAGGCGCCGGTGAAGATGCCCAGTGCCGAGAACGCGGCGATCCCCCCGAGGACGGCCCGCCGCAGGGGCCGTGATGCCGGGTGGTCCGCCAGCCGGCCGGTCTGCTGGTTGTGGCGAATGGTGGCCAGGGTGACGATGGGAAGGCCGATCGCGAGGAGCACCACAGCGGCAGAGAAGAACCAGTCGGGGAGACCGGCCAGGTTGCGAAGGCCCCAGGCCAGGCCGAGCACCACCGCCGCGGCGATGCCGAAGTAGCCGAGCACCCGCGGAAGCGGCCACTCCCCCGCCGCGGCGGGCGCGGTCGCCGCCCCGGTCGCGGACATGGTGCGGATGCCGATCGGCGTGGTGACGGCCAGGCCGTCGAGCGCGGCGAGCAGCTCGGCCGCGCTCTGGAAGCGGTCGGCCGGGCGCTTCTCGAGGCAGCGATGGATGACGGCCGCGAGCTCGGCGGGCACCGCGGGCCGAAGCTGCGCGAGCGGGGTCGCCGAGCGGGTGAGCTGGGCGCCGATCAGCGCCTGCACGCTCGAGCCGCGGAACGGCGGCTCGCCGGCCAGGATCTCGTAGGCCACGACCCCCACGGAATAGAGGTCGGCGCGGTGGTCCACCGGGTCGCCGCTCGCCTGCTCCGGCGCCATGTAGGCCGGCGTCCCGATGCTCACGCCCGTGGCCGTCAGCGTGCCGGCCGCTCCCGCTTCGGAGTAAGCCTTCGCGATGCCGAAGTCGGTGACGACCGCGTGACCGTGGCTCAGCAGGATGTTGTCGGGCTTGATGTCGCGGTGGACGATCCCGAGCCCGTGCGCGTACGCCAGCGCGTCCACGATCTCCCGGAGCAGCCGCACCGCTTCGGGCACCGGCAGCTCGCGCTCGCGCGTCAGCCGCGAGCGGAGCGACTCGCCGTCCACGAACGGCATGGTGTAGTAGACGACCTCGCCGGCCCGGCCGGCCGCGAGGAGCGGGACGATGTGCGGGTGCTGGAGGCCCGCGGCAATGCGGACTTCCCGCTGGAAGCGGTCGGCGCTCAGGACTGCCGCGAATTCGGGCGGCGGCAGCTTGATGACGACCTTGCGGGAGAGACTCGTGTCCTCCGCGAGGAAGACCCGGCTCATGCCGCCGCCGCCCAGCTCGCGCTCGAAGCGATACTGGCCGGCGAGGCTCGCTTGAAGGTCCTCGAGGAGTGGGGACAAAGACGCCGTCTGGGGTGCGAGGTCGACTCGAAGCTACGCTGGCGGCACCGGCGCGGCCAGACTGCGGAGCTGAATGCACATGGGCCCGACCGCGTCGCGGCCAGGCCCAGTGTCAGCCGAAAGTAGGAATTCCGCCGGGAGGGATCAAGCCGCCGAAATCGGTCAGCGGCGGGTCACTGAATGGTCTGGCCGGCCTCAAAGTCGTAGAGCGTGAGGCGACGCAGCCGGTAGTGCGCCTGCCAGTAGTTGCGGAGCGCCTGCACGTACTGGTTTCGCGCCTGATCCTTCTCGTTCTGGGCGAGGAAGAGGTTGTCGATGGCGATCCGGCCGATCACGTACC
>JBOHSH010000055.1:0-15101 GCA_050733195.1 Gemmatimonadales bacterium
GGCCTGAAACCCGCGACCCCCAGCAGTGCAACGCTCTATCTTACAATAGCTTACACCGTAGCACGAGAACGAGTGCTGGGCTCCAGAAACGCCAAAACGGTGGACTGTCGTCGGGTGGGGGGTCGAAGACCTATGCCCCGCCCGAAACGCCAGCCACCGTTATCGCGTTGAAGTATAATCTCCTCGCACACTCCGGTCACCCCCCTCGATCAGGGTCACCTGTGGTCGCTTCGTTCCTCCTTCTCGCCATCGCGACGCTCCTCGCTCCCGCAACGGCCGATTCGCAGGTCTCGAGGGTCCTCGTGCGGTCCCTGCCCGGCCTGCACCGGGTCGAGCTGATCCTCCCGGAAGGCCGCATCGCCGTGAATATCCCGGACGACCTCGCCCCGGGGGGGCTCTTCACCGCCACCGTCGCGCGGCTCCCTGGAAGAAACGGTACCGCTCGGCTCAACGCGCTCATGGTCGAGGTCCCCGCCCTGCGGCCGGGACCGCTCCCCGACCGCTTCGAGTTCCTGGTCGACGCCAATACACCGCGGGAGCTTCGCGTCGAGGTTCGGGAGCGCGAGGGCGGCGCCCTCCTGGGCCAGGCGGTCGTTCCCGTTCGCACGACCGCGCCACCGCGGTCGGAGTCGATTCCGACCGTCGGACAGGTCGGCTCCCCTGCCCGGGTTCGGGGTGAGTTCGACGGCAACTTCGCCAACAGCGCGGCCGTGCTGAGCGGCACCGAGACCGTGCTCCTGGCCGAGTCGCCGAGACAACTCGTCTTCGAGGTCCCGGATGCTGCGGCCGGCATGGGCGAGGTGGTGGTCCGGGAGCAGGATCGCGTAACCCGCGGGCCTTTTCGTGTCGTGAGCGTGCTGATGACCCCGGCCGCGGCGGTGCTCAAGGCCGGCGAGCGGCGCACCGTGGACATCGGCGTGAGCGGCCTCGCCGGCCTCACCGCTCCGCTCGCGTTCCGGCTGAGCGTCACCGGCCCGGTGACGATGGACGGCGGGCGGGAGCAGCGCCTGCAGATCCTGCCCGCGAGCGTGGGCCCCGACGGCCGCTGGACGCTGGTCCGGAACCTCGTCGCCGTCGACTCGGGGGAGATGTCCCTGTCGGCCTCGGTGGGCACCGACGCGGCGGCGGCCGTCGCCTGCTCGTTCGCCGGCGAGCCCGTAAGGGTCTACACCGCGATCGGCGGCAGCGGCAATCTGTGGAACGTGGGGATCGAGACGGCGATCGGTGAGAAGCGGGTGCTCTGGCTCGAGGGACGCCGGCCGGCGTTGCGGCCGGGGATGTGGATCACGCTCAGGAACTGCAGGCAGGACGAGAATGCCGACGGCCGGGCCACGGGTTGGGCGGCGGCGAGGGACCCGCGACGCAGCTCACCATAGCCACTGTCAACCGTCAACCGTTCCCTACGCCGCCGCCGCGACCAGCCTCCGGATGACGTCGGGATCGACCGGCTTGGTGAGGTGGAAATCGAAGCCCGCCTGCAGAGACTGCCGGTGATCCGCCTCGGACCCCCACCCGGTCACCGCCACGACGATCGCATCGCGCCCCCACTCCGCTTCGCGGATGTAGTGGGCGGTCTCGTACCCGTTGAGTCCCGGCATGCCGAGGTCGAGCAGCACGACGTCGGGACGGAAATGCTCGGCGGTCTCCACGGCGCTCACGCCGCTGTAGGCCGCGCGTACTTCGTGCCCCATGCACGCAAGCAATGCGGCCAGGCTGTCCGCCGCATCCACGTTGTCGTCGGCAATCAGGATGCGCTGCCGAACCGTTCCGGGCTCTTCCATGGCTCCCCTCCGCGCCGCGCCGCCGCCGTGACACCCACTGGCACGGTTGTCGAACTTAGCGTTTGATCGGGTTCCGGCTATTGGCCGGAATCCCTACGATGTCGGGAAAACGGCTATCCGAGCGGGATCGGCGGGCGTTCCGGGCCTTTTCCGACTCGGGGTCGCGGGTTAAGGCCCGAGCGGAATTCGCCGGCGGGTCGTCGAGATCGCCGGGACCAGCCCGCCCCCCTGGGGGCGCCCGTGGCGCCCATGACCGCGATGACCTTCCGAGTCGCCATCGCCCCCCTCCCCTGCTTGCGGTCCCCGTTCCACGTTCCCCGTTCCCCGTTCACCGTTCCCCCTTCCCCGTCCACGCCCCTCCCAGCGCCCGGTAGAGCTGGACCGTCTGTCCGAGGTATAGCCGCTCGACCTGGACCAGGGCGAGCTGGGCGTTGAAGAGCGCCCGCTGCGCGTCGAGCACCTCGAGGTAGCTCGAGACGCCGGTCTGGTATCGGCGCTCGGCGAGCGCGAACCCGCGCGCCAGCGCCTGCACCTGGGTCTGCTGGGCCGCGAGCTGGTCACGGCCCAGCTTGAGACCCACCAGGGCGTCGTCGGCCTCGCGGAGCGCGGTCAGCACCGCCTGCTCGTACCGCGCCCGGGCCTGATCGGCACGTGCGCGCGCGGCCCGTTCCTGATTCTCGAGGTTGAATCCGGTGAAGAGCGGCACCGACACGCCGACCTGCACCGAGTAGATCTCCGAGTTGGACGAGAAGAGCTGGTCGAAGTCGGGCCGCCGCGTGCCGTAGGACCCGGTGATGGCGATGCGCGGCAGCCGGCTGCCGAGCGCGAGCCCGACGCGGGCCCGGGCCGCCTGGAGGTCCCGTTCCGCCGCGCGCACGTCGGGGCGCCGGAGAAGGAGATCGGCGGGGATGGAATCGGGGACGGCCACCGCCTGCACGCTCGCGGCGAGCGGCTGGCCCCGCGCGATGGGACCCGGTGCCTGGCCGATGAGCTGCGAGAGCTGGTGCTCCTTCTGCGCCCGGGCCCGCGCGAACTCGGCCACGCGCGCGGCCGGCGCGGCCGCCTCGGCTTCGAACTGCCTCACGTCGAGCTCCGAGATCACGCCGCCCTCGAACCGCTGCCGGGCGAGCGCGAGCGACGCGCGCCGCGACTCGAGCGTGCGCTCCGCGATCGCGAGGTTCTCGTCCAGCTCCCGGAGCTCGAGATACGCGAGGGCCACGCTGCTCACCAGCGAGAGCACCGCCGCGCGCTCGTCCTCCTGCCGGCCGCGATACTCGAACCCGCCCGCCTGGGCCTGCCGGCGGAGCCGTCCCCAGAAGTCGAGCTCCCAGGCGAGGTCGCCGGTGATCTGGACGGCGTCGAAGGTCTGCGGCGGGAAGGTGCCGAAGATGGTCTGCGTGTGGCTCGCCGACGCGTTCGCGGTGATCTGCGGGAAGAGATCCGCGCGCGCCACGCCCGCCAGCGCGCGGTACTCGCGCACCCGCGCGGCCGCCGCCTGGAGGTCGCGGTTGTTCCCCACCGCCGTCTCCACGAGGCTCGCGAGCGCCGGGTCGCGGAGCACCTCGATCCACGGCAGGTCCCGTGAGGCGTCCAGCGTGAGCGGGCGCGGGCGCCAGATCGCCGCGGGCGCGGAATCACCGGCCTCGCGCTCGCGGACCACGGCCAGCGAGTCGACGAAGGCGCGCGCCGCGGGATCGGCCAGCGTGTCCGCGGCGCGGACGGCCGCGGGCGCCGGAGAATCCACCCGCGTGGAAGGACCGATGGCGCAGCCGGTGACGGCGGCGAGCAGGAGCAATCCGAACGTGGAGGACCGCATCAGGGCTTCTCCGGAGCCGCCGGCACCGGCACGGGTGCCTGCCGCCCCCGGCGGAAGAGGCCCCGCTCCGCGACTCCGCGGATCACGGAGAAGAAGAGCGGGATGAAGAAGATGCCGATCAGGGTGGCGGTGAGCATCCCGAAGAACACGCCCGTCCCGATCGAGTGACGGCTCATGGCGCCCGCGCCGCTCGCGATGACGAGCGGCGCCACGCCGAAGATGAACGCGAACGAGGTCATGAGAATCGGCCGGAACCGCTCCCGCGCCGCCTCGATCGCCGCGTCGGCGATGGACTTCCCCTCGTCGCGGAGCTGGTTGGCGAACTCCACGATCAGGATCGCGTTCTTGGCCGCGAGGCCCATCACCGCGATGATGCCCACCTGGAAGTACACGTCGTTGGGCATCCCGCGAATCCAGGCGCCGAACAGCGCGCCGAGCACGCCGAACGGAATGCCCAGCAGCACCGCGAAGGGAATCGAGAAGCTCTCGTACTGGGCCGCGAGGACCAGAAACACCATGACGAGGCCCAGCACCACGACGATGATGGCGCCGCCCTCCGCGGCGCGCTCCTGGTAGGACTGCCCGCTGTACCCGAATCCGATGCCCTGGGTCGAGTACTTGGAGGCGATCAGCTCCTCCACGGCGTCCAGCATCTCGCCCGAGCTGCGCCCCGGCTTGGGCGTGCCGGTCACCAGCGCCGAGGTGAAGCCGTTGAACCGGCTCACGATGCTGGGCCCGCCCCGCATCTCGATCGTGGTGAGGGCCGAGAGGGGGATCATGGCGCCGTCGCGGTTCCGCACGTGGAAGCGCCCGATGTCCTCCGGCTTCTGCCGGAAGGAGGCCTGCGCCTCGGCCTGCACGCGGTAGGTTCGCCCGTAGAGGTTGAAGTCGTTGATGTAGAGGGTGGACAACATGGCCTGCAGCGTCCCGAAGATCTGCTGCGGCCCCACCCCGCGGGCGTGGGCCGCCTCGCGGTCCACGTTCACGTAGATCTGCGGCACGTCGGCGCGGATGAGCGAGACCGCGCCCTGCATCACGGGGAGCTGGTTCACCTCCGCCACGAACTGCTGGACCGTCGCCGCGAACTGGCGGATGTCGCCGCCGAGGCGCGCCTGCAGGTTCATCTCGAGCCCGCTCGTGGTGCCGAGGCCCGGAATCTCCGGGAAGTTGAACGCGAAGGAGATGGCCTCCTTGAGGCCCCAGAGCGCTCCGTTCACCCGGCCGACGATCGCGGCCAGGCTCTGGTCCCGGCGCTTCCGCTCTCCCCAGGGCTTGAGGCCCACGAACATCGTGGCGCTGTTGGTCTGCTGGGAGAAGGTGAGGAGGTCGAGGCCCAGCAGCGTCGCCGTCTGCTTCACGGAGGAGTCGGCGAGGATGATCCGCTCGACTTGCGCGACCACCTCTTCCGTGCGCTGGCGGGAGGCCGCATCCGGAAGCTGGATGCCGACCACGAAGAACCCCTTGTCCTCGTCGGGGATGAACCCGCCCGGCACCCGCTGGTTGAGCACCGCGACGGCCGCCACGATGAGGAGGAAGACCGCGAGCCACGGCCGGGGCGACGCGATGATCCGGCCGGCCCGTCCCGCGTAGCCGTTGCGCCGCCGCTCGAACCAGGCGTTGAATCGCCGGAAGAACCGGTTCTCGCTCTGCTCCGGCGCGTGCCGGAGCAGCAGGGCGCACAGCGCCGGCGTCAGCGTGAGCGCCACGATGCCGGAGATGACGACCGCGATCACGATCGTGACCGCGAACTCCTTGTACATCGCCCCCGTGATGCCCGGGATGAACGCCACCGGAATGAACACGGAGCAGAGCACCAGCACGATCGCGATCAGCGCGCCGCGCACCTGCAGAATCGCCCGGTCCGCCGCGAGCCGGGGCGACAGGTGCTCCTGCGCCATCACCCGCTCCGCGTTCTCGATCACGACGATCGCGTCGTCCACCACGATGCCGATCGCCAGGACCAGCCCGAAGAGCGTGAGCGTGTTGATCGTGAAGCCCAGGGCCTGGAGGCCGAGGAACGTCCCGATGATGCTCACCGGCACCGCCAGGAGCGGGATGACCGTCGCCCGCCAGCTCTGGAGGAAGACGAACACCACGAGCGTGACCAGCAGCATCGCCTCGACCAGCGTCTTCACCACCTCCTCCATCGACGCCTCGATGAAGGGGGTCGTGTCGAACGGGATCACCCAGCCCACGCCCTGGGGGAAGGCCTTCTCGAGCTCGTGCATCCGCGCGACGAAGGCCTCCTTCACCTGCAGGTAGTTCGCGCCGGGCTGGGCGTAGAGCAGCATGAAGGTGGTCGGCCGCCCGTTGAGCCGCCCCACCGACTCGTAGCTCCGGGAGCCCAGCCGCACGGCGGCGATGTCCCGGACCCGCACCAGCGAGCCGTCGGGCCGCGCCCGCACGATGATGTCGCCGTACTGCCCGGCGTCGGTGAGCCGGCCGCTGGTCGTGACCGGCAGGGTGAGCTGGGTCCCCGCGGGTGCCGGCTCCCGGCCGATGCGGCCGGCCGGGTTGGTCGCGTTCTGCTCCCGCACCGCGGCGACCACGTCGGTCACCGTGATCCCGAGCTGCGCCATCTTGTCGGGATCGAGCGACAGGAGCATCGCGAACTCGAGCTCGCCGAACACCTGGGCGTTGCCGACGCCGGGGAGCCGCTTGAGCTCGTCCTCGAGGTAGAGCTTGGCGTAGTTGGTGAGGTAGACCGCGTCGTAGCGGGGGTCGTCCGAGATCAGCGACGCGACGAGCAGGATGTCGGTGTTCGCCTTCTGGATGACGATCCCGTTCCGCCGGACCTCCTCGGGAAGCTGGGGCTCGGCCAGCTTCACGGCGTTCTGGACCTCGACCGCCGCCAGATCCTGGTCGCGCGAGATGTCGAAGAACACCGAGAGGCTCATCACCCCGGCGCTCGAGTTCGAGGAGCGATAGTAGAGGAGTCCGTCGAGCCCGCCGAGCTGCTGCTCGATCGGCGCCGCGACGGCCTGGGCCACGTCTTCCGCCGTGGCGCCCGGATAGACCGCGGTGACCTGAATGGAGGGGGGCGTGATCTGCGGATACCGGTTGACCGGCAGCCGGAGCATCGCGAACGCGCCGAGCAGCGTGATGACGATCGAGATCACGATCGCCATCACCGGCCGGCGGATGAAGTAGTAGCGGACCCCCTCCGTACCGGGGGGAACGGGCTTCATCGAGCCGTATCCCGGCGCGCCGCCTGCACCGAGGCCTCCGGCGCCGGTACGGGCTTCACGACCGCGCCCGGGCCGACCTTCTGCACGCCGTCCACGATGACGCGATCCCCCGCGGCGAGCCCTCGCTCGATGATCCAGTCGGTGCCGCTCCAGGTCGACGCCTGGACGTCGCGCGCCCGGACGGTATCGCCCGCGGTGACGACGTACACGCTCTGCCGGCCCATCGCCTGGAGGACGGCGCGCTGCGGCACCAGGATCGCGCTGTCGCGCGCCAGGCCGAGCAGCCGCACCCGCACGAACTGTCCGGGCAGGAGGAAGCGCCCGGCGTTTCGGAACTCGGCCCGGAACTGCTGGGTTCCGGTGGAGGGATCGAGAACCGGGTCGATGAAGTCGAGCCGGCCCCGCGTGGGCGCCGTGGAGCCGTCGGGTAGGATCGCCTCGACCTGGAGGGGCCCGCCGATCACCAGCTTCCGGTTCGCCTCGGGGTCGCGCTTCCAGGACAGGAGCTGCTGCGCCGAAGGACGGAACGTCACGTAGATCGGATCGAGCACGTCGATCGTGGTCAGCACGTCCTCGGGGCCGCGCACCCGCGCGCCCACCTCGAGCAGCGCCTTCCCGACCCGGCCGGCGATCTCGGCGCGCACGTAGGTCTCGTCGAGGTTCTTCTTCGCCCAGTCGACCGCCGCGCGCGCGTTCTCCACCGCCGCCTCCGCGCTCCGCAGCTGGGCCACCCCCGCGTCGTATTCCTGGCGGGAGATGGCGTTGTCCTTCACCAGGGGCGTCAGGCGCTCGAGGTTCTGATTGGCGTTGAGGCGCCGGGCCTCCGCGTCCGTCAGCTGCGCCCGGGCCCGGCGGTAGTCGGCGTCGTACTGGGTCGGATCGAGCCGGAACAGCGCCGCACCGGGCTGCACCGACTGGCCCTCGTTGTAGGGGCGCGCCATGATCACGCCCTCCACCTGGGCCCGGACGTCCACGCTCCGCGACGCCTCGACGTTGCCCACGAACTCGAAGACCTCGTCCACCCGCCTGGGCGCCACCTGCATCACGGCGACCTCGGGGGGCGGCGGTGTGAACTGCTGGGCCTTGCCGCAACCGAGCGCAGCCACCGAGAGGAGAACCGACCGCCGCGCCGACACCGAAAGAATGCTGCCCACGGGCCCTCCTGGCTCCCTAACTCCCTAGCTCCCTAACCCGATACCAACCAGCTCGAGCAACTCCGTAAACACTTCCTCAGGATTCATCGGCGTCTGGGTGAGCGGAGCAAACCGCCTGCAGCCCACGACCAGCCCCAGCACCGAGCCCGCGAGCACCTTCGCCATCTTCGCCGGATCCACCGTCCGGAACTCACCCGACTGCACGCCGGCCTCGATCACCCCGCGCAGCAGGCGCGGGCACCGGCTCACCATCTCCCCCGAGACCGCCTGACCGGCGCCCGGCGCGCTCGACGACTGCGCCATGCCGACGAGGATCAGCTCCGCGGTGCCGGGACGATTGAGCCGCTCCCACATCCGGCGCAGGAGCTCCCTGAGGAGCTCGCCGTAGCTGCCGCGGTGGGAGATGAGGAGCGCCTCGTCCTCTTCCATTCCGGGAAAGAGGCGGTCCGCCATGACGCCCTCGAAGAGGGCCGCCTTCGAGCCGAAGTAGTGAATCACCGTGCCGGGGCTCACGCCGGCTCGCGTCGCGACATCCGCGATCGTGGCGGCGTCGAACCCATGCTCGCCGAACACGAGCGCCGCGGCGTCGAGAATCTCTCGACGGCGCTCGGTCGGCCGGCGTTGCCAGCGCGGCGGCTCCTGGAAGGTGGACTCGAGGGGTTCGGACATGGGGGCGGAGAATTAACCGACGCCTCGGTCAATTGCAATCCCCATGTTGCTGATGTCACGACACTTGTGACAAAGGGCAGAAATTGTGCAGCCGCACAAATAATGCCCGCCTCAAGTCTCGTTCATGCTTCAGGGCCGCAACGTCGGGCGCAAGGTGCTGATGAGAAAGGACCTGACGGGCGACTCAGGAAGTGGATTCGAGAATGCGAACCGTGATGCCCCACGCGTCGCGGGCGGAAAGCGCGCCATCGACCTGGGCTACGGTCCGGCCGGAGCGGCGAAGGCTGTCCGCGGCGGTATCGGCCGTTGCGCGATCGGGGACGAGGAGCTCCCAGTAGAGCATCCTCGCATCCCGCTCGGTTGCGACGGGAGCGCCGGCGGCCCAGGTGTTGAGGCCCACGTGGTGATGGTAGCCGCCCGCGGCGACGAAGAGCATTCCGGGCAGCCCCCAGAACGTCTTGTCGAATCCCAGCGCGGCATGGTAGAAGCCTTCCGCTTCGGCGAGGTCATCCACGAAGAAATGCACGTGTCCGATCGTGGTGCCGGCGGGAAGCCCTTCCCACGCCCGGCCGGCGCCGGCGGCCAGCACCCCCTCGGTATCGAGGGGATCGATCGACGCGACGATCTGGCCCTGCCGGATCGGCCACTCCTCGCGGGGGCGGTCGCGGTAGACCTCGATGGTGATGCCGTCGGGATCTATGAGGTAGAGCGCCTCGCTCACGAGGTGCTCCGCGCTTCCGATCCGCGCGTCGAGCGTCGAAGCGTGCCGCAGGAATGTCCCGAGCGCGCCCCGGTCGGGAAGCAGCACGGCAAAGTGGTAGATGCCGAGCCGGCCGCGCCGAGGCACCGGCACGAGACCGGGCTCCGCGTGCAGCGCGACGAGCGCCCGGTCGCTACCCGCGGCGCCGAGTCTGGCGGTGCTTCCGGCCCGATCCAGCAGGCGGAAGCCGAGCACCGTCCGGTAGTAGTCGAGCGAGCGGTCCAGGTCCGCGATCGCGAGCGCGACCGTTCCGATGCGGGTCTCGGGAGGCAGGCGAAAGCGCGGGGCGGCAACGGGCATGCGGCACCATGACCACAACCACAGATCTCACAGATTTCACAGATGTCTTAGGACCCACACCAGCAGATCTCTCGGGACCCCCACCATCTGTGTACCCATACCATCTGTGTAATCTGGGGAATCTGTGGTTCAAGCAGTTCGGAACGGCACCTCCACGACGAGCCCGTCCCTCGCCACGATCGTCTCGGGAAAGACGGCCTGCGCCTCGGCGAGGAGCTCGGGGGCGTCGCGCCCGTATCGCGCGCTGATGTGGGTGAGGACCAGCCGGCGCACGCCCGCTTCCGCCGCCACGAGCGCCGCCTCGCGCGCCGTGGAGTGGCCGGTCTCGGCGGCGCGGGCGCGCTCCTCCTCACCGAACGTCGCTTCATGGATCAGGAGGTCCGCGCCCTTCGCGGCCGCGATAACCGAGGGGTGCGGCCGGGTGTCCCCCGAGTAGATCACCGTGCGTCCGGGCCTCGGCGGGCCGACGATCGCCGAGGGAGGGACCTCACGGCCGTCCTCGAGACGGACCGCCTCGCCCCGGTGGAGCTTCCCCCAGAGCGGTCCCTCCGGCACTCCCAGCTCGCGGGCGCGGTCGGGGTCGAACCGCCCCAGCCGGTCGTGCTCGATCAGCGCATAGCCGACGGTGTCGGCGCGGTGCTCGGTGTCGAAGACGACGAGGTCGTATTCCTTCCGCGCGAGCCGGTCGCCCGGCTTCAGCTCCACGATCTCCACCGGAAACTTGGTCTTCTCGATGCCCACGCGGAGCGCGTGGGTGAGGATCCGCTCCGCGCCGCGCGGCCCGTACAGGGTGACGCCCTCGGTGCGGTCGAGGAGGCTCATGGTGCGGAAGAGGCCGATCACCCCGATCAGGTGGTCGGCGTGGTAGTGCGAGAAGAAGATCTCCCGGAACGAGAAGCCCACGCCGAAGCGCATCATCTGCCGCTGGGTCCCCTCCCCGCAGTCGAGCAGGATCGTCTCCCCTTCCCGCGCGAGCGCGAGACCGGAGACGTTCCGCTCCACCGTGGGACAGGCGGCGCCCGTGCCCAGGAAGGTGAGCGTGAGCATGGCCTAGAAGATCCGGATCTGGATGCCGAGCTTCCCCGGATGCTTCCGGAGATCGTCCACGAATTCCTGAATCGACTTGAGCAGGCGCTGCGCGTTGTCGTAGAAGGCGGTGTCGCTCACCAGCCGGCCGAGCGAGCCCTGGCCGCGGCGAACCCGGCCGACCAGCGAGTCGAGCTGCCGCGCGGTCCCCGATGCGTCGGCGGAGAGCCGCGCGAGGTTGTCCATCACCGAGTCGGCGCGGGCGCTCGTGCGGTGGAGGTCGAGCCCGGCGAGCGTCGAGTCGAGGCGGGCGCCGACCGAGCGGAGGCTCTCCATCGTCCGGGTGAGCTCGGCGGTCGGGCCGCTCCGCGTGTCGCCGTACACCCGGGCGAGGCGGTCGAACCCCGCCAGCGTCGTGGAGAGCTGGTCGGCGATCTTCCGGTATTCGATCTGGCTCAGGCCCGTGAGCACGGCGCCGGCCTTGTCGCTCAGCGTCGCGCCGATCTCGGTGATCCCCGCGTCGACGGTGCCCCGGATCGGGGTGTCGCCGAGCGGCTCCGCGGCGCGGCCGGGGTCGAGCTTGATCACCACGTCGCCGACGAGCCCGACGGACGAGAGCCGCGCGGTCGCATCGCGCCGGGGCCGGATCCGCTCGGAGAGGCTGATCTGCACCCGGACCCGTCCCACCTCCTCGAGCTGGATGTCCTCGACCGTGCCCATCGTGACGCCGGACACCCGTACCGGCGAGCCGCGCTTGAGCGTGGCCGCGTCGGGGAAGATGATGACGACCTCCGGCGCGGTCGAGAAGCTCCGGCCCGAGAGCCACATCGTCCCCGCGATGAAGAGGCCGATGCCGAGGAGGACCAGACCGCCGACCGTGACTTCCCGCTTGTAGTGGAGGTCCATGCGCTCAGGCCGCGAAGGAGGTGTCGGCGAAGTCGCGCTCGAGGAACGCCTTCACCTTGGGGTGGTCCGACCGGCGGAAGTCCTCCGGGGTGCCCTGCAGCACGATCTGGCCGTCGGACAGGAGCGCGAGACGGTCCGCGACGCGGAAGGCGCCGCGCACGTCGTGGGTCACCATCACGCTGGTGACGCCGAGCTCCCGGTCGAGCTGCTTCACCAGCTCGTCGATCACGTCGGCGTTCACCGGATCGAGTCCGGACGTCGGCTCGTCGTAGAGGAGGTACTTGGGCGAGCCGGCGATCGCGCGGGCGATGCCGACCCGCTTCCGCATCCCGCCGGAGAGCTGCGCGGGGAGCTTGCGCATCTCGTCGGGCGAGAGGTTCACGAGCCGGAGACACTGCGCGACCCGCTCCCGCGCGAAGGGCAGATCGTTGTACCGGGCCTCGTCCGAGAGGCCGAGGCGGATGTTCTCGAAGACGTCGACCGAATCGAAGAGCGCCCCGTACTGAAAGACGTAGCCGATCGACTTCCGGAGCTCGGTCAGCTCCTCGCGCGTGAGCGTAGTGACGTCGCGGTCGTCGACCACGATCCGGCCGGCGTCGGGACGGATCAGCCCGTTGATGTGCTTGAGGAGGACGCTCTTCCCGGTGCCGGAGGGGCCCATGAGCGCGACCGTCTCGCCCTCGCGCACCTGGAAATCCACGCCGTCGAGGACCACCTGCTCCCCGAAGCGCTTGCGGACCCCCGCGAGCTCGATCATCAGTTGAGCAGGATCTTGGCGAGGAGCGTGTTGAGGAGCAGGATGAGCACGGAGCTCGCCACGACGGCGGTCGTGGTCGCCTTGCCGACGCCTTCCGCCCCCTGCTGCGTGTTGAACCCCATGTAACACGACACCATGCCGATGGCCCCGCCGAAGAAGAACGCCTTGATGAGCGAGTAGTAGCCGTCGAACGGGCGCCAGTAGAACTGGGCGCCGTAGGTGAAATCCTCGTCGGTCACCGGGAGCACCTGCTTCACGCTCCACCACCCCGCGAGCACCGCGATCACGTCCGCGAAGATCGTGAGGATGGGCACCATGATGAGGCCGGCCAGCACGCGCGGAATGATCAGGTGGGACGCCGGCGAGCGTCCCAGCGATTCCAGCGCGTCGATCTGCTCCGTAACCCGCATCGTGCCGAGCTCCGCGGCGTACCGCGCGCCGATCCGGCCGGCGAGGATCAGCCCGATCAGGACGGGCCCCAGCTCCAGCACGATGGTGGACACGATGAGAGTGCCCAGAACGTAGACGGGCAGGCTCGTCTGCCACTGGTATCCGGCCTGGAACGCGGTCACCGCGCCGGCGAAGCCCGAGATGAGGAGCACGATGAACAGGCTCCCCATGCCGACATTGGCCGCTTCGGTGAGGGTGCGCGGGAGCCAGATCCGCCACTCGCCGAGCCCGCGCACCAGCTCCACGGCGAGCAGACTGAACCGGCCGACGTGCGCCAGCCCGCCCAGAACCAGGCGTCCGAAGAAGCGGGGGAAGCGATACGCGATGGCGGGCATGCTCGGCCGCCCTTATCTTGCCCCGCCGTGCCGCCGAAGTCCATCCCGCGCGGGCTCGAGCACGCCGCCGCCTTCCGGCGCCGGCTGCTGGCCTGGTTTCGACGACGGGGACGCGATTTGCCGTGGCGGCGCACCCGCGATCCCTACCGTGTGCTCGTCTCCGAGGTCATGCTGCAGCAGACGCCGGTGAGCCGGGTCGAGGCGTACTATCCCGCGTTTCTCGCCCGGTTCCCCGATCTCGCCGCGCTCGCGGCGTCGCCCGCCTCCGCGGTGCGCGAGGCGTGGGACGGTCTCGGCTACTACCGCCGCGCCACCAACCTGCACCGGCTCGCCCGCGATGTGGTGAGCGGTCACGGCGGCCGGATGCCGAGCGACGTGACCACGCTCCGCCGGCTGCCGGGCGTGGGGCGGTACACGGCGGGCGCGGTCGCGAGCTTCGCGTTCGAGCGGGTCGAGCCGTGTGTCGATACCAACGTCGGGCGCGTGATCCGGCGCGTCTTCCATCCGCGCCTCGCCGGCCGTCCCGGTGCGGATCGCCGGGTCTGGGCCACCGCGGCCGCGCTGCTCCCGCGCGACGGGAAGCGCGCGTGGCTGTTCAATCAGGCGGTGATGGAGCTGGGAGCGATGGTGTGCCGCGCGCGCGCGCCGCGGTGCGGGGAGTGTCCGGTGAACCGGGAGTGCAGGACGGGAAGGAGCCAGGGAAAAACGGGGAACAGGGAACAGGGAACGGGGAACAGGGAACGGCGGTGAGTTTCAGGGATCTGATCCCCGTTCCCCGTTCCCCGTTCCCCATTCCCCGTTCACCTCATCATCGCCCCCCCGAGCAGCGCGACGACCGCCAGCAGTCCCGAGACCAGATCCCAGCGGGCGAGCGATGCCGACAGCCGGCGGTAGGCACCCGCGTATTCCCCCGCGGGGTCGATGCGGGTGAGCCGGAGCGCCGTGGGCAGCACGGCCACGATCGTGATCGCGCCAGCGGCGAGGCCGGCGAGCTGCATCACGATGAGCGAGCGCGGCAGTCCGCCGGTGCTCGTGGCCGCGCCGTAGCGGGAGAGCGTGAGGACGAGGCCCGAGAGGACGGTGGCGATCGCGCCGGGCCCGACGAGGGTGCGATAGAGGGCGACGCGCAGCTGGAGCGTGCGCGCGGGGTCGGCACCGGGCATGCGCGCCCCCGCGCGCCCGAGGAGGGCCGCGGACCAGGCGCCCCCCATCCAGGCGACGAGCCCGAGGAGGTGCGCCGCGTACCAGAACGACCTCACGTCGACGGCGAGGTCGTCGTCAGGATGGTCGAGTCGATGGGCTGCCGGCCGGCGTAGCCGGCGTCCACGTCGTGCCAGTGCGTGATGTGCTCCTCGTCGACGCGCCAGCAGAGGAAGACGAGACGATCCTCCCGGATCGTGTAAAAGTCCACCAGCCCCGCATCGAATCCCTTGAAGAGGCAGCCGATCGCCTCGATCTCGCCGAGGAAGTTGCTGATCCGGTCGGCCGAGTCGGTGACGGCGCGCCGCGTCACCAGGAGCTCCGACGATTCGGCCTCCCCGGCGCGCACCCCGGCCGCGAGCAGCTCGTACTCGGAGAGCGCATCCTGCCAGACGCGATACTCCGTCCGCAGATCGGTGAGGATCCGCCGGAGCAGCGGGAGCGTTCGTTCAGCCTCGTCGAGGGTGAAGATGCGGGCGTCGGCCACGACACCTCCGCCGTTGGGTGGGGGTTGCTCAAACATTCGAAGGGAAGGCCGCGCGGTCAAGACTTGACAACGCCGCGAGCGCCTCTCGCGCCGCACGCTCCCCTTCGGCGAGATACCAGGGGATCTGGTCCAGCGCGAAGGTTTCGCCGCGGCGCACCCGGGGCCGCACGTACACGAGCGGCGGGCGCCCCGGCGTGCGGGTCCAGAGCGCGCGGGCGAGCCGCGCGTTGTCCGCCATGAGCGCGCCCAGGGCATCGTGGTGCGCGGCGAGC
>JBOHSH010000056.1:0-1715 GCA_050733195.1 Gemmatimonadales bacterium
AGTCGGAGCTGATCGAGCCCCGCTCGATGGCCTTCGATGGCGAAGGCCGGCTCTACGTCGCGGACGCGAAGCCGCCGATCATCAAGGTGTACGACCGGACCGGCCGCCTGGTCCGAACCATCGGCCGGGAGGGAGAGGGCCCGGGAGAGTTCCGCATCGCCTTCATCGCCGTCGAGGGCGACGCGCTCATCGTGCACGATCCGCGCGTGAGCCGGACCTCGGTCTTCGACACCAGCGGCACCTTCCGCCGGAGCTGGCATTCGCAGTGCTGCTACTGGGGAGACATCACGGTGGACACCGCGGGCATCGTGGTGATCGCCGGCCCGGGCCCCACGCCGAAGACCATCGGAGGCGACGATACTGAAGGCCAGGCGTACTTCCGCTACGACACGGCCGGCCGGGCCATCGACACCATCCCCATCCGGACGGCCGGAACACCTGAGCCCAAGCTCTGGACCGTCTCCCGGAAGAGCGGCGGCCAGGTCAGCGCCATGCTGAGCATGCTGGTCCCAATGGCCCCGCGGCGCGTCGAGCGGCCCCACCCGCACGGCGGGTTTCTCGTCGCGTGGACCGGGGACTACAGCATCGTCCGGACCCGCACCGGGCGCGACACCGTTCGGCTGTTGCGGCGGACCTGGATTCCCGACCCGCTGTCCGACGACCAGCGGAAAGCCCTCGGCGAGCTCGCCGTCCGGCAGGCCGCCGGGGACTGGGGAGAGGAGGAGGTGCGGAAGGCCTTCCGCGTGGAGGAGGTTCCGACCACGCTCCCGGCGTTCGCCGCGCTCGCCGTCGATCCGGGGGGACACGTCTGGGCCCGCCGCAGCCAGGCGGACCCCGACGCTCCGTCGCGCTTCGACGTCTTCGGGCCGGACGGCGCCTGGCTCGGGGAAGTGAAGGTGCCGGTCGCCACGCGCGAGTACGGGGCGCAGGCCTGGGGCGCCAACGAGGTGGCCTTCGCAATCGAGGACGCGGACGGGCGACCGGTCATCGTGCGCTATCGAGTCGTGAAGCGCTAAACTCGCGCCTCCTGCACCCACGTCTACGCGGCCTGCGCCGCTGACAGCCGGCTATCCGCGTCTGGACCACAGGACGATGACACCACACTGTCCGCTCGCGCCCGAGAATTCCACAGGCGCTTCGCTGGCGCTGCGATACACCTCCACCGACTCCAGGTCCGCGATGTAAATATCCCGGCTCAAGTCCGGAGGAGGAGAACTACTGGCCGAGGTGTACAGACTCGCACCGTCGAGTATGATTGACATCCAGCAGTACTCTCGACCGCGGCTCCTGATCATGGAGGTCTCGCCGCGCCCGCTTGCCGCTCGGAGTTCCATAGGTCCGCAACGTCGCCGGGGCCCGTCTGCGCAATCTTGAAAGCGCACGAGGTTCACGCCCGGAATGGTCCGAAGGACGTCCGAGAGCCGGCGGTGTTCGTTCCGGCGCAATTCGGTCGAGTCGATGAATCGTCCAAAACCCAGCCTTCGGCGTTCCTCGAACGCTTCCCGCCCAATTCCTCTCGGTCGCGCGGGGTCCCCCGTGACTTCGATCGGCACGAGCTGCTGGATCGACTCACGCACCAGGGCCGCGTCAAGCTGTAGTGTATCGTTGTGTCTGAGCTCCACCCGGATCCGCAGTGGACGGTAGCCCACGAGCCGGAAGAGCACCACGTGCCCTCCGACGGGGAGCTCGCTTAGGACGAATCGGCCGGTGGAGCC
>JBOHSH010000057.1:0-2223 GCA_050733195.1 Gemmatimonadales bacterium
GGCGGGGCTCGCCGGGAACTCGATGACGAGATTCGCCTCGGGGCGGATCGCGATCCCCGCCAGCTCCTCCTGCGCCGGAGCAGGCATCTGCTCCGGAGCCTGGGCCGGTCCAGCGATCCTCGCGGCAAGATCTTCGAGCGCGGCACGGATCGGCGAGCCGGGTACCGCCCACGCCGCGCCGGAGAGCCCGGCCGCGAGCAGGAGGCCCGCCGCCCAGCGCATCCGGAAACGGTCTCTCCTAACCCGCGCGACGACCGCATCGGCCCCGACCTTGGGCGCGGGGTGGTCCACCGCGCGCAGAAGCCCGTCGATCTCCCGCGCCTCCCGTGTCGCACGCTCCACCCGCTCCCGGCACTCCGCGCAGACGGCCAGATGCGCCCGGGGCTCGGTCCCGGGCGGCGGCGGCTCGCCCGCGACGATCCGCTCGATCGCCTCGTCGCTCACATGCGGCGTCATTCGGGGGGCACCTCGTAAAGTCGCCGGAACGCGGCGCGCGCCCGCGCCAGCAGGGTGCCGACGCTGGCCTCGTGAATCCCGACCGCGAGCGCCAGCTCGCGGTAGCTCAGGCCCTCGGCACGAAGCAGCAGGAGCTGCCGGTCGCGCTCCGGCATCCGGTCGATGGCCGTCCTCACCCGCCGACGCGTTTCCGCGGCGAGAACCGACTCCTCCGGTGACGCGGGCGGGTCGCCGTGGGCCGCGCGGGCCCGCGACGGCGTGAGCAGGAGTCTCCGCCGGCGGCCCGTGGTCCTCGAGTTTCGAAACAGGTTCATCGTCACGCTCACGAGCCAGGGCACCGGCGCGTCGGGAAGGGAGCCCCTCCGGTACAGTCGCACGAACGCCTCCTGCGCCAGGTCCGCCGCCAGGTCTGGATCGCCGGAGAGGCGGTCCAGGTATCGGTAGAGACGCGGGAAATGCGCGTCGAAGAGCGCGACGAACCGGTCGTGAAACGCCGCCGCCTCGCCGCCCCCTGGGACCGCTGCCGGTTCCGTCACGGCGGCCTCATGCACGGCCAAGGAGCCCGTGAGTCGCGAGCTTGTGACAGCGCGTCACGATCAGAAGCGCCAGTCGAGCCCGACCACGAGCGGAGCCCGGGGCCGCATCTCGATCGGCACCAGCTCCCCGGTGGCGGGGTCGCGGGCCAGCGCGAGGAGGTTCCGCCGGCCGAAGGCGTTGGTCAGGGTGCCGAAGAGGCCGAGTGTCGCGTCGCGACCGCCCACGTGAAGGTGCCAGTGCTGCCGGACGCCCAGGTCGAGCCGGAAGTAGGCGGGCAGCTCGGTGCCTCCCGGAGCGCCGGAGGTAACCGGGCTCCCGACGAACTCGCAGCCCCGGTCGAGCAGGTTGCAGGACTCCCACTCGAACCCGCCGGCGAGCGCGGTGGACCGCCGCCCCAGGATGGCCGCCGCACCGACCCGGATCGAGAGGGTCGCGGCGGGGAAGAGCACCACGCCGCCCTCGAGGAGGTGGCTCGCGCCGTGCCCCGGGACGTAGCTCGAGTCGGCGTGGGTGATCCTGACCCGCTGGAGACCGTAGCTCAGGAGCACGCCGACCCTCGAGGTGGCGAGCCCGGCCTCCAGCGAGAGGCCCTTCGCCGTTCCCGACCCGGAGAGCAGTTCCCCTCGGGCGAACGGGTCGCCACCGGCGAGGGCGGGGAGGAGCATCCCCTCGAAGTCTCTGCCGTACGCCTCGAGCGCGACGCGCCCGCCGGCCCACGGGCGGTACTCGATCGCGGCCACGCCGAGGTCGCTCCGCGCCACGGGCACCTCGGGGGCGCCGGCGCCGACGAAGAGGTCGGGCGGGAAGAGGTTCCCCGCCACCGATTCCGGATTCCGGAGCGACTGGGCGTACTGCCGGCTCCGCGCATAACCCGCGGAGTGCGTGTCCGGCGCGGCGGGCCGCCAGCGGAGCTGCGCGCGCGGCGAGGCGTAGAGATCGCCCGCGGCCTTCGCGAACGAGCCGCCGACGAGGAGGTCCACCGCCGGTCCGAGCCGCCGGAGCTGCTCGGCGAACGCGGTGACGACGGGGGTGCGCGCGTCGAGCGTCTCGGACAAGCCGGACGCGCTCTCGAGCCGGTACTCGGTCGTGCTCCACTCCGTCCTGATCCCCGCATTCGTGGCGGCGGCGCTTCCGGCGTGCTCCACCACGGCCACCAGCCCCACGTCCCGACGCGCGGCGTCCAGCTCGACGGCGTCGCCCTCCGGGAACCAGGACGCGCCCGCGTCGGCG
>JBOHSH010000058.1:0-59014 GCA_050733195.1 Gemmatimonadales bacterium
CGTGACCGAGTCGACCCATTCGCACCGATCGTTGAGCCGGTCCCGGTCGACGCAGGCGGAGCCGGCGGCCGCCAGGATCAGGGCCAAGAGCGCCCTGGTTCGTCCGCTAGTACGACCGAACACCTGAGTCGGGGGCAGAAGACCGGGCGGTGGCCTGGATCAGCGCCCAGGCCTCCCGAACGTGCGCCTCGGTGGTGGTGAGGTGTCCGACCGACAGGCGCAGGCAGTACCGCCCTCCGAGACGCGTCGGGGTGAGGAAGAGCTTTCCCGATGCGTTCAGCGCGGAGAGCAGCCGCTCGTTGCGGGCGTCCAGCGCCGCCGCGTCCTCCCGCTCCCCCTCCGGCCGGTGCCGGAAGCAGACCAGCCCGAACATCGCGGGCGCCAGCCGCTCGAAGTCGGGGGACTGATCCACCCACGCGGCGAACCGCTCGGCGAGGCGGATGTGCTCGCGGACCATCGCCTGGAGCCCGCTCACCCCGTAGCTCCGCAGCACGAACCAGAGCTTGAGGGCGCGGAAGCGGCGGCCGAGGGGAATGCCCCAGTCGCGATAGTCCGGCACCTCTCCCGGGTGGGCCGCGCGCAGATAATGGGCGGTCGCCGAGAACGAGCGCAGGAGCGCCGGCACGTCGCGGACGAAGTAGGCGCTGCAGTCGAAGTTGACCAGCAGCCACTTGTGGGGGTTGAAGACGAAGCTGTCGGCGCAGGCGATCCCATCGAGGATCCACCGCATCTCCGGCAGGATCGCCGCGGAGCCGGCGAAGGCGGCATCCACGTGCAGCCAGATCCCCTGGCGGGCACAGACCTCGCCGATCGACCGGACCGGATCGACGGCGGCGGACGACGTGGTGCCCACGGTGGCGACGACCGCCGCGGGAACCAGCCCGGCCGCCCGGTCGTCCGTGATCATCTCCTCGAGCGTGTCGGGCCGCATGGCGTAGCTCTCGTCGGTCTCGACGAACCGGATCCGCTCGGGAAGAAAGCCGGCCAGGCGGGCGCCCTTCGGCACCGAGCTGTTTGCCTCGGGCGACGTGTAGACGGTCATCTCCTCGACCCGCCGCGGCGGCTCTCCGCGGGTCAGCCGGTCGCGCGCGGTGATGAGCGCCACCAGCGTCGCGGCGGACGCGGTGTCCTGGATGACACCGGTGAATCCCGCGGGCAGGTCGAGCATGCGGGCCAGCCACTCCATCGTCACCTGCTCGAGCTCCGTGGCCGCCGGCGACGTGCTCCACGACATGCATTGCGCGCCGAGCGTCGCCGTGAGCATCTCGGCCAGAATCGACGGCGGGCTCGTGTTCGCGGGGAAAAACCCGAAGAAGCCGGGATGATTCCAGTGCGTCATGGCCGGCAGGACGAGTCTCTGGAAGTCCGCGAGGATCGCGTCCATCGACTCGGGCTCGAGCGGCGGGGCCGGCGGCAAGCGGAGGCGGACGGTGCCGGGGGCGAGGTCGGGCTGCACGCGGTACTCGCCCACCCGGGCGAGGTAGTCGGCCATCCAGTCGGCGAGCTCGTGGGCCCGGGCGCGGAAGGCCTCGACGTCGAGCGGCGGCGGAGCCGCCCCCTCCGGAGCGGCCGTCCTTGGATCAGTCGCCATTCAGGAATTCCGCCAGCTCGGGGGCACGCCGCACCGCCTCGCGCTCGCCCAGCGCGATCGTCGCCTCGACGAGATCGGGACGGGTGTATTCCCAGCGATTGATCGGCACCGGCTCGCCGGGACAGAGATACCAGCGGATGCCCTGCCGGCCGACTGAGGTCTCCGGATACGGCCGGGTGAGGATCACGAGGTGTTTCCGGATCCCGGGAACCTGCTCCGCGACGAAGGCGGGAGCGTTGTCGACGAGCCCGCCGTCGAGCAGCGCGCTCCCCTCGTGACGGCCGAGGGGCGTGAAGGGCGGCGTCGCGGAAGACGCAAGGACCAAGTCCACGACGTGTTCCACGGTCGCGCACCGGCGCAGATCGAACACCGCGGGCCGGAAGCCCAGCCGCCGGCCCGACGAGGGATGCAGGCGGCCGTAGCGGAGCTTCCGCTCCAGCGAGTACGCCGTCATGCCGACTACAACCGCGGCGGGACCGGGAAGCCACTGCGGCGGTCGCGCGGTGAGCACGTAGACCGGGAACGGCAACGCGCGAAGCCGCTCGAAGCCGCCGTCGCTCAGCGCGTGGCGCAGGGTATCGCGATAGACCGGCGTGTGCGGCGTCGGCCGCCGGCCGCGGAGGAGCCGGAGCCAGTCGACGTTCCGGGTGACGTGGGCGCGCCGCTGGTGCCAGAACGCCGTCGTCTCGCGCTCGTGGCCGCCCAACAGGCTCACCGCGACGGACGCCCCGGCACTGCAGGACGAGATCGCGGCAATCCGCGGCTCGAGCGACGGCCACCAGTGGCGGAGAATGCCGGCCTGGTAGAAGGCTCGGTTCCCGCCGCCCGCCAGCGTGAGCGCGATGTCCCGTGTCATCAGCAGACAATCTACTCCTGGTTCGGGAACCACAGATTACACAGATTACACAGATTGAACTGAATGATCAGGAAGGAGACGATCCGGTCCCGTGGGGCTTTAGCTTGTGTTTGTAAACTTCAAAAGCCGGGGTCGTTCGGATCGCATCTCGTATCGGAGTCATCTGTGTAATCTGTGTAATCTGTGGTTTCTCCCCTCCCCGGGGTCGAAGGAGCACGATGGTTCCCTGTCTGTGGGCGGAAGACGGCGTCGAAGCGATCGCGATGGCCGACGTGCTGGCGGAGCTGGCGCGGCGGGATCCGGTGCTGGGCCGGCACATCGCCGCGGTGGGACCGTTCGCCCTGACGGGCCCGACGACGCACGACGGCGCGTTCGCCGCGCTCACCCGCGCCATCGTGTATCAGCAGCTCTCCGGCCGCGCCGCGAGCACGATCCTGGGCCGTGTGCTCGCGCTCTTTCCGGGCGAGAGGTTTCCGTCTCCCGACGCGATCCTCGCGACCCACCACCGCAGGCTCCGGCGCGCCGGTCTCTCGGAAGCCAAGGCCCGGGCCATTCGCGACCTCGCACGGCACGCGTCCATCGGCACGATCCCGTCGATCGACGAGCTTCGGAGCCTGCCGGCCGACGAGGTCGTCGAGCGGCTCACGGTGGTGCGCGGCGTCGGCCAGTGGACGGTGGAGATGCTGCTGATCTTCCGGCTGGGACACCCCGACGTGCTGCCGGTGCACGACCTCGGCGTGCGCAAGGGACTCGCCCGGCTCATGGGGCGCCGGGACCTGCCCGACGCGGAGGCGCTCCTCAGGCGGGGGGAGCGGTGGCGTCCCTGGCGCTCGGTCGCGAGCTGGTATCTGTGGCGCGCAGCAGAGCTGCCGCGGCCGCGATCGCGTCCCCCGTCCCGGTGAGCGCCAGCATGTCGCCCGCCTGAAGCCGCATCGAGGCCGGCGGGAAGGGCGTGCGCTCCCCGTCCCGTGAGAGCGCCACCACCGTGGCGCCGGTGCGTCCCCGCAGGCTCAGCTCCGCCAGTGTCCTCCCCGCCGCCTCGCTCCCCGCCGCCACCTCGAGCGGAATGATCGTCCCCATGCCGGGCAGCATGTTCCGCACGACGGCGAACGTGCCGGTGTCGGCGCTGTGTCCCTGCTTGGCCAGCACGTGCACGACGAGCTCGGCTCCCGCCCGCGCATGGCTCTCCAGCTCCTCGGCCGTGCGCCAGAACACGATGCCGAGGAAGACCGCGATCGCCAGGAGGACCACGGCCAACCCGTAGGGCGGCACGAACGGCAGCGTGAGCGCGGCCATCGGGACGCCGATCGCCACGGCGAGTCCGATCTGCAGCGCGACGACGAGCGCGCGCCGCGGCGCGTGCGCCTGGTCCACCCCCTTCGCGGGGCGCGGCAGCGCGTTCTCGCCGAGTGCGGCGCTCAGACGCCGGAGCGTGCGCACGAGCCCGACGCCGAACGGCAGCGCGACCAGCACGCCCAGGGCGAGCGCGCCGAACCGGCCCATGGGGCCGTCGTCGCCGATCCATTCCGGGTAGCGTCCGTGCGCGATCGACGTGGCGATGATGATCCCGGTGAGGAAGGCCGCGTCCAGCACGAGGAACCGGATCCGGCGGCGGATGCGCTTCTCCTTCCGCCCCGCGACCACCAGCTCCACCCACGACCCGTACAGCGACGCGAAGGTCTGAATCGGATGCGGGAGGTTCCGGTCCATCCAGGCAGCGACCCGGTCCGCGCGCCTCATGAAGACCGGGGTGGTGAAGGCGGTCAGGGTCGCCACCGTCACGGCGACGGCGTAGAGCGCGCTCTGGCTGGCGCCCGGCACGGATCCCACGCCCACGATCACGAACGCGAACTCGCCGATCTGGGCCAGGCTCACCCCGGCTCGTACGGCGTCGCGGCTGCCGTACCCGGCCAGGAACACCCCCGTGGTCACGCCGATCACCTTGCCGATCACGACGACGAGGAACAGCGCGAGCGCGGGGCCCCACTCGCCCGCGATGGCGGCGGGGTCGAACAGCATGCCCACGGCCACGAAGAAGATCGCGGCGAAGAGATCGCGCACCGGCCGGATGGTCTCCTCCACCAGGTGGTGCACCCCCGATTCGGCCACGAGCGCGCCCGCGATGAATCCCCCGAGCGCGACCGAATACCCGGCGAGACCGGTCACCACCGCGAAGAGAAAGCAGACGCCGAGCGCGGCGACCAGGGTCGTCTCGGCCCGCTTCAGCGCGACCGCGGCCCGGATCGCCCGCGGCACGATCAGCATCCCGGCCACGATCATCGCCGCGAGGAAGAGTCCCAGCCGGAGGAGCGTCCGCAGCACGAGCGGGCCGGAGAACGCATCGCCGGCGGCCACCGTCGTGAGCACCGCGATCAGGAGGATCGCGAAGATGTCCTCCATCACGAGCACGCCGAACACGATGTCCTTGAGCCGGCGGTCGGCGTGCGTGTCGGCCAGGGCACGCGACACCACCATCGTGCTCGAGATGGCGACGAGACCCGCCGCGAGCAGGCTCTGCAGCGTATCCCATCCCAGGAGCTGCGCCACCGAGAAGCCGAGGAACAGCATCAGCCCCACTTCGACCACCGTAGCGAGCGCGACCCGCGGGCCGAGGGTCGCGAGGCGGCGAAGCCGGAACTCGAGCCCGATCGAAAAGAGCAGGAGAACCACGCCCAGCTCGGCGAGGGTCCGGATCGTCTCGGGATCGTGGATGAGCTCGGTCGGCGCGAGCGGCCCGACCAGCATGCCCGCCACCAGGTATCCCACGATCACCGGCAGACGGAGCCGCTGGAACGTGACCGTGGCCAGCGCAGCCGTCGCCAGGATCAGCGCGAGATCGCGAAGGAAGGTGTGGGCCTCGGCGGGCATTGGGAGATTGTAATCTCCAGGGGCGGCCCTGACGACCGCCGGCCTAAAGTCCCGCGGGGGACGGGACGATGATTATGAAGGCACAACGGTCCGCGGCATGCGATTGGCGGGGCCACGCGCCTGTTCTAGGTTTGGCCCGACCCGCCCGCGCAGACTGCGAGCCCGTTTCGGATTCCAAGGATAGCGATGACTCGGATCCTGCTGGTCGACGACGATGATCTGAGCCGCGGCGCCGTGCACAAGATGCTCGAGCGCGCCGGCTACATCGTGGAGAGCACGGGAGCGGGGGCGGAGGCGCTCGCGCGCTACCGGACCGATCCCGTCGAGCTCGTGATCACCGATCTCATCATGCCGGACATGGATGGGCTCGAGATCATCCAGGAGCTCCGGAAGGTGAATCCGTCGGTCAGGATCCTCGCCATCTCCGGCGGCGGCCGTGTCGACGCGAACGAGTATCTGAGCGTTGCGCGGAAGTTCGGCGCCGTGGAAGTGCTGTCGAAGCCGTTCTCCAACCTCGAGCTCCGCCAGGCGGTCGAGGCGGCCCTCGGCACGGCGGCGGGCTGACCCTGGACCCGTCGCGCGCCGGCACCATGTCCGCGCCCGCATTCACGTTCAGTCCACCGATCCCGAGGCGCCGGCTCGCCGACAGCCTGTTCGGGCTCGCGGTCGTCCTCGCCGTGCTGTTTCTCGCCGGACGACTGGCGGGCCCTGCCCTCGCGCCTGGAGTGCAGGCGGCGCTCGAGCTCACCTATCACTGGATTCACGGCGCCGCCTTCCTGCTGTTCTGGATCGCGGCGCGCGCGGCGCCGGGGCCGAGGCTTCGCGCGGCCTGGCTGCTCCTCGCCGGGGCGGCCCTCACCTATCCGGTGGCCGGCCTTCTCTTCTGGCAGGGTGAAGGGCGCTTCCTGCCGAGCGGCACGCTGGTCGACGATGCCCTCGCCCTGCTCTTCTATCCGTTCGCGGCACTCGCGGTAGACCGGATGGGCCCGCCGCGCACCTCGCCGCAGCAGACTCTGAGAACGGTGCTGGACGTCCTGCTGCTCCTGACAGCCGTCGGCTCGTGGGGCCTGTACCTCTGGGCGCGGGGTATCATGCTGCCCGCGGCGGGGTCGGACGCGGAGACCTTCTTCTACTACGGCCTCCTCGCTCCGGCCGGCGTCTTCCTCGTGCTCTTCGCCGCCGGCGCACTTGTCGTTCGCACGACGGAGGGAGGCCGCCTTCGCCTCGGGCCGACGCTTCTCATCCCGATCGGCATCCTGATCTGCGGGCTCGGCACGGTCGCCCAGTACTACGTGACGATCGCAGGCACGCTGACCTACCCGGTGCGGATCGCCGGCATGACTGTCCTCATGTCCGGGGCCTGGCTCGGGCTCCGCTTCGGCATGCGGACCCCGGGGGAACCTCCGTCGGGGCGCCGGCCGATCGGTGCGTACAGCGTCCTCCCCTACCTCGCCGCGGCGACGCTCGCCATCGGGCTCCTCTTCGACATGGGGCGGGTCCGCGCGGGCGCCGCCGGCGCGCTGGTCCTGGGGCTGCTCGTCACCGTCGTCCTGGTGCTGCTGCGCCAGCTCATGGTCCTCCGCGACAACCAGCAGCTCGCCCGGCAGCGGCTGGCCCAGGAAACGCGCTTCCGGACGCTCATCCAGCATGTGTCGGACGCGCTCCTGATCCTGAGCCCCGAGGGCCGGATCCGCCTTCACAGCCCGGCGCTGGCACGCGTGTTCGATGTGGCGCCCGCGGAACGACACGGCGAATCGATGTTGCCGCTCGTGGCCGACGAGGACCGGGACCGCTGGGAGCGGTTCCTCGCCCAGGTGGCACTCGCTCCGCAGGGCGAATCCCGGAGTCTGACCTTGCGCGCGGCGCCGGGCGCCAATGGGGAGCCCAGGGTCGTGGAGCTCCTCGCCGAAAACTGGACGGCCCAGCCGGAGATCGAGGGGATCGTGCTGGCGGCGCGGGACGTCACCGACCGGCACCGGCTCGAGGCGCGGCTCTTTCAGGCGCAGAAGATGGAGAGCGTGGGCCGGCTCGCGGGCGGGATTGCGCACGACTTCAACAACATCCTGACCGCGATCCTGGGCTACGCCGAAGGGCTTGAGGCGACGATCCCCGCGGGCAATCCGGACGTGGACGACGCGCGCCAGATTCGCCGCGCCGGCCTCCGGGCTGCCGAGCTCACCGCCCAGCTCCTCGCCTTCGCGCGCCGCCAGACGAGCGCGCCTCGGCAGGTCTCACTCACCGAAGTCCTCGGCGCGATGGAACCCATGCTGCGCCGCGTCCTCGGAAGCGGGGTGGATCTCGTGATCAGGGTCTCTGAGGATCCCTGGCCGGTCCGGGCCGATCCCGCGCAAATGGAGCAGGTCGTGCTCAACCTGGCGATCAACGCCCGCGACGCTATGCCCCGGGGAGGACGGCTCGAGATCGAGGCGCGGAACGCCACCGCCCCGCCAGCGGGAACGGTGGCGCAGGAGCTGCCGCCGGGCGACTACGCGATCCTCGGCGTGCGGGACACCGGCGCCGGCATGTCGCCCGACATGCTGGCCCACGTGTTCGAGCCGTTCTACACCACGAAGCCGGTGGGAAAGGGGACCGGCCTCGGGCTGGCCACGGTGTACGGGATCGTGAAGCAGTCGGGCGGGCACATCATGGTCCAGAGCACACCGGGGCGGGGAACCACCTTCGAGCTGTACCTCCCCCGGGCGGCAGGGCTCGGGGAGTCGAACCCGGGCGCCGAGGTCTAGCGCCCGCCGGAAGGTCCGGTAGCTTCTCCGGGCTCCTTCCGCCCGCGAGGCTCGATGAGCAATCTGGCATTCTTCCGTCAGTGCTACGAGCACGAGTGTGCCCGCCACCAGTCCGTCGTCGCCGCCGCAATCCCCGATCAGCTCGACTGGCGCCCGGAGCCCCGGTCCCGGAGCGCACGGGAGCTGATCGGCCACCTGATCGGGCACGACCAGGACATGATCGAGCTCATCGACGCCGGCGTGATCCACCACCGCATGCAGGTTCCGTTCACCACGCTCGACGACGCGGTGTCGATTCTAACCCGGAGCCAGACGGAAGCCTGCGAGAAGCTGGGCGCGTTCCCCGAGGAGCGCTGGGATCGGGTCGCCGAGTTCCGGGTCGGCGACCGGGTGATCTGGAGCGCGCCCACCAGCGGACTCATGTGGACCCTGCTCTTCGACTCGATTCACCATCGCGGCCAGCTCAGCACCTATCTCCGTCCCATGGGCGGAAAGGTGCCTGCCATTTACGGCCCCTCCGCGGACACCGCGATGGGGGCCTGATGGCTCCCGCCGATCCAGCAGCTCGAGGTCCGATCTCCAGTCCAGGAGGCATCATGTCGCGTCGTCCCCGTCTCGTCACCGCGCTCCCGATGCTGCTGCTGGCTTCCGCCTCGGCCTGCGGAGGTGCCGCGACCGCCGATCCCGGCGCGGACCGGAACCGCGAGCTCGTGCAACAGTTCGTCACCGAGGCCGACCAGCAGACCACACCCGAGGCCTTCCGGGCCTTCATCGACCGCTGGATGACGCCGGATTTCACCAGTCACGCCCCCGGCATGCCACCGGCCGATCTCACGGCCTACAAGGCGGTCATCGACGTCTACATGACGGCGTTCAGCGAGTTCAAGCACGAGATCGTGCAGTCGGTCGCGGAGGGCGACCGGGTGGCCGCGGTCGTTCGGATCACGTGCAAGCATTCGGGAGAGTTCCAGGGTATCAAGCCCACCGGCCGCACCGTCACGGTGGACGAGATCGTGCTGTTCCGCTTCGCGAACGGCAAGATCGCCGAAGAGTGGTACGTGTTCGACGAGGCGGGTCTGATGCGGCAGCTCAGCGCACCAGCGGACTCGGCGCACCAGCAGCACTGATACCGTCGGGCCGGCGCCGCGGCGCCGGGCGGATGGCATGGACCTTCGCACCACGCTCCTCCTGGCCGGCGAGCCCAAGGAGGGGGATCTCCCGCTGGGCGGCACCTCGGACGACCGGGTGCGGGCGGAGGCCAGGCGTGAGCTCGAGGCGCTGACGCTCGGCGCGATCGCCGCCACCCGGCTCGTCGGCGACGGCGTGAGCGAGGCGCTCTCCCGCGCGCTGGACCCGGATCTCGCCGAGGCGATCGCGCCGCGCACCGTGGCGGAAGCACGGCAGATGCTGCTCGGGACGGACGGGCCGGCATGGGTGCATCGGTACGGGCCCGGTCTTTCGAGCGAAGCGATCGCCGCCATCGCCAAGACGATGACCGCCGCGGAGCTCTCCACCGTCGCGCGGTCGCTGTTCAATCCCCTGCCCGGCCGAGGCGTGCGGATCGGCGCACCCGATCACTTCGGGTCGCGGATCCAGCCGAACAGTCCCGGCGACGACGAGCAGGAGATCCTCGTCTCCATCCTCGAGGGTCTCGCCTGGGGAACGGGAGACGTCATCCTCGGCATCAACCCCGCCGCCGACGACGTCGAGACGATCGCGCGCCTGCAACGGCTCCTCGCCCAGGTCCGGGACCGGCTCGCCCTCCCTACCAGGACCTGCGTCCTCTCCGACATCGTCAAGCAGACCGCCGCCCGCGCGCTCGTACGCATGGATGTGGGGTTCCAGAGCCTGGGAGGGACCTCGCGATCCCTGTCCGGCATGGTCGGACTCGACGTGGACGGAATCCTCGATCTCGCGCGCGGCTTCGACGGCCTCTACTTCGAGACGGGCCAGGGATCGGAGGTGACCAACGGCGCGGCCGAAGGCGTCGACATGGTGACGCTCGAGTCGCGGACCTACGGCGTGGCACGCCTGATCCGGCGGCGGACCGGCACCTGGACGATCGTGAACGACGTGGCCGGGTTCATCGGGCCGGAAGTGTTCCGGACGGCGGAGCAGCTTCACCGCGCCTGTCTCGAGGACTCGGTGATGGCCAAGCTGCACGGTCTCACCATGGGCCTCGACGTTTGCGCGACCTTTCACATGGGGATTCCGCCTTCGGAGCTGCACGCGCTCACCGCGCGAATCGCGGAAGAGGCGGCCCCGGCGTACCTGATGGCCGTCGCGGGCAACGCCGATCCGATGCTGGGCTATCTCACGACGTCGTTCCGCGAGCACCCGCGGCTCCGCGCGCGCACCGGCCGCGGCATGACGACGGCGATGGCGGAGCGGCTGGCGGAGCTGACGGACCGGTCAGCGGACGTCCGGAGAACGACCGCCGACCTCTACGCGCGGTATGCCCGTGCCGGCGGCGACGCGCGAACCCCTGAGGCGCTCGCGCTCGAGGGAGAGCGCGTGCTGACCCGGCTCGGCGAAGCGGGCTGGGACCTGGGCCTCGGCGGCCGGCCCGGTGATCCGCCGCCGGCCCCGGTGACGACGAGGCTCGAGCGGCTCTACGCGCACGCCCGCCGAGCACTCTACGCGCGCATCGACGAGTCGGTGCTGCGCGACGTCTGTCCGGGCCATCTCCGGATCCGCACCGAGGCGATTGATCGCGAGGACTACCTGCGACACCCGGTCGCGGGCGAGCGGATTCACCGATCCGACCGCGGGCGGGTGCAGGCGCTGTATCCGGAGCGGCGGCCGGCGGTGCAGGTCGTGGTCTCGGACGGACTCAATGCCGACGCCGTCTCGGAGCACCTGCCGGCTCTCCTCCCGCCGCTCCGCCGGGCGCTCGTCGCCAGGGACGTGGAGACGGGCGGGACGGAGATCGCGATCGAGAACGGGCGGGTGCGCGCGGGTTACGATGCCGGCGCCCTGCTCGAGGTCGACGTGATCGTTCACCTCATCGGCGAGCGCCCCGGCACCGGCCTCAACACCCTGTCCGCCTACCTGACCTACGGGCGGGACGCCCAGGGCACCGGACGCTGGAGCTCACGGCTCGACCACTCGCTCACGACCGCGATCTGCGGGATCCATCCGCGGGGCAAGCCTCCCGCGGGGGCGGCGGTGGAGATCGCGAAGGTGGCAGGACGGATGCTGCGGGAACGGCGCTCAGGCGTCGCCCTCGCCGGACCCCGCGAGGCGGCGGAACCCTGAGGGCGTGGTGGGAGCGACGTCAGGTCGAGCGCGCCCGCCTGTCACCGCTGGAAGGGCACTCCCGAGGCAGGACTCGAACCTGCGACCCGCTGATTAACAGTCAGCTGCTCTACCAACTGAGCTACTCGGGATCGGCCCCGAAGGGCCGCGTAAAATAGGCACTCCAGCGGGCCGGCGGAATGGTGGCTCGAAGTCAGACGAGGGGTCAGGGAGGGACACCCTTCATCGACAGAGCCACGAACACTCGAGCGACGCTGATCCACAAACTCAACTCTGGGGGGCATCTCGGACTGTCCGAATGGCAGTCCACAGCTAATTGCCTGGTGGCCCGAAATGAGTCGTCCCGGTTCCGGGACACCCGTCTCTAACCTCTTCCCCACCCTCCCGTTCGGCAGCCTGCCAACATCGGCACCAGGCGAGATCACAACGGTGTCACTTTCCCACCCGTTTCCGTCCCGGAGTTATCCACCTGTCGAAAAGACATAACACATTAAAAATCAACATCTTACAAAAGTTGAGCCCTTTGTCTACGGCCCCCGACTTGCTACCTTTCCCGGCATGCCGCTCCTCCCCTTGGCGGGCCACGCGGACGCCCGGCAACGGGCTGCCCGGGGTTTGGCTGCGGGCCGATTGCCTCAAGTCCTCCTCATAACGGGACCGGAGGGAGTCGGAAAACAGAGGTTCGCGCTCTGGCTTGCACAGCTCATCCTGTGCGAGAATCCGGGGGAGGAGCCCTGCGGACGCTGCCAGTCTTGCAGGATGGCCACGGCGGTCGAGCACCCGGACCTCCACTGGCTGGTGCCGATCGAGCGTCCCAAGGCGGGAGACGCCGACCGCCAGGTCGAAGAGGCGGGAGAGAAGATCGCGGAAGCGGTGGCGGCCAGGCGGGACAGGGGTCTCTGGGGCCCCGCAGAGGGGTTGGCGGCGCATGGCGTGGCCAGCGCCCAGCTCCTTCTGCGCCGGGCGGCCCTGACGCCAGTCCGGTCCAAGTGGAAGATTTTCGTGCTTGGGGAAGCCGATCGGCTCGTCTCCCAGGAGGCAAGTCCGGAAGCGGCCAACGCACTGCTCAAGCTCCTGGAGGAGCCGCCGACCGATACGGTCGTGCTCCTGACGACGACGGAGCCGGAGCGCGTGCTCCCGACGATTCGCTCCCGGGCGGTGGTGCTCAGGCTGGCACCGCTCCCGGACGCCGACATCCGGCGATTCGCCACGGAGCACCTGAGGGACAGAGACATCACGGATGCGGAGATCCGTCAGGCAGGCGGGGCCATCGGGCGCCTGGCGGCGCCGACGGAAGGCCGGGAGAAGGCGAGCCGGGCCGCGCGCTCGGCGATAGAAGCGCTGGGCCAGTCTCGCGGTGCGCGGTACGAGCGGGCGCTCGCGCAAGCGCCCTGGCAGGCGAGGGGCGGGTTCACCGACCTCCTCGACGCGCTCGCCGCCGAGCTGACGGAGGACATTCGGCGCCGGGCCACGAAGGGTGATGCCGCCCCGGCTGTGGCGGCGCTGGCGAGGGTTCAGGCCGCACGCGAGCAGGCGCAGGGCAACGTGAACCCGCAGCTCCTGATGGCGGCCCTGCTGGACGAGCTCCATGACCGTTGACCGGAGGGGCGACGACGTCGTGAGACTCTCGCACGTGGATGAAACCGGCGCGGCACGGATGGTGGACGTGGGAGACAAGGACATCACCCGCCGCACGGCTTCGGCGGAAGGCCGAATCGTGATGTCTGCCGAAGCGTTCGCGCGGGTGCGGGACAACGCGGTGGCCAAGGGCGACGTGCTGGGCGTGGCCAAGGTCGCGGGCATCCAGGCGGCCAAGCGGACCGCGGACCTGGTGCCGCTCTGTCACCCCCTCGGTCTCGACCACATCGAGGTGGAGCTCCTGCTCGAGGAAGGGCCGCGCGCGGTGCGCGTGACGGCGAAGGTCAGCACGGAAGGCAGGACGGGTGTGGAAATGGAGGCGCTCACCGCCGTCTCGGTGGCGTGCCTCACGGTGTACGACATGGCGAAGGCTCTCGACCGGGGCATGCGGATCGAAGGGATCCGTCTGCTCACGAAGACCGGCGGACGGAGCGGCGACTGGATCGCCCCTCGGCCGTGACCATAGATCAGGAGGCACGATGCGAGACCTGTTGAGCGAGATCAACCGCGAAGTTCGTCCCAAACGCCGGCGGCGGTCGGGGTGGCTGGGTACGCTCGGCTCCCTCGCGGCCGCGACGATCGTCTTGGGCTCGCTGGCGGCGATCCTCACGGGCCTGAGCGCGGCCAAGGGTCCCGTGCTGGTGGGCGGCGAGTGGGCGCGCGACGAGATCGCCGCGCTGCGCCAGGAGCTCGACGACGCCCGGGGCAAGCTCACGCTGGCCGAGGCACAGATGGACCGGATGACGGCGATCACGGGCTACTCGGCGCTATACAAGGTGCCCGCCGATCTGGCGACGGCGATCTACGACATCGCCCTCGCGGAGGGGATCCATCCCTCGCTCGGCTTCCAGCTGGTCAAGGTGGAGAGCGGGTTCAAGGGAGGTGCGCGGAGCTCGATGAATGCCATCGGCTACACGCAGCTTCGTCTGGCAACCGCGCGGTTCTACGACTCCACCCTCACCGAGGAGCGGTTGCACGACCGGGACGTGAACCTCCGGATCGGCTTCCGGTTTCTCAAGGACCTGATGCGGCAGTTCGACCAGGACCTGCACCTGGCGCTGGTCGCCTACAACCGCGGCCCCACGCGCGTGATCGAGCTGATGGAGCGCGGCGAAGACCCGAGAAACGGGTATTCCGACGTGGTGCTGAAAGGGGTGAGGAGGGGCTAGCTAGGGGTTAGGGGTTAGGGGTTAGGGGTTAGGGAGCTCGCAAATGAGAGAGGGAGCGGTCGCAACGCGATCCGCTCCCTCCTTGCTTCCAGCTCCCTAGCCCCTAGCCCCTAGCCCCTGACTCCCTGCTAGCGTGCCACCCTGGTACTCACGCTCGGTCGGCTCCGCGGCCGGAGCCGGAGCACCTGGCCCGCGCGGATGCGGGAAGAGCTGCCCAGTCCGTTCCAGGCCCGGAGCTGGGTGACGGTGACCCGGTAGCGGCGCGCGATGTGGCTCAGCGTTTCTCCGCGCTGCACGCGGTGGGTGCCGCGCGTGCTGCTGCGCACGTTGGCGACGCGGGCGTCCGCCGCGGCCAGGCTCTTCACCCGGGCATGGCCCGGGATCCGGAGCGTCTCGCCGGCGCGCGGGGCGCGCTTCGCGATGGCCGGATTGAAGGTCCGGAGCTCCGCCACGGTGAGCCCGTAGCGCTTCGCGATCCGCGTGGCGGTCTCTCCGGAGCGCACCCGGTGAGTGATGGCCGTGATCCGCTCGGAGGCCGGCATCGCATCGAGCAGGCGCTGGGCCTCCGCGCCGGTGCCTTCCGGCACCATGACCACGCTCTTCCGTCGGGGGGGCGTGATCGAGCGCAGGTAGTGAGGATTGAGCTCGCGCAGCGCGGCGAGCTCGACTCCGGCCGAGCGGGCCACGACGTCCAGCCCGGTCGCGTCGGGCACCGTCACCGAATCGATCTGCAGCGGCTGGACCGCCGGGATCGGCCGGAATCCGTAGCGGTCCGGACGCTTCGCGATCATGGCCGCCGCGATCAGCTTCGGCACGTAATCCTTGGTCTCGCGGTGGATGTACCGGCTGCTCGCGAGCTGGAAGAACGCGGCGTCGCCGGCCTGCGGGATGGTGTCGGACGCGGCCTCCGTGCCCTCTACCGTTTCCGCATCCTCCTCGTCTTCCTCGTCGTCCAGCTCGATGTCGAGACGATTGAGGCCCCGCTGGACACGGCCCGGCCCGCCGTTGTAGGCGGCGGCCGCGAGGTACGGCGATCCGAACCGGGCCGTCAGGTCTCCGAGATAGCGGACCGCCTGGGTCGTGGCCCGGAAGGGCTCGCGCCGCTCGTCCACCCATTTGTCCACCCGGAGCCCGTAGAACCGCGCCGTGCCGCGCATGAACTGCCACATGCCGACCGCGCGGGACCGGCTCACGGCGGTGTTGGAATAGCCGGATTCGATCAGCGGCAGATACGCGAGGTCGCCGGGCAGACCCTTCGCGGTGAGCTGGGTGCGGATCAGGGGCTCCCACCGGGGCATGCGCTCGAGCCAGATGCCCATGCGCTCGCGGCCCTTGGTGGTGAAGAAATCGAGGTAGTACTTGACCCGGGCGTGGTCGGCGAAGTTGGCGACGTCGATATCGAAGAGCTCGCGCAGCGCGACGGCTTCATCCTCGAGCGGGGCGACCGGTACCGATTCGAGCCCGGCGGGAGGCCCGGCCTCGAGCTCGGCGAGCACCGCGGCGTCGAGGGCCGAGTCCCGGGCCTTGGCGGCGCTGTCGGCCAGGCGGGCGGTCGGATGGTCGGAAGGGGTAGCGGGCTTCGGGGCATGCGGTGCGGGCGCGTGCGCAACTTCAGGGGAAGCGGGCGCCGGCCGATGCACGGGCGCCGGGGGCTCCGCAGCGGGCTTGGCCCCGAGGCCGCAGCCGGTCAGCACCAGCAGGATTGCCGGGAAAGTCGCTCGCCTCATTCAGTCTCCGAGTCCGAAGTTTCCGGAGTGTAGGATGAGGCGGCGCAAGGAGGGGGCCGCCCGACTCGGCTGAGTGGCTCGAAACGCTACAAAGCCCCTCAGACAGGTAAACCTACGGACTGCTGTAAGATGCGCGAACCCTCGCCGAGGGTTGCAGGGGGCGTTACTGACCAGATTCGCGACGGGTGATGAGCCGATTCGTCGCATTCAGCACGGCCAGCGCCGCACCCCGCGGCGGCGACGCATCAGTGATACAGCTTCCCACGACCCGGGGGGCCGAGGCCTCGCCCCGGACGCTGAGCGACACGATCACCACCGTCGCATCGAACGCGCGAATCGACTTCACACCGATGAGCTCGAACGACGGATTGGGCACCGCCTGGGTCAGCGCGAGCAGCGCCGCCTGGGCCGCGCACCGGAGCTCGCCCGCCTGCGACGCCAGACCACGCGCCTCTCCCTCGCACCGCTCGCCGTCCGGCCTGGCCAACGTAACCCGCGACCGGCACTCACCCGTCTGGAGCCGGTCAATCTTGAAACCGACGAAGCGGACCCGGCCTTTCATAGCGCGGGACACTCTCCGGGGAGTGGCAGTGGGGAGCTCCTGCACGCGATGGCTCGTTTCAGCGGTTGGTCGTTCGGGTCCCAATATCGTCATGGTTCGGGTCTCCGGCTACCAGGGCATGCGTAACTCATGCCAGCCATGGAGCCGAAGCCCCGGGGTCCGGAGTCCGGGTAACCCGGTCGGTTGAGACGCGTCGGCGACCTTCTACGAGCGGTGAACCAGTGGCTCCGGGGGGACGCGAGGTGCGGGATTCTGCGCTCGGCTCTCGGGGGTGCCTTCCCGCACCAGCCGGTGGAACCGGGCCATGAGATCCCGGGTGATGGGTCCCGCCCGGCCGGCCCCGATGACCCGGCCGTCATACTGCCGGATCGGGGCGATCTCGCTCGCCGTGCCGGTCAGGAACGCCTCGTCGGCCGTGTAGATGTCGAAGCGGTTGAGCAGCTCTTCCCGGACGGGATGGCCGGCCTGGATGGCCAGCTCGATCACCGCCTGCCGGGTTATGCCCGCCAGGATCCCGGCCGAGAGCGGCGGCGTGCGAAGCACCGCCTTCTTCACCACGAAGACATTCTGTCCGGTGCCCTCCGCCACGTGACCCGACGAATCCAGCATGATCGCCTCGTCGGCTCCCGCGTTGTTGGCCTCGAGCTTGGCCATCGCGTGGCAGAGGTAATTCAGGGACTTCACGCGGGGCGACAGCGATTCGCGATGGGGAATCGGCGTTCCGGCGGTGACGACCGAGAGACCCTGCTCGTACCGCTCGGATGGCCAGATGCTGATCGCGTCGACGATGACGATCAGGGTCGGCCGCTCACACTTCCGCGGATCGATCCCGAGATCGCCGACGCCGCGGGTGATGATCGGGCGAATGTAGGCTTCCTTGAGTCCCGAGCGCCGGACCGCTTCCTCGATGATCCGCCCGAACTCCGCCTTCTCCACCGGCACGGCCAGATCGACGGCGCGGGCGCAGTCATAGAGCCGATCGAGATGGTCCCCGAGCCGGAAGGTCTTCCCGGCGTAGACCCGGATACCCTCGAAGACCCCGTCGCCGTACAACAGGCCGTGGTCGAAGACCGACACCTTGGCCGTGTCGCGATCGTGCCATTCGCCGTCCATCCAGATGGTCGCCATTGCAGGAGCTCACGAGAGGGTGAAGGGCGCTTGGCGCGACTGCCGGGCCGAGGGAAGGTAACGGAAGCGCACCGGCTGAGTAAGTTTCCGGGCCCGCGACGCCGTTCGCGTTCCGGGGTGTGCGTTTTTCTCAGGAGGTCATGAGAAATGCTGCTGCTCTTGATTCGTCACGCCGCCGCGGATGAGCAGGACCCGGAGAAGTACCCGGACGACGCGCTCCGGCCGCTGATCCCGAAGGGACGGAAGCGGCACCGGCGGGCGATGGCCCGTCTTCGCGAGGCGGGATATCGGCCGAACCGGATCCTTTCGAGTCCCTGGACGCGGGCCTGGCAGACCGCCGGCATCAGCGCGAAGGTGATGGGGCTCCCGAAGCGCGAGCGAGTCACCTGTGACGCGCTCGCCGCGCCTCCCGATCTCAAGGCGATTGCGGCGGCGGTCACGGCGGCCGTCGCGGCGCCGGCCGCCACGGAGCTGCCCCCGCCGGCCCTGGCCGCGATGCCGGCGGAGGACGACACCCCGGAGCCCTTTACCGTGGCCCTCGTCGGACACGAGCCGTGGATGAGCGAGCTCGCGAGTCTGCTCCTCACCGGACGCGCGAGCGGCCTGCACATCGATTTTCCGAAGAGCGGCACGATGGGCATCGAGGTGGAGGATCTGAGTCCCGGCGCCGGCCTGCTGCGATTCTTCCTGGAGGGTTGAGACCGGTGCTGAGCCAGCGTGAGGTCCTCTACGAGACGATCGTCGACTCCCTCGGGGGAATCGTCTGGGAGGCGGACGGCTCGACCTTCCAGTTCTCCTTCGTGAGCCCCAGGGCCGAAGAGCTGCTCGGCTATCCGGCCTCGCAGTGGCTCGAGCAGCCCGACTTCTGGGCGGCGCACACGCATCCCGACGACCGCGCCTGGTGCGCCGCGTTCTGTCTCGACGCCACCGCCCAGCGGCGGGATCACCAGTTCGAGTACCGGATGCTCGCCGCCGACGGTCGTGTCGTCTGGCTGCACGACATCGTGACGGTCAAGTCCATGCCCGACGGGTCGGTGCGGCTCTGGGGCATCATGATCGACATCACCGCGCGCAAGCTCGCGGAGCAGCATCTCGAGGATCGTCGGGGGTTCGAGCTGCTGGTCTCGGAGCTGTCGGCGACGTTCGCCGCCCTGCGCCCGACGGAGCTCGATCCGGCCATCGCCGCCTGGCTCGAGCGCCTCTCGGAGTACCTCGACGTCGAGCGGGGCACGTTTCTCGAGCTGAGCGACGACGGCCTCACGCTCGAGACGCGGCAGTCCTACACCGCGCCCAGCGAAACGCCGCTGCCGGTCACCGTGGTGAACCGGGACTTCCCCTGGTTCACGAGCCGGATGCTCCAGGGAAACCCGGTCCGGCTGGCGTGCGCGGTGGACGACCTCCCGCCGGAGGCCGTGGCCGAGCGCGAGTTCTGCCGGCAGTACGGCATCAAGTCGCATCTCAGCATCCCCATCTCGGTGGGCGGGGCGGTGCTCTGCATCATGGCGTTCACCTCGCTGCGGGCCTTTCGCACCTGGCCGGACGAAATCGTGAAACGCCTCCGGCTGGTGGGGGAGATCTTCGCCGGCGGAATCTCGCGCCAGCGAATGGCCGCGCTCCGGCAGCGGTTCGAGGCGGAGCGTGGAGGACTGCTGCCGCGGCTGCACGAGATCATCGCCTGCCTGCCGGTGGGTTGCGTGCTGACCGACCCCGCCCTCCGGATCACGGACCTCAACCCCGCGGGCCAGACGCTGCTGGGCTTCCGTCCGGATGACGACGTCGTCCTCACCCCGCTCGAGACGCTGGTCGCGCCGGCATCGCGTGCGGAGTTCACCGACGGCTTCGAGCGGCTGGATCGGGAAACCCTCATCAACGGCGTCACCGACAACCTCACGAAGGACCGGCGCATCGTCCCATGCGAGTGGTCCCGCGTCGCGTTGCGGAACGCGGACGGCACGCTCGCCGGCTTCTTCGGCATGTTCCACCCGGCGCCGGCCGAAGCCGCGGCGGGCCCGGGAGGAAGCGGGCATCAGGGCCGCGCCGCGGCGACGAAGCCCGTCACCCTGCTGGTCGTGGACGACGAGGACTCGGTGCGATCGGTGGTGCGTCGCGTCCTGGAGAGGGAGGGCTACCGCATCCACGAGGCCCGCTCGGGAGGCGAAGCGCTCGAGTTCATGGCCTCACGTGGGGAGCAGATCGATCTGGTCTTGATGGACGTGCTGCTGCCGGAGATGGACGGCAGCGACCTGGCGGAGCGGCTGCGGGACCGGGATCCGGGAACCCGGATCCTCTTCCTGTCGGGCTACCAGAAGGATCACTTCCCGCACCTCACGCCGGGCATTGGCCAGAGCCCGTTCCTGCAGAAGCCGTTCACGACGGAGGCACTGCTCCGGGCGATCCGGGACGCGCTCGCTTGACGCCGCCGCGCCCCGCATGATCGGGTCGCTGCTGTTCTACACGGGCCTGTGCGCGGCGCTGGTCGGGGTCATCGGCGCCTTCGTACGGCCTCGGCGATTCGTGCCGGTCCTGGCCGGCGGCCTCCTTCTCGCGGCCATGGCGCTCGTCCTTCCCGCTCCTTCACGGAGCGCGGGACCTTCCTCGAGCCGGCTCGACACGTTCGTGCCGGAGTTCGAGTTCTTCGAGCGGCACCGGACCCTCGTGCGCGCCCCGTGCGACCGGACCTATCGGGCGGTCAGGGAGGTGCGGGTGTCGGAGATCGCTCTCTTCCGCACGCTCACCTGGCTCCGGCGGATGGGACGCTCGGGACCGGCGAGCATTCTCAACGCCCCGGAGCGAATTCCCATCCTCGAGGTCGCGACGCGTTCGGGCTTCCTCTGGCTCGCGGACGATCCGGGCCGCGAGGTGGTCGTCGGAACGCTCGTCGTGCTGCCGCGCGGGGCGGGCAGGCCGCGCGGTCCGGACGACTTCCGCGCCCTCGACGCGCCGGGGTACGCCAAGGCGGCGATGAACTTCCGGCTGACCCCGGCGGAGCGCGGGTGCGCGGTGGAGACGGAGACGCGGGTGCACGCGACCGACGCGCGCACCCGGCGGACCTTCGCACGGTACTGGCGGGTGATCTATCCCGGGAGCGCGCTGATCCGCCGGATGTGGCTGCGCGGCGTGCGGCGCCACGCGGAAGGGGCCGGCCGGCTCAGGAGGGCGGCCGGCATGTCCGGGAGACGCATTCCCCGGCGCACCTTCCCGAGTGGACGACGTGGTCTCCCCGCACGCGTTAGTTCTGTGATGCCGGTCACTGCGGCCGGAACAGCTGACGCGGATGACGCGGATGATACGGATAACCGCGGATGCCTTTTCGTGAGGATGACCCTCCGAAATTCCGGCACCTCACGAAATTGAGGAGAAGACCGACCTGCGCCATCCGCGTCTGCTGGTTCTGAAGCGATCCCCTGCTGATGGTCTCATCCTTCGGAAACACCTCATCCCTTAGCGGCCGCGGCGGCGCGCGGCCAGCGCCGCGCACACGTCGTCCCAGGAGCCTCCGGCGGCCCGGACCGCGACGAGCAGATGGTAGAGTACGTCCGCCGCCTCCTCGATCGCGCGGGCGCGATCGTCGTCGGCGCAGGCCATCACCAGCTCGGCGGCTTCTTCCCCGAGCTTCTTGAGCCTCCGGTTCCGGTCCGCGAGGAGCGAGTCGGTGTAGCCCGCCGGCGCGTCGGATCCGGGGACGCGGGCCATCCGGGCGGCGACGAGGCGGTCGAGCTCGGCGGCGACGCCGGGGCCGGCGTCCCCGTCGGCGATGAAGCACGACTCGGCGCCGGTGTGACAGGACGGCCCGGCCGGCACGACGCGCGCCAGGACGACGTCGCGATCGCAGTCCGCGCTGAGCGCCACGACGCGCTGGGTGTGGCCGCTCGTCTCGCCCTTGCGCCAGAGCCCTCGCGTGCGGGAGCGGTAGTGCATCTCTCCGGTCTCCACGGTGCGGGCGATCGCCTCGCGATCGGCGGCGGCGACCATCAGGACGCGGCCGGTGCGGTCGTCCTGCGCGACCACGGTCACGGTGCCGCCGCCCTTCGCGTAGTCCAGGCTGTCCGGATCCAGCATCAGGCCACCCTCCGCACCGGAATGCGCTCCTGCCGCATGGCCTCCTTGAAGTCCCGCACGCTCAGGACGCCGTCGTGCAGGACCCCGGCCACGAGGGCCGCGTCGGCTCCGCCTTCCCCCAGCGCGGCGCAGACGTCCGCGGCCGAGCCGGCGCCGCCGGAGGCGATCACCGGCACGGACACCGCGTCGGCGACGGCGCGGGTCAGGGCGAGATCGTAGCCGCTCCGCGCCCCGTCGCGATCGATGCTCGTGAGCAGGATCTCGCCGGCGCCCCGCTCCGCGCATTCACGCGCCCAGGCGACGGCATCGAGGCCGGCCCGCTCCCGCCCGCCGTGGGTGTAGATCGTCCAGCCCTCGCCCTCCCGCGCGGCGTCGATGCTCGCGACGACGCACTGGGCGCCGAAGCGCTGGGACGCCTCGGTCAGGAGCTCGGGCCGGCGTACGGCGGCGGTATTCACACTCACCTTGTCCGCACCGCTCCGGAGCGCGGCGGCGAGATCCTCGACCGTGCGCACGCCGCCGCCCAGAGTCAGGGGAATGAAGAGGCGCTCCGCGGTGCGGCGCAGCACATCCAGCATCGTTCCCCGCCCTTCGGCGCTGGCGGCGATGTCGAGGAACACGATCTCATCGGCGCCTTCGGCTTCGTACCGCGCCGCGAGCTCCACGGGGTCGCCGACGTCGCGGAGACTCAGGAAACGCACGCCCTTCACCACCCGGGCGCGCTCGACGTCGAGGCAGGCGATGAGCCGGCGGGCGAGGGTCACCCGACCTCCAGATCGACCTTGCCCTTGGTGCTGAACCCGGCGCCGGTCTCGCCCGCCACCATCGCTTCGCGGAGCGCGAGTCCCAGCGCCTTGAAGGCAGCCTCCACGACGTGATGCCGGTCGCTACCGCGCAGCACGCGGATGTGGAGGGTACAGCCGGCGGCATCGCTGAACGACCGCATCCAGTGGTCGTACAGCGAGCTCGGCAGCGGGCCGCGGTAATACGGACGGCCCCCGGCATCGAGGACGACCTGCACGAGCGCATCGTCCATGGGAATCGTCCGCTCCCCGTACCGCCGGCAGGAGGCGGGCAGCACGCGCCGGACCGCCTCACCGACCGTGAGGGCGACGTCCTCCAGCACGTGGTGTCGGAGATCCCCGCTCGCCGTGACGGTGAGATCGAGGCCGGAGAAGGCCGCGAGGGCCGTCAGCATGTGATCGAGGAACGGGAGGCCGGTCTCGATGGTCGCGCTGCCGCCGCCGATCGCCGCTTCCACGCGGACGTCGGTTTCGCGGGTTCGCCGGGTGACCCGCACGGGAGTGCTCATGTCGTGAACTCCTCCGCCACGAGGCGGGGATCGAGGGTGCCGGTATAGAGGGCCATGCCGAGCACGGCGCCGGTGCATCCCGCGGCGGCGAGGGCCTGAAGATCTTCGAGCGTCGCGATGCCGCCGGACGCGATGACCGGAAGGGAAGTTCGGGCGACGAGCGCGCGCATGAGCGGGACGTCCGCGCCCGCCATCCGGCCTTCCCGGTGGACGGCGGTGACGAGCAGGCCCGCGAGCGGCAGCTCCGACAGCTCTGCGACGAGATCGAACACGTCCAGGGCGAGCGTCTCCGACCAGCCCCGCGTGACGACCCGCCGTTCGCGCACGTCGGCGGCCACGATCACACGGCCGGGATGCTCGGTCGCGATCGTCGCCAGCCAGTCGCGATCCTCGATTGCGCGGGTGCCGACCACGACGCGGTCCGCCCCGGCCGCGAGCAGCGCGGCGACGTCCTCCTCGAACCGGACGCCGCCGCCCACCTGCATCGGGAGCGGGGACGCGCCGAGGATGTCCCGCACGGTTTCGCGGTTCGAGCCGCGGCCCGTGGCGGCGTCGAGATCCACGATGTGCAGGCGCCGGAAGCCCAGGTCGGCCCAGCGCCGGGCCACCGATACCGGGTCGTCGATCCGTATCCGCTCGGCGGCGTAGTCGCCGCCCACGAGCTGGACGCAGGCGCCGTCGCGCAGGTCCAGCGCAGGAATCGCGATCACCGGACCTCCACGAGCACGCCCTCGAGCGCGGCGTGCAGCAGGCGCACGCCGGCGGCGGAGCTCTTCTCCGGATGGAACTGCACCCCGACCGCGCGCGCCGCTCTCACGATCGAGGGAAACCGGTCCCCGTCGTGGTCAGTCCACGCGGTCACGCACGACGCGTCGGCCGGCCGCCCGGCGAACCCGTTGGCGAAGTACCCGAGCTCGAGCCCGGAGGCGGCGAGCATCGGGTCGTCGCCGCTCACCGCGTTCCAGCCGATGTGCGGAACCCTGCGGGCCCGGAGCCTCGTGACGGGGCCTTCGATCAGCGCGAGTCCTTCGCCTTCGCCTTCGTCGCTCCGCTCGAAGAGGAGCTGCATGCCGAGGCAGATCCCGACGCAGGGCAGCCCGTCGCGAAGCGCGTCCCGCAGCGCCGCGCGCGCGGGGGCGAGCCTGCCCGCGGCCTGTGGGAACGCCCCGACGCCGGGAAGCACCAGCAGCTCCGCGGCCGCAAGCTCCGCGGCGTCGGTGACGACCGCCACCTCGCGGCCGGAGCCGGCGAGGGCCTTCACCAGGGAATGCAGGTTCCCCGCCCCGTAATCGAAGACCGTTACCCGCACGGGAGCACCTCTTCGAGCGCATCGAGGAACCGCTCGACCATCGGCCAGGGTCCCACTCCGATGCGCACCGCGTCGCCGATCACCGGCAGGCCCGGGAACGGCCGTACCGCCACGCCGCGCTCGAGCAGCCGGCCGACGACCTCCGCGGCATTCGCGACCGGAAGCAGCACGAAGTTGGCCGCCGAGTCCCACGGCGCACGCCCGCGCTCGCGGAGCCGCCCGAGAAGACGATCGCGGCTCTCCGCCGCTTCACGAGCCCGCGCGCGCACCCAGTCGCCGTCGCGCTCGAGCGCGGCGAGGGCCACCCGCTCGGCGACGGCGTTCAGGTTATACGGACTCCGGATGGCCACGAGGCGGGCGACCAGCTCCGGCGATCCGGCGGCGTAGCCGATCCGGAGTCCCGCGAGGCCCCAGGCCTTGGAAAAAGTGCGAAGAACGAGCGTCCGTCCCGAGCGGATCGCTTCCCGCATCCAGGCGTTCGGCGGCTCGCCCGCGAAGTCGGCATACGCCGAATCGATCACGACCAGGGCATCCCCGGCCGCCGTCGCGATCGCCTCCCGAATCATCCCCGCGGGAAGCGTCGTTCCGGTCGGATTGTTCGGCGTACACAGATAAAGGAGGCCGGGACCGGCACCGGACGGCGGGAACCCTCGCGGGATTCCGCCGCCTTTGTCGATCGGGATCGGACAGGGCACGAGCCGATTCGCCAGGCCGTAGACCGGCACCATCGAGAACGTCGGCGCGAGATAGCGGAGCGGAGCGCCGGGACCGGCCAGCCGGAAGGCGGCGTCGATCAGCTCATCGGACCCGCAGCCGACGGTCACTTCCTCTTCCCGGACCTCCAGATACCGCGCCAGCGCGGGGAGGAGCCGTCCTCCGGTCGGGCCGGGATAGGGACCGATGGCTGCGGGATCGAGCCCGCGAAACGCCGCCACCGCCGAAGGCGGCGGGCCCCAGAGGTTCGTGTTGTCGCGGAGATCGACGAGCTCGCGCGGCGGAGCGGACGGGCGCGGATTCGCGCTCATGCGACGGACTCCTTCGTGGCCACCGCTTCGGCGTGAGCCGGCAGCCCCTCGGCGCGGGCGAGCCGGGCGGTGTCGGCGGCGAGGGCGGCCGCCGTTTCCGCCGGGACTTCCTGCAGCGTGGTCCACCGGACGAAGTCGAGCGTCGAGAGCCCGGACCAGGTGCGCGCGGCTCCGGCGGTGGGCAGCACGTGATTGGCTCCCGTCGAATAGTCCCCGAAGACGACGCTGCTCGACTCTCCGAGGAAGACGGCTCCGGCGTTCCGCGTCCGGGCCGCGACCTCGCCGGGCTCGCGGCACGCCAGCAGCAGGTGCTCCGGGGCATAGTCCGCGGCGAACGCGACCGCGTCCGCGATCGACGCCGCGAGGAGCACGCCGCCGCGTGTGGCGAGGGACGCGCGGATGATCTCGGCGCGCGGCGCGGTCCGCAGCAGCTGCTCGAGCTCGGTCTCCACCTCCTCCGCCAGCGCCGGGCTCGTCGTGACGAGCACGACGGCGGCTTCGGGATCGTGCTCGGCCTGGGCCGCGAGCTCGCCGGCCACCCGTGCGGGCGAAGCGGAATCGTCGGCGATGATGAGCAGCTCGCTCGGCCCGGCGGGGGCATCGATGCCCACGTCGCGCGACACCTGCAGCTTCGCTTCGTTCACCCAGGCGTTGCCGGGACCCACGATCCGGTCCACCCGTGGAATCGAGGACGTGCCGTACGCCATCGCGGAGACCGCTCCCGCGCCGCCGACCGCAAAGAGCCGGTCCACACCGGCGATCGCCGCGGCCGCGAGCACGACGGCGGCCGGCTTCCCGTCCCGCCCGGGAGGCGCGCAGACGATGATCTCGCCGACGCCGGCCGCCCGGGCGGGCAGCGCCCCCATGAGGAGCGAGCTCGGGTACGCCGCCCGGCCACCCGGCGCGTAGACGCCCACGCGCGCGAGAGGATCCGGGCGACGGGTGATCACCGCGCCATCCGGGGACACGACGCGGACCGACCCGGGTCGAAGCGCCTGGTGCACCGAGCGAATCGCCGCGGCCGCGCGCTCCAGCGCCTCTCGAAGAGCAGCGTCGAGGGAAGAGAGGGCCGCCGTCCAGGCCGACGGCGGCACGTCCAGCGCTTCGAGCTCCACCCCGTCCAGCTCCCGCGCGAGCCGGCGGAGCGCGGCGTCGCCGTCCCGCCGGACCTCCGCAACGAGCGCGGCGACCCGTTCCCGAAGCCCGGGGTCGGAAGCCGCCGTCCGGTCGCAGAGCAGCCTGCGCCTCCTGTCGTCGAGACCGGCGAGCGAACCGCGGACCGCGAAGAGCGATGCGCCGAGCGTCACGCGAGCAGCCTCTCGATCCGGGTCACCAGGATGCCGGTGCCGCCCAACCGCTTCAGCTCCTTGATCGTGCGGAAGAGCCCTTCGGCGGGGCAGACCGCGTGGACCGCCACCACCTCGCCCCCGTCCAGCACGTCCACCACCGTCGGTCCGGAGATGCCGGGCAGCAGGCGCTTCACCTCCTCGAGACGGGCACGGGGCACGTTGGCCATGAGATACCGCCGTCCACGGGCGGCGAGGACGGACTGCAGCGCCGTGACGAGCTCGTCGATGGCGGCATCGCGCTCGACGTTCGGAGTCCCGTTGCGCCGCGCGCAGATCAGCCGCGCCGTGGACTCGAGTACCGTCGCGACCTCACGGAGCCCGTTCACCCGGAGCGTCGACCCGGTCTCGGTGAGGTCCACGATGACATCGGCGATGCCCAGGTGGGGCGCGACCTCGACCGCTCCCGACACCGGCACGAGCTCGATCGACCGCTTCCGGTCATGAAACCACGCCTTGGTGAGGCGGGGGAAGACAGTAGCGACACGCTCCCCGTCCGCGAGCTGGTCTACCGATTCCAGGCCGCGCTCCTCGCGCGCCGCCACGACCAGCCGGCAACGGCCGAACCCGAGGTCGAGGAGGGACTCGAGGGGACGCCCCGACTCGCACACCAGATCCCACCCGGTGATGCCGACATCGGCGGCACCGTCCGCCACGAATTCCGGAATGTCCTGCGGCCGGACGAGGAGGGCCTCGAAGACGCCGCCGAGCGATGCCGTGAGGGCGCGGTCGCCGCGGGAGCGGACCTCGAGGCCGGCATCGGCGAGGAGGCCCCGGGTGTCGTCGGCCAGTCGGCCGCGGTTGGGAAGTGCAATTCTCAGCATAACAAAGCCCGCTGGTTCAGTTCGTAAGAGGCCGGATCGACCCCACAGATGCAAGAAACGAATCGGCCCGTCCTGCCGGGGACGGGCCGAGGGAAGCGGCGATTCGGGCTGTCGAGCGGTCGCTACACCGTCACCCGGAAACGCACGGCTTCACCAGGCCCGTCGGGGCGTGGTGGTGGTGCGCGTGGTGATGACGGATCCCGAAGCACATGATAATCCAAGCTACCGGCCCTCCCGCTCCCCGTCAAACGGGGCTCGAGGCGGCTTCCCGGGGCACAGGCTTCGCTGATTGGAGCGACCACCCTCTCGCCTTCCAGGGCCAACTCCATGGCACTTCAGCGCTTCCGGCATCGGGCCGGGCTGCTCGCGGTGCTGGCGGGCCTCGCCGCCTGCGAGACGGGCACGGGCCCGGCAGAGCAGGACCCTGCACCCCCGCCTTCGGCCGGAAGCCTCGGGCTCAACGCGCCGCTCAACCGGCCTCTCTTTCCGCCGGACAACCCCTGGAGCCAGCGGGTGGACGGCGAGCCCGTCGACCCCCTTTCGGACGAGCTGATCGCGCCGGTCCGTATCCGATCCCGCCTAACCCGCCGATCGAAGGCGGTCCGTCCTCCACGGGCGATCGCCACGTGCTCATCGTCGACGCCGACCGCTGGATCCTCTACGAGCTCTTCGCCGCGTACCCCACATCCGGCGGGTGGCGCGCGGGCTCCGGAGCGATCTTCGACCTGACACGCACCGAGTACCGGCCCGCGGGCTGGACCTCCGCCGATGCCGCGGGGCTTCCGATCCTCCCGGGCCTGGTGCGCTGGGACGAGGTGGAGGCCGGGGAGATCCGGCACGCGCTCCGGTTCACGATCCGGCGGACGCGACGGGCGTACGTGCACCAGGTCGTGCTGCTCGCCGTCAGGCGCTACGGGATGATGGTGGCCGACAACGGGAGCGACTGGTTTCTCAGCGGTGTCGCCGACGCCCGCTGGAACGACGCGGAGATGAACGCTCTCAAGGCTGTCCGGGGACGCGATTTCGAGGTGGTCCGCATGGGCACCGTGACTACCAGCGCGGAGCGATAGGCGGGAGACGCGGAACGATCTAGAATTCCAGCGGACCTCACCGGACCCCACCGCATGCACGGCCCAGCCACCGGACTCCCGTTGTCGCTGCTCGTCCTCTTCCTCCTCACGCCCGGCGCCCTGTCCGGCCAGGCGGAGCGGGCAGCGGATCGCGCAGTCCGGCGCGACATCCCGATGACCAACGCGATCCGGCGGGCGCACGCCGCCGGGACCCGCGACTCGACCGGCCGCCCCGGCCGGAACCACTGGCGGCTCCGGACGGACTACACGATCCAGGTGAGCCTCGACCCTGCTACATCGCGCCTGACCGGCCGCGAGACAGTGGACCTGCACAACACGAGTCCCGATTCGCTGCGGCAGATCGTGCTCCGCCTCGATCCGAACACGTTCCTCGGGAACGTGCCACGGGCGGCTCCGTGGATCCCCGCGGAGAATACGGACGGCATGGTGGTCACCGGGATGCGCATCGACGGCCGGGACGTGAACCTCTCGCCGCCGCCCCTTCAGGGTGGCGGTGGAGGCCGGCCACCCGCGCCGCCGGCCGAGCCGAGCGCGTTCGGCCTCAAGTCGACCGTGGCACGCGTCGTCCTGCCGGCGCCGATCTCGCCCGGAGCTAAGGCTCGGCTCCAGATCGACTGGAACTTCAAGGTGCCCGGAGGGCCCGGCGCCGGCCATCGGATGACGATGCGGTGGGCCGACACGCTCTATCAGCCGACGCAGTGGTTCCCGCGGGTCGCGGTGTACGACGACCTCCGCGGCTGGGACACCGAGCTCTACCTCGGGCCGTCGGAGTTCTACAACGAATTCGGACGATTCGATGTCCGGATCGACGTGCCGGCCGGATGGATCGTGAGCGGGACCGGCGTCCTCCAGAACCCGGAGCAGGTCCTGACGCCCGTCGCGCGCGAGCGCCTCGCGCGGGTCCTCGGCTCGGACAGCATCACGACGATCGTCGGACCGGACGAGGTGGGACCGGGCCAGGCCACCGCTCGCGCGGCTCCCGACTCGGGGGGCGGGCGGCTCAGCTGGCATTTCGTGGCGGACACGGTCAACGACTTCGCCTGGGCGACGGCGAAGAAGTACGTCTGGCAGGCCACCCGGGCGACGATTCCCGGCCGGGGCGCCGTGCCGATCCACATGGTGTTCCTCCCCGGGCGCGCGCAGCTCTACCGCGACGGGGGGCAGATCACGCGGCACGCGCTCGAGTTCTACTCGAAGCTCTGGTTTCCCTATCCTTTCCCGCAGCTCACGCTGCAGGACGGACCGAGCTCGGGAATGGAGTACCCGATGGTGATCAACTCCAACCGGGGCGCGGCCGACCACGAGACCGGCCACCAGTGGTGGCCGATGGCGGTGAGCAACAACGAGACGTGGTACGGGTGGATGGACGAGGGGTTCAATCAGTACATGAACATCCTCTCCGACGCCGATGCCGCCGGGCGGCCGCCGGAGCTCGACGGGCTCGGCCAGTCGTACGGCACCGTGAGCGGCAACGAGGCGGAGCCGCCCATGATGTGGAACGCGAACTACGCCGGCCCGCAGTTCTACGGATTCACCACCTACAGCAAGACGCCGCTGATGCTCTCGATGCTGGGCGGCGTCGTGGCGGGCGGCGACACGGCGGTACAGCGCGCCCATCGGCAGTGGGCGGAGGCGTGGCGGTTCAAGCACCCGTCCCCGTGGGACTACATGTTCTTCATGCAGCGGGCGCTGGGCGAGGATCTCGGCTGGTTCTGGTACGCCTGGCTGTTCACGACGGAGAGCGTCGACGGCCGCATCGACCGGGTGGAGCTCGAGGGCAACCGGGCGCTGGTGACGGTTCGCCAGGCCGGGCAGATGCCGTCCCCCGTCGTGCTCCTGGTCCGGTTCGCGGCACGGGGGCCGGCGCTCCGGCCGATGCGCAACGCGACCATGATCGACAGCCTCACCGCGGTGGTGCGCTTCCCCGCGGATGTCTGGTACGCCGGCAGCCGGACCTTCACCGCCACGATCGACTTCGGCGGGCGGGCGGTGGAGCGGGTGCGCCTCGACCCGTACTGCCGCTTCCCCGATCGGGATCCGTCGGACAACGTGTGGCCGAGGCCGGCGGGGCAGACGGCCAATCGGACGGTGGGACGGTGTGAGCGGTGAGGGAATGGCTTCACAAAAAGCAGACGCGGATCACGCGGATTCACCTGCAGAGCACGAGAAGCACAGGGGTGATCCGTTTCATCCGCGTCATCCGTGTCTGCTGTTTCCGGTGCCGCTGACGGCTCAGAGCGCTCCGCGGCTCGTGTCGCAGCGCTCGACGCTGCCGGTCTCGAAGCCGGTGCGGAACCACCTGACCCGCTGCTCCGAAGTCCCGTGGGTGAACGACTCCGGGACGACCTGTCCCTGGGTCTGACGCTGGAGCCGGTCGTCGCCGATGGCCGCCGCCGCGTTGAGCGCCTCCTCCAGGTCTCCCGGCTCCAGGATGGCCCGGCTCCGCTGGGCGTGATGGGCCCACACCCCCGCGAAACAGTCGGCCTGGAGCTCGGTGCGCACGGCCTTCGACTGCGGCCCGCTCTCGCGCGCCTCGTCCAGCAACCCGAGCACGTTCTGCACGTGGTGTCCCACTTCGTGCGCGATGACGTAGGCCTGAGCGAAGTCGCCGGGGGCACCGAACCGGGCCCGCAGATCGTCGTAGAAGCTGAGATCGATGTACACGTTCTGGTCGCGGGGGCAGTAGAAGGGTCCCACCGCCGACTGCGCCATCCCGCAGGCCGACTGCACCATCCCCCTGAAGAGTACGAGGCGCGGCTCCGGAAAGTCGGATCCCGCACGCTGGAAGAGCGCGTTCCAGGTATCCTCGGTGTCCCCGAGCACGACCGAGACGAAATCCCCCGCCGGATCGGTCGGCGGGGGGCCGCCGGTCTCTCCCGTCCCCGTCCCCGTCCCCACGTCCGGCGCCCCGCCCTGGAGCAGGTCGGCCGGATTCACGCCCAGAAGCAGTGACACGATCGTGAGCACGACCGCTCCGATGCCGCCGTCGACCAACCCCATTCTGCGGCGGTCCACCACATTGGTGCTGCGCCGCCCCGTTCGCCAACGCATACGGCACCTCCTCGAGCCAGCGAACCTGTCCTGACGACTCCGACTGGCCGGGATCCGGACTCCGCCGTGCCATCACCCCCGCAGTGTCCGCGCGGCGCGGGCCACCGGCGGGGAGCCGGCGCTACGAGATCAGCGCGTCGGAGTTCGCTCGACAGTAGCGGTGATGGGGGGAACCGCTGCGTGAGAGTAGGGGCGGTGGGACTCGAACCCACGACCTACGGGTTAAAAGCCCGCTGCTCTACCAGCTGAGCTACGCCCCCGCGGAGAAGATAGACGACCGGACGGCCGGACGGCCAGACGGCTACCGCGGGACCTGGGTACCGGTTAGACGCGGGGAGGGCGGAATGTTGGAAACGGCGAGCCCGGCGGGCGCGGCATCAGACGACTGGAGAATCCTCGGTGTCGAGCCCCGCGAAGAGATCGTGCTGGGCGAGCGGGGCGAAGGTCAGGCGATGGTGGCGGGTCGCGCCCAGCCGGGCGATGCCGACGAGGTGCTCATCCGTGTGATAGCCCACGTTGGTGGCCCAACCGTATCCCTGGTGACGAGCCGCCAGACGCGCCATGAGCCGGTCGCGCACCACCTTGGCGACGATGCCGGCCGCGGCGATGGAGCAGCACTTCGCGTCGCCGTCCACGAGCGCCTGATGGGGGAAGCCCAATTCGGGAAGCGGAAGGCCATCGATCAGGATAGTGCAGGTATTCAGGTTGACGGTTGACGGTTGACGGTTGACGGGGGCGGGGGCGGCCAACAGGCGTTGGACCGCTCTTCGCATCGCGAGGGCGCTGGCCCTGCGAATGTTGATCCGGTCGATCTCCCGAACGGAGGCGGCGCCGACGGCCACGCGGATTGCGGTGGCCAGGATCATCGGAAACAGCTTCTCGCGATCGTGCTGGGGGAGGGTCTTGGAATCGCGGAGCCCGGCCACCGGCATGCGGCCGCGGCGACCGGGGTTGACGGCGGTGCCGGGGCGCTCGCCGCAGGCGAAGGGAAACATGACGGCCGCGGCCACCACCGGTCCCGCCAGTGGGCCGCGGCCAGCTTCATCGACCCCGATCAGCAACCGCGCTTCGGCCCACGCCTGCCGCTCCTGATCGAGACCCGGACGCGGACCGGAGGCCATCGCGCGACGCGGCCCTACGGCTGGGAGACGCCCGTCGGAGTGCCCTGCTGCTCCTTCTTCTCGCGGATCCGGGCGCCTTTCCCCGAGAGCGCGCGCAGATAGTAGAGCTTGGCGCGCCGGACCTTCCCGCGCCGGACCAGCTCGATCCCGCCGATCGACGGGCTGTGCAGAGGGAAGATCCGCTCGACCCCGACACCGGCGGAGAGCTTCCGCACGGTGAAGGTCTCGTCGATCCCGCCTCCCCGGCGGCCCACGCAGACACCCTCGAAGGCCTGCAGGCGCTCCTTGTCTCCCTCGCGCACGCGCACCATCACGCGCAGCGTGTCTCCCGGCGCGAACGACGGAATGTCCGTCTTCAGGCCCTCGCGGGCGATCGTAGTCAGGCGGTCCATCGTCGTGCCCCCCTCGCATCAAGGTGCCCACACCGGGCACTGGTCACAAGCCCTCGCGGGCCCGTCAGGTCATTCCTCCCGCTGCCACTCGGCCCACAGGTCCGGGCGCCGCTGTTCGGTCAGCCGCTCGGCTTCGCGACGCCGCCACTCGGCGATCGCGCTGTGGTCGCCGGAGCGCAGCACCTCCGGCACCTCCAGGCCGCGATACGCCGGCGGCCGGGTATAGCTGGGCGGGCTCAGCAGCCCGTCGTAGAACGAATCGCCGCTCGCCGACTCGTGGTCGCTCAGCGCGCCGGGCAGGAGCCGGACCACGGCGTCGATCACACAGAGCGCGGCGGGCTCTCCGCCGCTCAGCACGAAGTCGCCGATCGCGACCTCCTCCGCGTCCAGACCAGGGACCACGCGCTGGTCGACGTCCTTGTAGTGCCCGCAGAGGATCGTGAGCTCCCGCTGCAGCGAGTAGCGCACGGCCGTCGCGTGGTCGAACCGCCGTCCCCGCGCCGACATCAGGACGATCGGACCTTCGCGCCCGCCGAGCGACTCCACCGCCTCGAAGAACGGCTCCGGCTTGAGCACCATTCCCGCGCCGCCGCCGTAGGCGTAGTCGTCCACGGTCCGGTGCCGGTCGTGCGTGAAATCGCGGAGCTGGATCAGCCTGAACGCGACCCGCCCCTCCTCCACCGCGCGGCCGACGATGCTCGCGCCGAGCATCGGCTCGAGCGCTTCGGGAAAGAGGGTGACGACGTTGATCCTCACCTCACAACTCCGTCATCCCCTCGGGAACGCTCACCACCAGCTTTCGCGCGTCGCGGTCGACGCGGCGCACGTACTCCTTCCGGTACGGCAGGAGCCACTCGCGCTTCCTGCCCTGCACCTCGAGGGTGAGCCCGGCCGGGAGGTCGAGGGTGGCGGTCACCAGCCCGAGCGGCGCTCCGCTCTCGTCGATCACCGCGAAGCCGGCGAGCTCGTGCTCGTAGACCTCGCCTTCCTGCAGGGGCGTGAGCTCCTCCGCTTCCGCGGTGAGGAACCGGCCGCCCAGCGGCTCGACCGCATCCCGATCGGGGAATCCCTCGAAAGCGACGAGCCACTCCCGATGGTGCGGCCGGCTGCGCGCGATTACGAGCGGGCCGGCCACGGGCTCGCCACCCAGGTCCTTCACCCACACGCGCCGTCCCGGCGCGAACACCGCCGCGGGCTCATCCGTCAACGGAAAGACGGCGCACTCCCCTTTGAGGCCGTGCGGTTTCCGGAGCCGCCCCACCACCAGGTGGCGCGCCTCCGCGGCGCTCACCTCACGACACGCCGGCCGACTTGAGCAGCGCCGCCACGGTGTCGGTGGCGGTGGCGCCCTTGCCGATCCAGGCGCGGGCCTTCTCGACGTCGACGACCACTTTCCTGGCGCCCTCGGCCTTGGGATCGTAGGTGCCGATCACCTCGACGAACCGGCCGTCGCGGGCCGCGGTGCGGTCGGCGACGACGATGCGGTAGAGGGGCACCTTCTTGCGGCCGACCTTGCGCAGGCGAATCCGAGTGCTCATGCGGGTCTCGTTCTCTGGTTCGAGCGGCCCCTAGCCGGGGAACCGCGGTCCGAAGGGCAATTTCCCGAGTGCTCCCGGCTTGCCCGCCACCTTCATCATCTTCTTCATCTGGTTGAACTGCGTCACCAGCTGATTCACTTCCTGCACCGGCCGGCCCGAGCCCTTGGCGATCCGCATCCGGCGCGAGCCGTTGAGGACGTCCGGGTCGGTCCGCTCGGCCGGCGTCATCGAGAGCACGATGGCCTCCACGTGCTTCAGCCGGTCGTCGCTCACATTCGCGGTCTTGAGCATCGCCGGGTTTACGCCCGGCAGGAGGCCCAGCACGTTCTTGAGCGGCCCGAGCTTCTGCATCTGCCGCATCGCCGTCAGGAAGTCGCCGAGGTCGAGCCCCTTCTTCGAGACCGCCTTGCGGGCGAGCTTCTCCGCTTCCTTCTCGTCGACCGCCGCCTGGGCCTTCTCGACCAGCGTCAGGACGTCGCCCTGCTGGAGGATGCGTCCCGCCATCCGCTCGGGGTGGAACGGCTCCAGCGCCTCGAGCTTCTCGCCCGTGCCGACGTATTTGATCGGCGCGTGCGTCACCCCGTAGATCGAGAGGGCCGCTCCGCCGCGCGCGTCGCCGTCCATCTTCGTCAGGATCACCCCGGTGATCCCGAGCGCGTCGTGGAACCCCTGGGCGATCCGCACCGCGTCCTGCCCCGTCATGCCGTCGGCGACCAGGAGGATCTCGTGGGGACGCAAGGCCTCCTTGAGACGGCCCAGCTCCGCCATCATCTCCTGATCGATCTGCAGCCGGCCGGCGGTGTCGACGATCACCGTGCGCGCCCGCGCCTTCTGGGCAGCGGCAATGCCACGGCGCACCAGGCCGACGATGGCTTCAGACGGCCAGACGGACGGACGGCCGGACGGCCGGTCCACCTCTCCACCGCCCGCGGTCTCGCTGTACACGCCGACGTCGATCTGGCGTCCCAGCGCCGCGAGCTGCTCCGCCGCCGCGGGACGGTACACGTCGGCGGCGATCAGGAACGGCGCCTTTTGCTCGAGCTTGAGCCGCTTCGCCAGCTTGCCCGCGGTCGTCGTCTTCCCCGAGCCCTGCAAGCCGACCACGAGGACGATCGTGGGCGGCACGGACGCGTGCGCGAGGGGCGCCTGCTTCTCGCCCAGCATCGCCACCAGCTCGTCGTACACGATCTTGACGAGCTGTTGCCCCGGCCGGACCGACCGGGTCACGTCCTGGCCGACGGCCTTCTCCTGCACGCGCTCCAGGAACGAGCGGGTGAGGTCGAAGCTCACGTCGGCCTCGAGCAGAACCCGGCGAATTTCCCGGAGCCCTTCGCGAACGGCGTCCTCGGTGAGCACCCCACGCCCGCTGAGCCGGCGCAGAGCCTCGGTGAGCCGGGAGGACAGCTCGTCGAACATAGCCCGTAAACTTAGCTGGGAGCGCAGGTTAGAGCAAGCCTGATGGTCCGGCGGCCGGCTATTCTCGGAAGCTCCGGAGGACGGAACCGGCGAGCTGCGCTCCCGGCGGGGCGCCACCCCGGGATCCAGCACGTCAACGGTGGTTGACGGGGTCTTAATTGGGCGATTAATTAAGCCCATGCACCGGGCGCCGAAGGGCCGGACACAGCAGCGAGCGCGGGGCCGCCGGGCCCGAGCGGGGCGCCCCGCGCCCGGGCCAGCCTCGGCGCGCGACAGCATCCTCGACGCCGCGGAATCGCTGTTCGCGAGGAAGGGGTTCGACCCGACGACCATCAAGGAGATCGGCGCGGCTGCGGGACAGAACCCCGCGCTCCTCTACTACTACTTCGGCAGCAAGGCCGAGCTCTACCGTGCGGTCCTGTCCCGGCTCATGGGCGAGCTGGTGCAGCGGGGCCGGGCGCGCGTGGACGCCGCGGCATCCCCGGTCGAGGCGATCCGGGCCCTGGTCGAGACCCAGGTCGCCTTTCTGCTGGCGCATCCCAACGCGTCCAAGCTGTTCATCCGCGAGATGGTGGACCACGAGGCCCGGCGCGGCAGGCAGGTCATCCTCGAGATGGCCGCCGGCCTCTTTGCCAGGCTCTGCGAGGTGATCGAAACCGGCCAGCGCGCGGGCACGTTCCGGAAGGACCTCGCGCCGCGGTTCGCGGCCGTGTCGGTGATCTCTCAGGTGGTGTACTTCCATCTCGCCCGGCCGGCGGTGGGCCTCTTCTACGGGCTCGGTCCCGACGGCGTGGGCGACGAGCTGGTCGGGGAATTCGGACGTCATGCGGGGGAGTTTGCGCTGAGGGCGTTGACGAGGGAGTCAGGGAGCCAGCGAGCCGGGGAGCCGGAGCCGGGGAGCCGCCATGCGGGTTAGGATATCGGCGTCGGGTGTGCTGGCTGTGGCCCTCATCGGGGCCTGCGGGGGCGAGACTGGAGACTACCTCGCCCGCGGGACCGTCGAGGTGCACGAGGTGGACCTCGCGGCGCCGTCGGCGGCGCGGGTCACCCGGCTGGCGGTCGACGAAGGGTCCCGGGTCCGGGCCGGCGACACGATCGCCGTACTCGCGCAGGCGGATCTGCCGGCGACAGTGGCCGGGCACGAGGCCCGGCTCGCCACCGCGCTCGCCAACCTCAGGGATCTGGAGGCCGGCTCGCGCCGCGAGGAGATCCGGCAGGGCGAGGCGGAGCTTGCGGCGGCGTCCGCCGAAGTGGACCGCACCACCCGCGACCTGGAGCGGGCACGGGCACTGGCTGCCGACAAGGCGATCGCCCGGCAGGACCTCGACCACGCCGAAGCGGCGCACCGCGTGGCGGTCGAGCGCCGGCGTGCGGCGGAAGAGTCGGTTCGTCTGCTGCGGGCAGGGACGCGACCGCAGCAGATCGCGATGGCGCGCGCCGAGGTGTCCAACGCCCGCGCGGCTCTCGAGCAGGTGCGTGCCCGGGCCGGCGATCTCGTCCTCACGGCACCCGTCGCCGGGGTGATTCTGGGCCGCCACGCCGAGCCGGGCGAGATGCTCGCGCCCAACGTGCCGGTGGTCACGCTGGGCGAAACCGAAAGGCCCTACGTCCGCGTCTATCTCCCCCAGCGGGTGATTCGGTGGCTCGCGCCGGGCCAGAAGGTGACGATCGAATCCGGTCCGGACACTCTCACCGGCACGGTCTCCGCCATCAACCCGCGCGCCGAGTTCACTCCCCGTGTCGCGTTGACCGAAGACGAGCGCGAGGACCTGATGTTCGGGGTGAAGATCGAGCCGGACGCGGGGCGGACGCTGCTGCCGGGGCTGTGGGTGGTCGTCAGGGTGAGGGAGCCCGGAAGCCAGGGAGTCAGGGAGCCGGGAGAGTGACTTCCGCCTCGAATGGTCCCGGAATCGTTACCCGCGGCCTCCGCAAGGCCTTCGGGCAGCTCGTGGCCGTCGAGGGACTCGATCTGGAAGTGCCGAGGGGAGAGATCTTCGGCCTGCTCGGTCCGAACGGCAGCGGCAAGACCACGACCATCCGGATGCTGACGGGACTGATTCCTCCGACGGCCGGCGAGGCCCGGGTCGTGGGCATCGACGTCGTTCGCGATCCCGAGTCGGTGCGGCGGCGCATCGGGTACATGTCGCAGCGCTTCGGGCTCTATCCCGATCTGACCGTGCGGGAGAATCTCGACTTCTACGCGGGGCTGTACGGACTGGCGGGGGTGGAGCGGAAGCAGCGGGTGGCCGAGCAGCTCGAGGCGTTCGCCCTGGCCGCGCGGGTCACGCAGCTGGGAGGCACGCTCTCCGGGGGCTGGAAGCAGCGGCTCGCGCTCGCCTGCGCGACGACCCACCGGCCCGATCTCGTCTTTCTCGACGAGCCCACAGCAGGAGTCGATCCCGCTTCGCGCCGGCTCTTCTGGCAGCTGATCCATCGCGAGGCCAGGGCCGGCATGACCGTGCTGGTGACGACCCACTACATGGACGAGGCCGAACGGTGCAACCGGCTGGCGTTTCTCTCGCGGGGTCATCTCATCGGTGTCGGCACCCCGGCGGAGATCACCGCGCGGTTCGGTCTCCCCACGGTGGAAGACGTGTTCATCGAGCTGCAGCGCCGGGACGAGGGAGAGGTCACGGTGACCAGTGACCGGTGACCGGTAGTGCGATGACCACCGTACCCTGGACGAGCCGCGTGGCGAGGTGGCCCTTCTGGGCGATGCTCCGGAAGGAGTTCGTCCAGATGCGCCGGGACCGCCTCACGCTCGGAATGATCATCGGCTATCCGGCGATTCAGCTGATCATGTTCGGCTACGCGATTCAGACCGAGGTCCGGCACCTTCCGACGGTAGTCCTCGACGAGTCGCGGTCCAGCGAAAGCCGGCGGCTGGTCCAGGCGCTGCTCAACACCGGCAACTTCGATCTCGAGGGATTCGTCACCGGCCGGGACGAGCTGACGGCGGTTCTGGGCCGGGGCCGGGCACGCGCAGCGGTCGTGATCCCGCCCGATTTCGAGCGCGACATCAAGCGGGGGCGCACCGCCACGGCCCAGGTGATCGTGGACGCCGCCGACCCCCTCGCGAGCTCCGCGGCCATCTCCGGCGCGGGCCTCGCCGGAGCCACGCGCAGCCAGGCGCTCGCCGCGGCGCGCGGGACGCGCCCCCAGGTCGAGGTGCGCGTGCGGCCGTGGTACAATCCCGCGGTGCGCAGCGCGGTCTATATCGTGCCGGGCATCATCGGCGTCCTGCTCTCGATGACGATGGTGATCATCGCGAGCATTGCCGTGGTGCGGGAGCGGGAGCGGGGCACGCTCGAGCAGCTCGTCGTGACCCCGATCGGGAAGACGAGCCTCATGCTCGGGAAGATCGTCCCGTTCATGCTGGTGGGATTCGTGCAGATGGCGGTCATCCTGCTCCTCGGCCGGCTGCTCTTCGACGTGCCGATCCGCGGAAGTCTGCTGGAGCTGGCCCTGGTGGCGCTCCCCTTCATCGTGGCGAGCCTGGCCATCGGGCTCTTCATCTCCACCGTGGTCGTCACGCAGGCGCAGGCGATGCAGCTCGGCTTCTTCTTCCTGCTGCCGAACATTCTCCTCTCCGGGTTCATGTTCCCCCGCGAAGCGATGCCGGCGGTGGCCCAGTGGATCGGCGCGGCCATGCCGCTCACCTACTTCCTGACCGCGCTGCGGGGAATTCTGCTGCGCGGGGTAGGACTCGAGTCGCTCTACCGCGAGGCCCTGGTGCTGGTGGGATTCGCCGTCGTGCTCATCGCGCTCAGCGTCCGGCGGTTCCGGAAGGCGGTGGAGTAGCGTGACGGCGCCCATCCCCTGGAAGCCGCGTCCCGACGACGACATCCGCCGCGCCGCGCTCGCCTCGATGAAGCGGCAGGCGACGGGTCTCCTCGTCGTGGCGGCGCTGATCTTCCTCGCGTCGTGGTACTTCGAAGCCACGTACCCGTGGCTGGGCTACGTGCGGGCGACGGCGGAAGCCTCGCTGGTGGGCGGGCTCGCCGACTGGTTCGCCGTCACCGCGATCTTCCGGCACCCGCTGGGCATTCCCATCCCGCATACCGCCATCGTGGGCCGCCAGAAGGACCGGATCGGCCGGATCATCGGCAACTTCGTCCAGCAGCACTTCCTGGCGCGGGACGCGGTGGCCGCCAAGCTCGCGCAGATGGAGATCACGACCCGCATCGCGCGGTGGCTCGCCGATCCGGCGAACGCCCACCGGGTGGCGTCGCAGGTCGCGGCGGGGGTCGCCAAGACGCTGGAGGCGCTTCCCGACGACAGGATGCGGAGCCTGCTGCGCGAGACCGCGCGGGAGCGCATCCGCGCGACCAAGGTGGCCCCGATCGTGGGACGAACGCTCGCCGTCGCGCTCGAGGGGGAGCGGCATCAGGAGATCCTGGACGAGGCCATCCGCCTGGCCGCGCAGGCGGTCACGGAGAACCAGGAGAAGATCCGGGAAAAGGTGAAGGCGGAGAGCCCCTGGTGGGTGCCGGGCGCGATCGACGAGCGGCTCTACCGGAAGATCGTCCGGGCGATCGAGCAGAGCCTCACGGAGATCAGGGACGACCCCAGGCATCCGATCCGCGCGGGGTTCGACCGGGCCCTCCGGGATTTCACCGACCGGCTGCAGCATTCCCCCGAAGCGAGCGCGCGTGCCGAGGCGATCAAGGAGGAATGGCTCTCGGACGAGACGCTGTCCGAGCTGACCGACAAGCTCTGGGACACGACCAAGCGCACCGTCGCGACCTACGCGATGAAGGAAGAAGGCCACGAGGCGGGACCGCTGGCGCGCGGGGTGATCGCGTTCGGGCGCGAGGTGCTCGCCAACCCGAAGCTGCTGTCGGAGATCGAGGACTTCATCACCGGCATCGTGCTCCAGGTGGTGGAGGACCACCGCCACGAGATGGCCGACCTCATCGCCCAGACCGTGGCCCGCTGGGACCCCGATGCCACCGCGGAGCGGCTCGAGCTCGCGGTGGGCCGCGACCTCCAGTTCGTGCGGATCAACGGGACGCTGGTGGGCGGGCTGGTCGGACTGCTGCTCTACTCCCTGCCGCGACTGATCGGCGACCGGTGACAGGGGAACGGGCAACGGGGAACGGGGAACGGGGAACGGGGAACTGTTGACGGTTGACCGAGAGAGGACCGGCTAGTTCGCGGGTGGGATCCCCGGCCAGCGGTCCCAGGCGGTTGGGGCGATGACGACGCGCGCTCCCGGCTTTCCGCTCACCGACAGCGAATCGATCTCGATCCGGTAGCCCGGCCGACCGCGGGACCGGAGCCGAGTGCCCGGACCGCCGCGGAACCGTGACGCCGAGAGCGAGTCGTCGAAGGCCAGGTACCAGACGAGCGCCGGCCCGGCGGCGGAGCGATAGACGCGGTACCGGTCGCCTCCCCAGCCGGCCGGCTGGTGCGTGAGCACCTCTCCCCCGCCCCGCAGCACGGTCGCCAGCAGCTGCAGCTCGAACTCGCCGAAGGTGTCCTCGTAGATCACGTCGCTCGACGAATCGGCGAACGCCACGCCCACCGGCGGATCCGCGGTCAGGGATCGACCGGGGTGCAGGATCTGCTCCGTAGACCGCGGCAGCTCGTCCGGCCCGGGCAGCGGGCGCCCGGCGCGGGCGGAGTCCCACCAGCGCATGAACTCGGCGCCGTCAAGATAGGGGAAGATCATCGACTCCTGCAGCACCTGTGGCGCGGAGGAGAACACTTTCATCGTGGCGCGGCTGTTCTGAATCGTCTCACGCGCGAGCCGCCAGAGCTCGGGGTTCTGGAGCATCGCGGCCGCGCTCGGGATGGAACGGAGCGAGACGAGCATCGCGTGCCCCTCGAGGACGGCCTGCGTCGCGGCGAGCGCGTCCGAGTTGGTGCTCATCCGCATGAGCTGGTCGAGCGGCAGGACCTCGTGCTGCAGCGCGTGCACGATCTCGTGGGCGAGCGTGAAGCGGAGAAGGTCCGGCGCTGCGCCCCGAACCCCCACCAGCGTGCGGGTCTCGGGATCGTAGAATCCCGCCACCTGTTCGGTGTACAGATCGAGGAGGAACACCCTCAGGTCGAGGGTGTCGGGCAGGAGGCCAAGAAGGCGATAGGCCGAGGTGAGCCCCTCCTGGCGCGACGGCGAGAAGTCCTTCTCCAGCTGGCTCAGCAGGTACGCGCGCACCTCGTCGCGCGAGCGCAGCTCGCTCTTCGGCGCGCTCCGGAAGCGGATCCCGGCGGCGGCCTCGACGTTGGGCCGCAGGCTGTCCACCAGCGCGGCGATTCCCTGCGCGCGCCCGGCCGGCGTACCCCGGCAACCGAATGCCAGGACCAGGAGACAGGCGGCACCGATCGGTCTCATGCGACTCCCAGGTAGCGGCGGTACCAGTCGAGGATCCCCGGGCCGACCAGAAACGTGATCGCGGCGCCGATGGCGAGGAAGACGCCGAACGGCACGAGCTTCCTGCGGCCCAAGAGATGGAGGGGGAGAAAGATGATGGTGCCGGCGAGGGCGCCGAGAAAGATCGTGAGCAGCACGCCCTGCCAGCCCACGAACGCGCCCACCATCGCCATCATCTTCATGTCGCCACCTCCCATCGCCTCCTCCTTGAACACCCAGCTCCCCACCACGCCGACCAGCCAGAGGATGGCGAAACCGACCACGGCCCCGAGCAGCGCCTGGCCAAGCCCGGGGAGCCCGCCCGTGGCGCTCAGGAGGACGCCGATGATGAGGCCGCCGTAGGTGAATTCGTCGGGAATGATGTACTCGCGCGCGTCCGTCATGGCGATCCCGAGCAGCAGCGTGCCGAACACGGCGCCGCGCGCGGCCTCGAGGCTCAGCCCGTAGCGGTAGAGCATCCACCCCCACAGCACGGCGGTGGCGAGCTCGACGAGCGGATACAGCAGGGAGATCGGCTCGCGGCAGCCGCGGCAGCGTCCGCGCAGCAGGAGCCAGGACACGACGGGGATGTTCTCGTGCCAGGCGACCGGCCTGCCGCACCGCGGACATCGCGACGGGGGCCGGACGACCGACTGATCCGCGGGAAGCCGGACGATGCAGACGTTGAGGAAGCTGCCGATGACCGCCCCGAAGAGGCCTCCGATCAGCGCCGGCAGCAGGCCGTCACTCACGGGTCACCTCGTGGAGGAGGATCGCCGCGGCCACGGCGACGTTGAGCGAGTCGGCGCCGGCCCGGAGCGGAACGCCGAACCGGCCGGCAGCCAGCTCCTGGAGCCGGGGACCGGGTCCTGCCCCCTCGTTACCGAAAACGAGGCAAAGGGACTGGGTCACGGTCGCGCGGTCGGGCAGCGGCGCGGAAGCATCGGCCAGGAAGACCTTCACGCGACGGTCCGTGCACCAGGCACGCAGCGTCCCGTCGTCGAGCGAGACGCAGGGCAGCTGAAAGATCGCGCCCATGCTCGCCCGGAGGGTTTTCGGGTTCGTGAACTCGGCGGTGCCGGGGAGCGCGAGCACCCCGACGGCCCCCAGCGCGTGCCCGGTGCGGACGATGGTGCCGACGTTGCCCGGATCCTGCACGGCGTCGAGCACCAGGGCGGGCGCGCGAGGAGCCGGGCTCACCTGCTCCAGGGTCCAGCGGCGCGGAACGACGACCGCGAGCACGCCCTGGGGATGCTCGGTCGCCGCCAGCTCGGCGAGCTCCCCATCGACCGCCTCCTCGACCGGCACGGAGGCTTCGAGCAGCGCCGCCTTGAGCGCGCGCCCGCGGCCTGTACCTTCCAGCGCCGGACTCGCGAGGACCGCGCGGATCTCGAGCCGGGCGGCGAGGGCCTCCTCGACGAGCCGGACGCCTTCCGCGAGGGCGAGGCCCCGACGCTCCCGCCCGCGGCGGCGGTGCAGGTCACGAATCAGCGTGTGGAGCGCGTGTCCCATGGTTCCGATCGCCCTCACCATCGCAGGCTCCGATTCCGGCGGCGGGGCCGGCATCCAGGCGGACCTGAAGACGTTTCATCGCTTCGGGGTGTACGGGACGTCGGTGGTCACGGCGATCACCGCCCAGAATACCCAGGGCGTGCGTGCCGTGCACGCGGTCCCGCCCGAGATCGTGGCCGCGCAGCTCGCCGCGCTCGCCGAGGATCTTCCGCCAGCGGCTCTCAAGAGCGGGATGCTGGCGACGGCGGCGCTCGTCGGGCTGATTGCCCAGACCCTCGTAGAGCGCCGGTGGTCGCGCTACGTGCTCGATCCCGTGATGGTCGCCACCTCGGGCGACCGTCTGCTCGACGGCGATGCCGAGGCGCTCATCCGGGAGCGCCTGTTGCCCCTCGCCCTCATCGTCACGCCGAATCTGGACGAAGCGGCGATCCTGACCGGGATGCCCGTCGAGGATGCCGACACGATGGAAGCCGCCGGCCGCCGGCTGGTCGACCTCGGCGCGAGGGCCGCGCTGGTGAAGGGCGGGCATCTCGACGGGCCGCAGATCGTCGACGTGCTGGTTACCGGCTCCGGCGTCCACCGCTACGTGCACAGCAAAATCACGACCACGTCGACGCACGGCGGCGGCTGCACCCTCTCCGCGGGGATCGCGGCCGGGCTGGCGAAGCGGGGGTCGGGCGATGGGACCGTGGAGGATGCGGTCCTGGAGGTGTGCGTCAGCGACGCGATCGACTACCTCCACCGCGCGATCAAGTCGGCGCCCGCCCTCGGCGGCGGTCACGGGCCGGTGAATCACTGGGCTTAGGGAGCTAGGGGCTAGGGGCTAGGGGCTAGGGAGCTAGAACCCGGAACTCAGCACTCAGAACCCTCTCGATCAGTCGCGCGAGCGTGGTTCCCGCCCGGCCGGCCGTCTCCATCACCTCCTGATGCGACAGCGGCGTGGGGCTCAGCCCCGCGCCCGGATTCGTCACCAGCGAAAAGCCGAGACAGCGGAGTCCGAGGCTGCGCGCGGCGATGACTTCGAGCACCGTGCTCATCCCGACTGCATCCGCCCCCAGCGTGCCCAGCATGCGCACCTCGGCGGGGGTCTCGTAGCTGGGCCCGAGAAGCCCGGCATAGACTCCTTCCTCGATCGCGATGCCGAGCTCGGCCGCGGTGCGGCGGGCGAGCGCGCGGAGACCGGGGTCGTAGGCCGCGCTCATGTCGGGGAAGCGCTGCTCCCCCGGGAGCACCGGGCCCACGAGGGAGCTCCGGCCGGTGAGGTTGAGCTGATCCGAGATCAGCATGATCGTGCCGGCGGCGAAGGAGGTCCGGACGCCGCCGGCGGCGTTGGTCACCACGAGGGTGCGAACGCCAAGGGCCGCGAAGACGCGGACGGGAAGCGCGGCGAGCGCCGGCTCGTGACCTTCGTAGAGGTGGAACCGGCCGCTCTGCGCGAGCACCGTCCGGCCGCCCAGCTCGCCGACGACGAGCTCTCCGTGATGACCTTCGACGGTCGGGAGGGGAAACCCGGGAATCCGGTCGTACGAGACCCGTACCGCGCCGCCGATGCGGCCGGCCAGGCCGCCGAGGCCGGAGCCCAGCACGATCGCGACCGACGGGGCGCGGCCGTCGAGCCGGCTCCGCACCGCTTCCGCCGCACGCGCGACCACGCCGGCCTGATCGCTCACTGGGCCTCGAGCTCCTCGCGGGCGGCCGCGAGCAACGCCCGCTTTCCGGGCTCGTCGCGGAACGCGCCGGCAAAGGCCGCCAGGATCATCCGATCGATCTCCGTTCGCGAAAAGCCCAGCTCGCCGTGCGCGAGCCAGTATTCATCCGTGAGCGTCGTGCCGCTCATCAGCCAGCCGTCGGTGCAGAGCGTGACCGCGAGCCCGGCGTCGAAGTAGCGGCGGACGGGATGCTCCGAGGCCCGCAGGACGGCACGGGTCTGCAGGTTGCTCGTGAGGTTGATCTCGATGAGAATCTCCCGCTCGCGCACCAGCTCCTGGAGCGCCGGGTCCTCGTAGAGCCGTGTCCCGTGGCCGAGCCGCATCGCGTGGCAGCGCCGGATGGCCTCCGCAATGGACGCAGGGCCCGCAGCTTCTCCGGCATGCACGGTGATCCCGAGTCCCCCCTCGACGGCGATGTCGAACGCCTCCCCGTGGAGCCCGGGCATCCGGCCGGCTTCCCCGCCGGCGAGATCGAACGCCACCACGCCGAGCGGGCGGCATCGGACGGAGTGCCGGGCGATCTCGACGGAGCGCGCCGGGGGGTAGTGGCGGAGCGAGCAGTTGATGATGCCGGTCTTGACCCCGAAGTCCCGCTCCCCGCGCGCGAGCCCGCGCGCCTCGGCCGCGATCACGTCGTCCATCGTCAGCCCGCCCCGGGTCGACAGGTGGGGGCAATAGCGGATCTCGAGGTACCGGACCTGATCGGCCGCGGCGTCCTCGCACATCTCCCATGCCACCCGCTCGATGGCTTCCGGCGTCTGGAGGAGCGCCACCGTGATGTCGAAGCGCTTGAGATAGTCCTCGAGATCGCGCGCGTCGGTCACGAGCATGAAGCGACGCAGCGTCTCGGGATCGGTCGAGGGGAGCTCGATGCGTGCCGCCCGAGCCAGGTCGATCATCGTCTCGGGCCGGAGACAGCCGTCGAGATGGGTGTGCAGCTCGGCCTTGGGGAGGCGGGACAGCAGCTCACGAGTGAGCATCGGCCTCGTCGCGGACGGTGCGTGCACTCACGATCACGCGGAGGATGGCCCCGGCATGCAGGGGGGCATCGGGGGGAAGGTCGAGCCCGCGGGCATCGGTCAGTCGTACGGCCGGACGCTCGGAGGGTCGGGAAGTGTCTTCGAGCGCCTCGGCGAGGGCCGCGTCGACCGCGCGCACGGCATCGCGAGCGGTGCTGCCGGGCGGCATCCGGACGGGTCGCTCGTTGACGAAGACCAGGATCGGGTCCGGCATCGGAGGATAATCCGTCCCTCGTCTGTCCCGCGCAATGCGCCGCCGCCCGGCCGCGGCGGGGGACTGGCGCGCATGCGCCTGGACGTATATATGTTCTCCCGAATATGGCCGTCCTTTCCCCCGCCGAGCTGCTGGTCGTGGTCGCCGAGCCGACCCGACTCCGCATTCTCAACTGCCTCGCGGCGGCCCCGCTGTTCGTCTCCGATCTGCAGTCGGTGCTCGATCTTCCGCAGCCGACCGTCTCCCGGCACCTGACGGTGCTCAAGCGCGCGCGCATGGTGCGCGACACGCCCATCGCGCAGTACGTGCTCTACCGGCTCATGGTCGAGGCCGGCCCCGCGGGCCGGCTGTTGCAGTCCATCCTGGACGCGCTGCACCACGACGAGCGGCTCCGCATGGAGCGCCACCGCGCACTCGAGAAGAGCCGGACACACGGGCGAATGGTGGCCGGCAACCGCCGGCAACTGGTCCGCGAGGCGCCCGGCGCCGTCCACCACTCCGGTGGTGAGGAGTGATCGTGACTCATCGAATCCTGGTGGTCGACGACGAGCCCGACATCACCGCGCTGGTCGCGTATCACCTCGCCCGCGGGGGCTATCGCGTGTCGACGGCGACGACCGGACCCGACGCGCTGCGCGCCGCCCGCGACGAGCGGCCCGACATCGTAGTGCTGGACCTGATGCTGCCGGGCGTCTCGGGCTACGAGGTACTGCGGGAGCTGCGCCAGCGCGCGGAGACCCGCGATGTGGGGGTGATCCTCCTCACGTCGCGGCGGGAGGAGGCGGACCGGATCCGCGGCTTCTCCCTCGGGGCCGACGATTATCTCACCAAGCCGTTCTCCCCGCAGGAGCTCACCCTCCGGGTAGCGGCGCTGCTCCGGCGGCTGCAAGCGCCGGCCGTGGCGGCCGGGTCGTCGATCGTCGAGGGCCCGATCGTCATCGACCGCGCCGCCCACCGGGTGACCCTCGACGGCCGGGAGCTCACTCTCACCGCGACGGAGTTCCGGCTGCTGACCACGCTCGTCGAGCGCCGGGGCCGGGTGCAGACCCGGCCGCAGCTGCTGGAGACGGTCTGGGATGCCCAGCCCGACATCCAGACGCGGACGGTCGACATGCACGTGCAGCGGCTGCGCGCCAAGCTGGGCGAGGTCGGCGAGCTGATCGAGACGGTCCGGGGCTTCGGATACCGATTCCGCGGCGCCGAGAAGGCGGGAGGCCGCAAAGCGTGACCTTCGCCGGCCGGCTCATCGTCGGCACCGTGCTGCTGCTGCTGGTGACGGTGATCACGCTCGTCGTCTACGCCGAAGTCCGGCTTCGGGGCAATCTCGAGCACAGCGTCCGGTCCGGTCTCGAGCGACAGGCCGGTCTGGTCCGCGCGGCGCTGCCCGCAGATTCCCTCGCCTGGCAGGAGCCGGTGCAGCGGCTCGGCCGCGGCGCCGGCGGACCCCTTCGCATCACGCTCGTGGATCCGACCGGGCGGGTCCGCGCGGAATCGGACGTTCCGCCGGCAGACCTCGCGCGGATCGAGAACCACGCCGGCCGGCCCGAGGTGGCGGCGGCAATCCGCGGCCGCGTCGGGGTCGCGAAACGGTTCAGCACCACCGTCGGCGCCGACCTCATGTACGTCGCGGTACCGGGCGGCCCGGGCGTGGTCCGGGTCGCGATGCCGCTCGGCGAGGTCGACGGCATCGTCTGGGGCGCGCAACGGTCGGTGCTCGTGGCCGCGCTGCTGGCGCTCCTCCTCGGAACCGCTCTGGCGCTCCTCGCCGGACGGTCGGTGGGGCAGCGGCTCGCCGAGGTCGCCGGCGCGGCCCGGGCGATCGCGGCGGGCGGGCAGCCGCGCTATCCCCCTCCCGGCATCCGCGATGTGGACACACTCGTGGCCGCGCTGCGGGCGATGCACGAGCAGCTCGCGTCGCGGTTCGAGGACCTGCGCCGCCGGCACGAGGAATCGAAGGCCCTCGTGAACGCGATGGTCGAGGGCGTCATTGCCTGTGACCGCCGCGGTCGGATCCTCACCGCGAATCCGGCGGCGCGCCGGCTGCTCGGCTACGAGCACGAAGCCGAGCTCCCCGCCCTGCCCGTCCTCTTCCACGAAAAGGCGGCCCGGGAGGTCGCCGACGCGTCGCTCCGAGGAGAGACCGTGGAGGACCGGGAGGTGGACCTCGACGGCCGGACCTGTCTCCTCAGCGCCCGCGCGCTCCCGGGCGGCGGAGCGGTCCTGGTGCTGCACGATCTCACGCCGATCCGGCGGCTCGAGGCGGTCCGGCGCGATTTCGTGGCGAACGTCTCCCACGAGCTCAAGACACCGCTCACCTCCATCTCCGGCTACGCCGAGACGCTGCTCACCGACCGACCCGACACGGAGACCGAACGCCGCTTTCTCGAGACCATTCTCACCAACGCCCGCCGGATGCAGCGGCTGGTGGACGACCAGCTGGACCTTTCCCGCATTGAGTCCGGGCACTGGCGACCCTCGCCGCAACCGGTGCCGACGCTGACGGCGTTCCGGGAGGCATGGGAGACGCCGCAGCGACCTTCAGCCGGGGACGTTGAGTTCCTGATCGAGATCGCTCCCGGCGGCGAGACGGTGTACGCCGACCCCGACGCCCTCCGGCAGGTTCTGTCCAATCTCTACGACAACGCGCGGCGGTACACTCCGTCGGGAGGCCGGATCACGGCTTCGGCCCGGCCCGACGGCCAGGGGGTCCGCCTGAGCGTGGCCGACACGGGGTCCGGCATCGCCAGTGAGCACCTGCCACGAATCTTCGAGCGGTTCTACCGAGCGGACGCTTCCCGGTCCCGCGCCGAGGGCGGCACGGGATTGGGGCTCTCGATCGTGCGACACAGCGTCGAGGCTCACGGCGGGCGAGTGTGGGCCGAGAGCTCGCTGGGCCACGGCACGACGATTCACTGCTGGTTTCCCGCCCCGCGAGTCTCTGTTACGCAATCGTGACCGTTGGGTGACGTGGATGTGGGCACGTCACCCAACCGTTACCGGCCAGTGGCGGCACCGTGACCGCCGGCAGGCTTACTCCGACCATGGCGGAACCGACATGCGCGTCCGCAAGGCGCTCGTGCAGGCGGGATTGCTGGCAGCGCTGCCTTACACCCTGGCCGGGGCCCAGGCTCCAGCCGCCCAGCCGACGCCGCCCAGCGTGTCGGTTGGCGGAGTTCTGTACGCGCAGTTCCAGTACGCGCTCCGGAGCGACTCGCTCGGCGACCACGCCAACAACTTCGACCTGACCCGAGTGTACTTCACCGGAACCGCACGGCTCGCGAAGGGCGTGGGAGCGCGGATGACGCTGGAAAGCTTCCGGCCCACGAGCTCGAGCGGGATCGAAGTGCGGGTGAAGTACGGGTTCGCCCAGCTCACCCCCGAAGGCAGCGCGCTGTCGTTCAAGGTCGGACAGATCCAGACGCCGTGGGTCGACTACGACGAGGGGATGTGGGACTACCGGTCTCAGGGCTCGATCGCCATGGACCGGGCGGGATACCTCTCCTCCGCGGACCTGGGCCTCAGCGTCGACGGCAGCTGGAACCGGGACATGGTCACGATGTCGGCCGGAGTCTACGACGGCGAGACGTACCGCGTGGCGCCGGGCGACCATCACAAGGACGCCGCAGCGCGCCTCACCGTGCGCCTGGCGCCCAGCGACGACGCCGGCCGGTTCGGCGGGCTCCGGCTCACGGGGTTCGGGCTCTACGGCGAGCCGAACCGTGGCGGCACCCGGCAGCGCTGGCTCGGGCAGCTCAGCTACCGCTCGAACCGCCTGATGCTCGCAGGGGCGTATGCCGCGACGCGGGACCGGGTGGACTCGACGGCCACGGCCACGACGCTCAAGGGCAGTGTCGCGAGCATCTACGGATGGGTCCGCTTCGGCCCCGCTCCCCTGGCGATTCTCGCCCGGGTGGACCTGGTGGACCCGAACACGGCCATCGACCGGAATGGCCAGACGCGCTACATCGGCGGCGTCTCCTATAGGGTGAGCCCGAACCTTCGCCTGATCGCGGACATCGATCACCTGAGCTACCGGGCAGGTGCGCCCAATGCGGCGCTCGACGCCGCGCGGTCGCAGGCACTGTTCCAAGTGGATCTCGTCTTCTGACGCAGGGGATACCATGAATTACCCGTTGATCGTCACGCTGGCACTCGTCGCCTGTACCTCGCGGCCGGAGACCCCGGCCAACGCCCCCGCCGGCACACCCGATACGTCTGCCGGCCTGGCGGCGGGAGTCCCCGCGGGCGGAGCGGATCAGGGCACCATCACGGGAGCGGGGGCCACGTTCCCCTACCCGATCTACGACAAGTGGTTCAAGACGTACGCGCAGAAGACCGGCGTGCGGATCAACTACCAGTCGATCGGCTCGGGAGGCGGCATCCGCCAGTTCACGCAAGGCACGGTGGACTTCGGCGCCACCGACTCCCCGATGAGCGACGAGCAGATCGCGACCGTGCAGGGCAACGTTCTCCACGTGCCGACGGTTCTGGGCGCGGTGGTGCTCACCTACAACCTCAAGGCGATCGGCACCACCCGTCTCAAGCTGGACGCCCCGACGATCGCGGACGTCTTCCTCGGCAAGATCACCAAGTGGAACGATGCGCGACTGGCGGCGCTCAACCCCGGCGTGAGGCTGCCGAACGCGGACATCCTGGTGGTGCACCGTTCGGACGGGTCAGGCACGACGTTCGTGTTCGTCGACTACCTCTCCAAGGTGTCACCGGAATGGAAGTCGAAAGTCGGCGCCGCCGCTTCGGTCAACTGGCCGGTCGGTCTGGGCGGGAAGGGGAACGAGGGCGTGACCCAGCAGGTGCAGCAGCTCGACGGCACGATCGGGTACGTGGAGCTGGTCTACGCGACGGGCAACAACCTGTCCTACGCGCAGCTCAAGAACTCCGCGGGCCAGCTGGTGGACGCGACGCTCGAGGCGGTGACCGCCGCGGCCGGAAGCGCCACGCTGCCGGCGAGCACCGATTTCCGCGTCTCCATCACCAACGCCCCGGGAGCGACGAGCTACCCCATCGCCTCCTATACGTGGCTCCTGATCAAGGCGGACAACCGGGACGCCACCAAGGGGAAGCAGCTTCGGGATTTCCTGAACTGGATGGTCACCGCCGAAGCCCAGCAGGCGGCGCAGCAGCTCGGCTACGCGCCACTGCCCAAGGGCACGGCGGACCTCGTGAAGGCGCGGATCGGAACGCTCAAGGTGGCCAGCTAGCTAGGGACTAGGGACTAGGGACCAGGGAGCTAGGGGGTGGCCCACACGAACGGATTGAAGGGCAGGAGCCGAGGGGATCGTCTTTTCCGGCTCCTGCTCACGATGGCCGCCCTGGCGATCCCGGTGCTGCTGGGGTTCCTGGTCTACGAGCTGTCGCAGGGCGCGCGCCTGGCGATCGGCCGGTACGGGCTCGGCTTCCTCAGCTCGTCGACCTGGGATCCGGTGGCGGAGCAGTTCGGGGCCTTCCCGCTGATCCTGGGCACGCTGGTCTCGTCCCTGATCGCGCTCGTGATCGCCGTCCCGCTGTCCCTCGGCGTGGCGATCTTCCTCACCGACTTCGCTCCTCCGCGGATCCGGCAACCGATCGCCTTCGTCATCGAGCTGCTCGCGGCGATTCCGAGCGTGGTGTACGGGCTCTGGGGGATCTTCGTGCTGATCCCCTTCCTCCGCACCACCGCGTTTCCGTTCCTGCGCGACACGCTGGGGTTCCTGCCGTTCTTCAAGGGGCCGATCTACGGCCAGTCGGTGCTCGCGGCGGGGGTGATCCTCGCCATCATGGTGATGCCCTACATCATGAGCGTCTCGCGCGAAGTGCTGGCGCAGGTCCCGGGGAGCCAGCGCGAGGCGGCTCTCGCGCTCGGCGCCACGCGCTGGGAGGCGGCCTGGACGGCGGTGGTGCCGTACGCCCGGTCCGGCATCGTCGGAGCGATCATCCTCGGGCTGGGCCGCGCGCTCGGCGAGACGATGGCCGTCACGATGCTGATCGGGAACCGGCACGAGATCGCGGCCTCGCTCTTCGCTCCGGGGTACACGATGGCGGCGGCGATCGCCAACGAGTTCTCGGAGGCGGTGACGGACATCCACCTCTCGTCGCTCGCCTACGTCGCCTTCGTGCTGTTCGGCGTGACCGTGCTGGTGAACGCCGGAGCCCGGCTGCTCATCTGGCGCGTGTCGCGCGGCCGGCCCAGCGCGGCGGAGGGCCTGTGATGGGCCGGCGCCGGTTCCGGCAGTGGAAGGCCCGCGTGATGGTGGGCCTGCTGGCGGTGGCGGTGGGCATCGCCGTCCTGCCGCTCCTGCTCATCCTGGGGATGCTCGTCGTCAAGGGGGCGTCGAGCATCAACCTCGACTTCTTCACCCGCCTGCCGGTGGCCGCCGGGGAAACGGGCGGCGGCGTGGGGCACGCCATCGTGGGCACCCTGCTGATGGTGGGCACGGCGGCGCTGATCGGCCTTCCCATCGGAATCGCCGCGGGCATCTACAGCGCCGAGTTCTCGGGGACGCGGCTCGCCACGGTCACCCGGTTCGTCGCGGACGTGATGAACGGGACGCCGTCGATCGTGGTGGGAGTGTTCGCGTGGGCGTGGATCGTGGCGACGCAAAAGCACTTCTCGGGTCTCGCGGGCAGCGCGGCGCTCGCGTTCCTCATGATCCCGATGGTGATGCGCACCACCGAGGAGATGATCCGGCTGGTGCCCAACTCGCTGCGGGAAGCGGCGCTCGCGCTGGGGTACCCGCGCTGGCGGACCAGCCTGTCCATCGTCGTGCGGACGACGCTGCCCGGCATCGTGACCGGCAGCCTCCTCGCGATCGCGCGCATTGCGGGGGAGACGGCCCCGCTCCTGTTCACGGCGCTGGGCAGCCACTACCTGGTGACGGACATCCGGCAGCCGATGGCGGCGCTGCCGCTCGTCGTCTTCACTTATTCCACCGGCCCCTACCAGGACTGGCACCGGCTCGCCTGGGCGACGGCGCTGGTCCTGATCGTGGTCGTGCTGGTCCTGAGCATCGCGGCGCGCATCGCCACCCGGCAGCGGTTCCGTGGCCGCTGAGGGGATCAACGTCACCCTGGGCGCCGCCGAGCCGGTGCCGGCCGCCTCGACTCGTCCACTCGTGGCGACCGAGCAGCTCACCGCGTACTACGGCACCCATCCCGGCGTCCGGGACGTCACGCTCGGCTTCGCGCCCAACCGCGTGCATGCCCTGATCGGACCCTCGGGGTGCGGGAAGTCGACGTTCCTGCGGGCGCTCAACCGGATGCACGAGCAGACCCCGGGCACGAGGGTGGAGGGCCGGGTGCTGCTCGACGGCGAAGACGTGTATGCGCCGGGAGTCGACGTGCGGCGGCTCCGGCGGCGCATCGGCATGGTCTTTCAGCGCCCGACGCCGTTCCCCACGATGTCGATCTACGACAACGTAGCCGCGGGTCTCCGCCTCGACGGCCGGGTGCCGCGCGCCACGCTCGACGAGACCGTCGAGCGGGCGCTGCGCCAGGCGGGGCTCTGGGACGAAGTGCAGGACCGGCTCCGCACCAGCGCCGTGGCGCTTTCCGGCGGGCAGCAGCAGCGCCTCTGCATCGCGCGCACCATCGCGCCGCGGCCGGAGGTGGTGCTGCTGGACGAGCCGACCGCCTCGCTCGATCCGCAGGGCACCCAGCGGATCGAGGAGCTGCTGTTCCAGCTCAAGCAGAGCTTCACGATCGTGATCGTGACCCACAACATGCAGCAGGCGGCGCGGGTCTCCGACACGACGACGTTCTTCTACCTCGGGGAGATGACCGAGTCGGCGCCGACGCGGCAGCTCTTCACCGCCCCGAAGCACGAGCGAACCGAGGCGTACGTCACCGGGAGGTTCGGATGATCGACCGCCCGGAGAGCGCGACGCCGGCCGCGGGACCGGCGGTCGAAGTGCGCGAGTTCTGCTTCCAGTACGACTCGCGGGAAGTGCTCCGCGGGCTCGACTTCGCGATCCCCCGCCAGGCGGTCACCGCCATCATCGGGCCGTCGGGGTGCGGCAAGTCGACGTTCCTCCGCTCGGTGAACCGGCTCAACGACCTCATTCCCGGCACCCGCTATTCGGGCGACATCCGGGTGCACGAGCGCTCGGTGTTCGGGGCCGGCACCGATCTGGTGGCGCTGCGGCAGCGGGTCGGGATGGTGTTCCAGCGCCCGAACCCCTTCCCCAAGACGATCTACGAGAACGTGGCCTACGGGCCGCGGCTCAACGGGCTGGTGCGTCGCCGGGACGCGCCGGAGCTGGTCGAGCGGTGCCTCCGGCAGGCGGCGCTCTGGGACGAGGTGAAGGACCGGCTCGACCAGCAAGCCACCGGGCTGTCGGGCGGACAGCAGCAGCGCCTCTGCATCGCGCGGGCGCTCGGCAACAGCCCGGAGGTGCTCCTGATGGACGAGCCCTGCTCCGCGCTCGACCCGATCGCGACGCAGCGGATCGAGGAGTTGATCGTGCAGCTCAAGCAGCGCTACACCATCGTGATCGTGACCCACAACATGCAGCAGGCGGCGCGGGTCTCGGACGTCACCGGCTTCTTCGATCGCGGCGAGCTGGTGGAGTTCGGGCCGACGGAGCGGATCTTCACGGCCCCCGCCCGCGAGCGGACCGAGGCCTATATTACGGGGAGATTCGGATGAGCCCGGAGACGCATCGACACTTTCACGACGAGCTGAGCCAGGTCAAGGTCCGGCTCCTCACCATGTCGGGCGAAGCGGAAGCCGCGCTGCGCACGGCCGTGGACGCCCTCCTGGAGCGCGACCCGAGCGCGGCCGAGCAGGTGATCGAGGGCGACCGGGTGATCGACGCGATGGAGGTGGAGATCGAGGAGGCGTGCGTCGATCTCATCGCGCTCCATCAGCCGATGGCGCGCGACCTCCGGACGCTCATCGCCACGATCAAGATCGCGACCGACCTGGAGCGGGTCGGCGACCACGCGGTGAACCTGGCCCAGTCGGCGGCGCGGCTTGCCCAGGCCCGGCCCATCGCCCCGGAGCCGGAGATCGTGGAGATGGCCCGGCTCGCCCGCGAGATGCTCGCCGACGCGCTGGAGGCGTTCGTCCGGGACGATGCGGCGGCCGGCCGCGAGGTCTGTCTCCGCGACGACAAGGTCGACGCGCTCAACCGCTCGGTCTTCCGGATCCTGCTCACCCACATGATGGAGGATCCCCACATCATCGGCGCCGCGCTGGAGCTCTTCCTGGTGAGCCGGAACCTGGAGCGGGTGGCCGACCTCGCCACCAACATCGGCGAGGACGTGGTGTTCCTCGTCGAGGGCAAGTCCATCAAGCACCACGCGGAGGACCGTCCCGCCCGATGATGCGCCGCGCCTTCGCCACCCGGCCCCACGGTCCTCCCGAGCCGGGTGAGCGGCTCGGCGCGATCGACGTCGGCTCCAACTCCATCCGGCTCCTCGTCGCCGAGTACGACGCGACCACCGGCATCAAGGTCATCGACGAGGTGAAGGACCAGCCCCGCCTCGCCGCCGGCATCGCCGAGTCGGGCCGCCTCGACGAGTTCGCCATGGCCCGGGCCATCCAGGCGCTCCAGCGGATGCGCGAGGTGGCGGAGCGCCGCGGCGTGCGCCGGCTCGCCGCGGTGGCCACCTCGGCGGTCCGCGAAGCCGAGAACGGCCGGGAGTTCATCGACCGGGTCAAGCGCGACGTCGGCATTCCGCTCCGGGTGATCGACTCGGAAACCGAGGCCAACCTGTCGTGGCGCTCGGTCGCCTATCACTTCCCGATCACCAAGGAGCGGGTGCTGGTCGCGGACATCGGGGGCGGCAGCCTCGAGCTGATCGGAGCGGTGAACGGGCTGGTCGAGCTGACCCGCTCCCTGCCCTTCGGCGCGGTGCGGCTGACCGAGAAGCACCTCTTCGAGGGTCGCTCCCGGGAGCGCGAGGTCGCCCGGCTCCGCAGGCGGATCCGGAAGCAGCTCAAGAAGGCGTGGCCCTGGCGGGAGTGGAGCCACTGCATGGTGATCGGGTCGGGCGGGAGCTTCACCAACCTGGGCCGGATGGCGCTCGCGCGCCGCGGCCATGAGAGCAGCCAGGCGCACGGCGAAGTGGTGCGGACGGGCGAGGTGGAGCAGCTCCTCGAGTGGCTCTGCACCCTTTCCGTGGACCGCCGCCGCCAGGTCGCGGGCCTCAACCCCCAGCGGTCGGACATCATCCTCGCCGGCCTCGCGCTGACCGCGGAGCTGCTCGACCTCTCGCAGAGCCGAAGCGTGACCGTGAGCGCGTTCGGGCTCCGCGAAGGCCTCCTGCTCGAGATGGTCGGCGAGGAGGCCGCCCGCGGCGCGGACCCCCTCCGCGCCATGCGCGACTTCGTCGACCGGTGCCAGGGCGACCGTCGCCACGTGGAGCAGGTGCGGCTCCTCGCCCTCACCCTCTTCGACCGGCTGGCCCAGGCGCTCGGCGCCGATCCCGCCGAGCGTCCGCTGCTCGAGGCGGCGGCGCTGCTGCACGACGTGGGACAAGTGGTGAGCTACACCAAGCACCACCGGCACAGCTTCCAGCTCATCATGCACGCCGAGCGACTCACCTTCACCGCGCGCGACCGCTACCTCGTGGCTCTGATCAGCCGGTATCACCGGCGGAAGGGGCCGAGCCGGAAGCACGAGGAGTTCGCGCGGCTGCCGGCGGAGGAACAGGAGATCGTGCGCCGCATGGCGGGACTGCTCCGCGTGGCGGACGGTCTCGACCGCGGCCACACCTCCGCTGTCGAGCGCGTGACGACCCGGCTCACCGACGACAAGCTCTTCATCCGGGCCACCCCGAAGCTTGCGGGGGCGGACCTCTCGCTCGAATGCTGGGGGGCCGCCCGCAAGGCGGACGTGCTGGAAAAGGCGATCGGCCGGAGGGTGGTGATCGTGCCGGCTGCGACGTGAACAGACGGTTGACGGTTGACCGGATGGATGGGAAGGGTAAGTCTTACGGTCTACCCCGTCTGGACGACGTTCCCATGAACGACGACGCCTTCAACCTGAGCATCCGGAAGTTTCTCAAGCAGTTCGGTGTGACGTCGCAGCGGCAGATCGAGCGGGCGGTGGCCGAAGCGATGGAGGCGGGAACGCTCAGGGGGAACGAGACCCTGACCGCGAAGGCCACGCTCACCGTGGGGCGCCTGGGGCTCGAAGAGACGGTCGAAGCCGAGCTCACGCTCGGCTAAGCGCGATGGGCTTCCGGCGATTCACCGACCGGGACGGGCGCCAGTGGGAGATTCGCCCGCGCACGCGCGACGAGTGGGACCTGGACCCGTTCGGCGACAACCCCGAGCGGCGCCGCACCGTGAAGGCCCCCGGATACGAGCGCGATCCCTACGAGCTGAGCCAGGAGGAGCTGCAGCGCCTCCTGGACGCGAGCAGCGCGGGGCCCAGCCGCCAGATCAGATCCCCCTTCAAGGACGACTAGCAAACCCCGTCAACGGTCAACCGTCCTCTACGGCTTCCGGTCTGCCCTGGCGAAGACCTTGTCGTCGGTGGCGCGGACCACGAAGCCGGTGGCCTTGCCGTCCTTGACCGCGAAGTCGAAGAGCATGTCGCGCTCGACGTCGTAGAGCGACCCCTTCTCCAGGAACCCCGGCAGGAACCAGGTCTTCTCGATGGGGATCAGGATGAACGCGGCGAAATCCGGGCCCCACGGCGAAGGGTCCCACCGCCCCATGAGCGAGCCCTTCTCGTAATACACGGTGAAATCGAGCGGCTTGGCGGCGGAGTCGGACGGACCGCCGAGAAAGCGCAGGCTGTAGCGGCCGAGGAAGGGCTCCGTGAGCGCCCGCTCCATGGTGAGACTGTACGACGGGGTGACCTTGATCTCGAAGGGCACCGAGAGCGTGCCCCAGTTGAGGGCGAGGGTCCCTCCGGTCGCCGAGATCTGCGGGAACGACCAGGTGAGCACCTCGGCGACCGGACCGGTGCCCTTCCGCGCGGGGAATCGCACCTGCTCCGCGGTCGAATCGGGATGCTCGGTGTGATAGCGCTTGTGGCGGGGATCGAAGACCGCGGTCCATTCCCCTTCCTTCCGGACGACGATCCAGACCGAGTATTTGCCCTGGGGAAGCGGCTTCCCCTCGATGGTCAGATCCCTGCTCGTCTCGAGGGTGGTTGCCCAGTTCGCGCCGGGCGTCCAGACCTCGTTCCAGTGCACGACCTTCCCGAAGATGGTGTCACGGGCGCGCACCCG
>JBOHSH010000059.1:0-6517 GCA_050733195.1 Gemmatimonadales bacterium
GTCCCTCGTTCCAATCGAGGCCGAGCCAGGTCATGCCGTCGAGGATCACCCGGGTGTGGGCCTCGGTCGATCGTGCCTGGTCGGTGTCCTCGATGCGGAGAATGAACGTGCCGCCGGTCTTCTTCGCAAAGAGCCAGTTGAACAGGGCGGTGCGCGCCCCGCCGACGTGGAGGTAGCCGGTGGGGGAAGGAGCGAAGCGGACGCGGGGAACGGTGGGGACCATGGAGCGGAGAAAGGTGTCCTTCCCATCTGCTTTGAATCAACCGCGCGTCGCAAGGCGTCTGACCACGCCTCGGAGGGGTGCGTGACGACATTGTTAATCATTCATAAGCTAGCCTCGATCCAGACTCCATGCTTCCCCCTCTGGAACGCCTCCGACCACGGCCTCGGGATTCGGATCTAAACCGAGTCAGACCGCTCGCCAGGTGCTTACGTTTCAGCAGTGACGCGAGGGCTCGCCGGTGTCCATAGATAGCATGCGGAGAACACTGTTGGTTGGGGTGGGTCTGTTGGCGACGACCAACCTCCCCATTCCGTCGTCAGGCATCGCTCAGGCTCAAGCGCAGATTCGTGAGCGGATTCTCGCTGGAGTTGTCCGGACGGAATCCGGCTCGCCGATAAGTGGAGCGGAGGTGTTCATCATTGGTGACGCTCGCGAGAGCGTGTGGACCGATTCGCTCGGCAGATTCGTGCTCCGCCGAGTCCCCGAAGAAGGATTTGTGGTGGGTGTCCGGAGGCCCGGGTTTGCCGCCGGAAGTATCCAGTTGCCGTCCAGTTGGAATCCTGCTCAAGAGCTCGTCATCGCGCTGCGCCAAGCAGCCGTGCGCCTTCAGGATGTGGTGGTTGAGGCGAAGAACGCCAAGCCCGCCCGCTATGCCGGCACGACGAAATACGACGATGTCCTTCGGAGAATGCGGACCGGGTTCGGGAGCTTCGTCACCCGCGAGGATATCGATCGCCAATTCGCAGGCCAAACGATCGAGCTGTTGCGAGGGATACCGGGTGTGCACGTCATCGTCGGGCCTCCGGGCGTAGGTCATCAGAGCTCGATCCGTTTCGTCCGATGCGGACAAAGGGAAGGGAAGGTCGGAGTCTGGATCGATGGGGTTAAACTCATTCCTCAATTCGGCTACGGCATCGACATCAATCCCGTCGTTGAAATGCTGGCACGAATCGAACCGGGTGGAATTGAAATGATCGAGATCTACCGAGGTGTATCTCAGATTCCCGCGGAATACCTGGATGACAGCTGCGCCGTGGTGGCTATCTGGACTCGCCGAAACTGAACGCCGACTCATTCGCACGTGATCGCATCGTTCCATTGCAGCACAGCACGGTGATGGCGATGCAGATTCCCGGCCAGAGCGCGAGGCCGGGCGCGGTGTAGAGCGAGGCCTGCGCCCCGGTGAGCATGTTCCCCCAGCTCGCCGCGGGCGGCTGCACGCCGAGCCCGAGGAAGGAGAGGGCAGACTCGGTGAGGATCGCGAGCGCGACGCCGACACCCGCGGCCACGGCGAGGGTGGGCTGGAGCTGCGGCAGGAGGTGTCGGAGGAAGACCCCGAGGCCAGGCCGTCCGAGCGCGCGGGCAGCAAGGACGTAATCGGCCCGGCGGAGGGTCGCCACTTCGGCGCGGACCAGCCGCGCGATGCCCATCCAGGAGGTCCCACCGATCACCAGCACGAGCAGCGGCACGCTGGTACCCAGGAAAGTCAACACCGCGAGGCAGACGAAGAGCACCGGCACGGCCATCGCGGCATCGGTGAGGCGCATGAGCACCGCGTCGACCCAGCCGCTCCTCACGCCCGCGAGTCCGCCGACCGTCGTGCCGAAGACCACGGCGAGCAGCGCGGCGAGCCCGGCGAGGAGGAGGGTGACCCGGCCTCCCGCCATGAGCCGCGCCAGCACATCCCGGCCGCTCTCATCGGTGCCGAGCGGATGCGCGGCCGACGGCGGGCCCACGGTGTTGCCGAGATCAAGCGTGTCCGGGTCGACACCCCAGACCAGCGGCCCGATCCAGGCAAAGGCCACGAGGACCGCGAGCACAATCCACGAGAGCCGCAACGGTTGACGGTTGACGGTTGACGGTTGACCGGGGCCGGGCCGCGCGCTCATCGCTCCCCAAAGCGGGGGTCGATCCAGCGGTACGCGAGATCGAGGGCCAGGTTCACCGAGACCACGACGAGTGCCACGAGCAGCGTGATGGCCATGACCACGGGATAGTCGCGCCCGATGGCCGCCTCGACGCCGAGACGGCCCATTCCCGGCCATGCGAACACGGTCTCGGTGATCGCCGCTCCCCCGGCGAGGAGCGGGGCCTGGAGCCCGACGATCGTGGCCACCGGGAGGAGCGCGTTCCGCACCACGTGCCGGCGCACCGCCAGTCGTTCCGCGAGACCGCGGGCGAGGGCGGGGGCGACGTGCGGGGCCCGGAGCGCCTCGCGCACCGCCGATCGGGCGAACCGGAACAGCTCGGACGAAATCGGCAGGGCCAGCACCGCGACCGGCAGGATCAGGTGGCGCAGCCGGTCAAGCAGCGAGCCCTCCAGACCGGGCGTCGCCGCGCCGCCGGCCGGCAGGAGGCGGAGGGTCGCGGCGAAGACCAGGATCAGGACGATGCCGAACCAGAAGGGCGGAATCGCAAGGGCGACGAAGCTGCCGAGATCGGCGATCCGGGCGAGCGGGCCGTCCGGCCGCCGTCCGGCGCGGACGCCGAGCGGGAGGGCGAGGGCGAGCCCGACGGCGAGGGCGAGGCCGGCCAGGAGCAGCGTGTTAGGGACCCGGGCCAGCACGGTCGCCCCGGCGGGCCGCTGGTAGAGGAAGCTCCGGCCCAGATCGCCCCGGAGCAGGTTCCGGTGCCAGACCAGATACTGCTCGGCGAGCGGACGGTCGATCCCCAGATGGCGCTCGATCGCCGCCCGCTCCACCGGCGTGAGCTTGGGATCGGAGAGCACCGCCGGGCCGCCCGGCGCCAGGTGAATGAGCACGAAGGTCGCCGAGGTCACGATCCAGAGGACGGCGACCGCCTGGCCCGCGCGGCGGAAGAGGTAGCGGATCACCGGAGCGACAGGGCCTCGCTGTGCCGCAGCGCGTCGCGGATGCCGAGCCGGGGGAGTCCGTGGAGCCGCGCGCTCATGGCCTGGATCTCCCGCGGGTAGTAGAGGACGAGCACCGGCGGGTCCTCGAGCTCGATCCGCTGGAACTCGCGGTAGAGCTCCCGGCGCCGTGCCGAGTCCGTCTCCTCGCGGCCGGCGAGCAGGAGCGAATCGGCGCGGCGGTTCGACCAGGCGACGTTGTTGTTGGGCTGTCCGGTCCCATAGTACGAGTACTGATCGGGATCCGGCGGCGTCGTCCACCAGATGAGCACGGCATCGTAGCGACCCGGCTGGAGCCAGTCGCGCACGAGGGCGGCGAACTCCAGGGTCCGGAGCGACAGATCGACGCCGATGCTCCTCAAGTCGTGCTGAACGGCGAGCGCGGCCTGCTCCCGGCTCGGGTTGCCCTTGTCCACGATCAGCGTCACCCGGAAAGGCTCGCCGCGGCGGTTCCGCAGGAGTCCGTCCTCCGCCCGGTGCCAGCCGGCCTCGGCCAGGAGCCGAAGCGCGGCGGCCGTGTCGCGAGTCACTCGCGGAAGAGTGAAGTCGTGCCACTCGGCGAGCGCGACCGGAATGGTTCCCCGGGGCGGGTCCGCCGCGCCCTTCATGACTCCACGGATGATCGCTTCGCGATCCACGGCCAGGTCGAAGGCTCTTCGGACGAGCGGAGAGCGGAACCTCGGGAGCCGCTGGTTGAACCCGACCCAGTAATGCTGCGGCACCGTCGCCGTCCGGATCAGAATCCCCGGCACGCCTTCCACGCCGGGGAGGCTCGCCGGCTCGAGCGTCACCAGATCCAGCTCGCCCGCCCGGAGCTGGGCCACCTGCGCGCTCAGGTCCGGCACCATCCGGAACACGATGCGCCGGAGCGCCGGCCGGGCTCCGTACCAGCCGTCGAAGGCCTCGAGGGTGATCGAGCTTCCCGGGACCGACGCGATTACCCGGAACGGGCCCGTCCCTATCGGGTGGGCGCGATTGAAGTCCACCGCCTCGAGGATGGGGCGTCCGCGGAAGGCGTGCTCCGGAATGATCCCCGCGTTGTAGCCGAGCAGCGTGAGCAGGGGCGCGTAGGGATGCCGGAGCCGGAATCGCACGGTGAGCGAGTCGACCGCCTCCACGCGCTCGATCGCGGAGAAGTCGGACCAGAGGAGCGTGCCGGAAGCGGGATCGAGGATCTTCTCGAACGTGAACACGACGTCTCCGGCGGAGAACGGCCTGCCGTCGTGCCATCGCACGCCGGGCCGGAGCGAGAAGACATATTCGCGGCCGTCGGGCGAGATCGTCCAGGATCGGGCGAGATCGGGAGAGGGGCGGAGCAGGCTGTCGGGGCGGACCAGGCCGGGGAAGACGATCTTGTTGACGAGAATGGAGCCGACGTCCGGGGCGAGCACCGGGTTGAGAATGGGGTCGTTGATCAGGGCCAGCCGGAGCGTCGCTCCCGGAGGAGCCGCCTCCCCGCAGGCCGAGAGCAGCGCGGCGAGGATCGCCAGGCCGCGCCCGCGCCCCCCGGCTGTCATCTCATGGCGTCCCGTACGACGGCCGACGCATCCCGGAGCGTCGCGACGAGCCGGTTCTGGCCCCGCACGAGGTGCGTGCGGAGAAAGCCGAGCCGCTCCGGGGGCGTGCGCGGTGCCTCGAGCGCGGGGGCGAGGTCCGGCAGGGGCGGGATCGTCTCGGCCGGGTCATGGAAGAAGCCGGGACCGGTGGTGAAGTTGACCGGCACCAGGAGTCGCGCGAGGCGCCGCAGCGCGGCGTTCGCGCGGCGCACCGCCGGATCGGAGAGGGGGCGGCGGAGGAGGCCGGCCGTGTGCTCCGCGAACCGCTCGAGGCGGTGCCGCAGTGCCGCGACCTCGGCACGCGCCGGCTCGAAGCTCAGCAGGCTGCCGGCGGCGCGCTGATACCGCTCGAGCGTCGCCTCGAACTCGTCCATCGTCCGCCGGAAATCGAGCGGAGCGATCGTCGCGTTCGCCGTGCCAGCGACCGCCGCGAGATAGATCCGCATGTCGGTGAGCAGCACGTCCCGGTCGGCGATCTGGAGCGTATCCTCCTCGGTGTGCCAGGCGATGTTGCCGCCGCAGCCGCCCACGACGTAATAGCCCTTCGCGGCGCGGTCATGGGGATGCATCGTCGAGAGAAGCATGAAATAGCTCGAGATCCCGATGTTGTTGAACGAGTAGTCGCCGGCCTGGTGCGGGCGCTCGCCCTTCGCGTCCTTCCCCGTAATCTCGCGAATGACCGAGCGTCCCCAGTCCGCGGCCTCGGACATCCAGGAGATGTCGAGGTACTCGGTAGCCCACCGGCAGCCCGGAGAATCGCAGTTCACCTGCGCGATGCAGCGCTCGTAGAGGTCGATCGCGTACCGGTCAGCGAACCAGGTGCTGCCGGCGTAGCGGCCGGTGGAATGGCCCGGCCACCAGGCGATCCAGACGGATCGCTTGAGACGATCCCGGTGCTTCCAGAGCACCCGCGCGATCTCGAGGAGCGCTGCGTTGCCCACCGCGTTGTCGCCCACGCCGACGTCCCAGGAGTCGTAGTGGCCGTGGAGCAGGACGAACGGCCCGGGCTCCTCGACCCCCGGGATCCTCACCAGCGGGATGGGAGAGGGAAACCAGCCCTCGGTAAGCTCGGCGCGGACCGTGCCGGTCTCGCCGGCCTTCGCGCGCTCGATCAGGGCCAGTCCGTCCTGATGGCTCACCGAGACCACCACGAAGGCCGGCTTCCTCGGCAGATCGCGGAGATCGGGAGACCCCCAGACGGTGCTGCAGATGCCCCAGTGCGGGAGGCGGCCGGGATGAACGGCGATCAGCGCGACGGCCCCGAGCCGCTCGAAGTGGAGGGCCATCGAGCTCATGCCGAAGCCGTGGGCGAGAACGATCTTTCCGCGGACGTCGACCGGTGCGCTCGACGCGACGGGGCTGATCACCTGATCGGTGTTCGGATCGAAGGTGGTCGGCGCGTATACCAGCGGGGCCGAGAGTCCCTGCGGGACCGACCGGCTCATCGCGAGCGGCTTGGCCCGGCAGGTGAGCCCGCGTGCCGTGACGGAGGCCTTTCCGGGGAGGCTTAAGTAAAGGTCCGGCTCCTCCATCGTTACGGGGACGCCCATCGCCGCGAGCCGGCCGACGATCTCGAACGCGGCCCGGCGGACGTCATCCGGGTGCTCGCGCCGGAGGGTGCTGAAGCGCTCGATCAGCGCCAAGGGGGCATCGAGCGAGACGTCTCTGAGGATGGGGGCCAGCGCGGAGAGGTCGGGCAGGTGCACTGGGCCTCTGCAGCCGGAACGGAGTGGGAGGGATTCGAACCCTCGATAGGGGCTTTATACCCCTATAACGGTTTAGCAAACCGCCGCCTTCAGCCTCTCGGCCACCACTCCCGGAGGGCGGGGAAAGTTCGCATCGGCCCCGCGGTTCCGCAACGCTCGGACG
>JBOHSH010000060.1:0-21406 GCA_050733195.1 Gemmatimonadales bacterium
TGCGCGGACTGCGTCTTCGAGCCGCCGGCCGATCCCGCCGGCCGCGCCCGGCTGGCGATGGCCGCCGCGCGCGCCGCGGCTCAGCTGGCCGGGGAGAAGGCGCGGGTCCGCTTTCTCGCCGGGCCGGCGACCGAGGACGCGGTGGGAGCGGCCGCGGTGACCGCCTTCGAAGCCCTGGCCCCGGGCATCCCGGCGGGACTGGATACCCGCCTCACGCTCGACGGGCCGGACCCTCGGTTTCGCGGGCGGGCCGACGTTCTCATATTTCCGAGCAGCACGGCCGGGCACCTGGCCCTGAGCGCCGTCCGATCGCTGGCTGGGGCGCGGGTGCTGGGTCCGCTGCTGCTCGGGGTTCCGGCCGTCGTGGCCGGAACGCTCCCGGACGCCGACGACGCGGAGATTGCGGGCACCGCCGCCCTCGGGATTCTACTCGCCGGCGGAACGAAGACCTGACGGAGGATGGCATGGGCTTCACCAAGACCACGAACGGTGCCGGCGTCGCGATCGTGCGGATCGACGGGCAGCTCATCGTCGGCAACCGTCAGGAGCTCAAGGCCATGGTGCAGGACGGCCTCGACCGGGGCGAACGGAAGTTCCTCATCGACTGCACCCAGACCGGCTACATCGATTCCTCGGGACTCGGCGTGCTGGTGTCGCTCGCGAAGCGGGTTCGCGAGCTGGGAGGCGAGCTCCGCATCGCGGGCCTCAACGAGGACCTGCGCTCGCTCTTCGAGCTGACCAAGCTCGACTCGCTCTTCCACATCTCGCCGACCTCCGAGGAGGCGCTCGCGGGGTTCTGATGTGAGCGAAGTCCCGCTCTCCACGCTCCGCCTGGCGGTGCGGCGGATCCCCCTTCCGGCGAACGGGACCGGGGTCGCGATCCGGGTCCCCGCGGATCTCCGGTGCGTGGAGGAGGCGGTGGAGCTCATGGCCTTCCACTGCTTCGCGGGCGCGGCACCGTCGCGCCGCACCCGGTTCCGCTTCCGGGTCCTGCTCGCGGAGGCCATCTCCAACGGCATCATCTTCGGCGCGGGGGAGGATCCCTTGGCCTCCGTCCGCGTGGTCGCCGAGCTCACCGAGGGCCGCATCCGGCTCGAGGTCACCGACGAAGGACCGGGCTTCGTGCCGGACACCATTCCCGACCCGCGCGCGCCGGACACGATCGAGCGCGGCTGCGGCCGGGGACTCTTCCTGATCCGAAGTCTCGCCGATTCGGTGGAATTCAACGAGCAGGGGAACACCATCTGGATGACGCTGCCGCGCGACTGAGGCGGCTGCAGCCGGTGCTCGACGCCCTCGACCGGATCGCCGGGGCCCCCCATCGCGTCTGGACCGCGGACGGGAGCCGGCTCCGGCTCGTCCGGGGCGACGATCCCGGCTGGGAGCCGGCGATCCCGGAGTCGAGCGGGACCGAGTCCACTCCGGCCGGTCCCCGGGAGTTCAGCCAGGTCCCGGGAGAAGACGCGCTCTGGCTCGAGCGCCCCGGCGGTCTCGAGGCGTTCCGGGCCGAGGCGCTCGAGCGGCTCCTGGAGCACGCCCTCCGCAGCGACCGCGAGACCTCGCGCCTGAGCGAGGAGCTGGCCACGCGGTACGAGGAGATCGACCTCCTCTACACCATCACCGAGGTGCTGGGCCGGACGACGCAGCTCGAGGAGGCGGCGGGGCGAATCGTGCGCGAGGTGAGCGACGTGGTCGGCTCCACCCGCGCGTCCATCGTGGTCCACGACGAGCGCACCGGGCGCCTGCGCACCGTGGCCGCCCGCGGATTCGACCCGACGCGCGTGACCGACATCGAGGTCGACGATCCCCTTTCCATCGCCGCGCGGGTGTTCCGCGAAAATTCCCCCGCGATCGGCGTCGCGTCCGACGGCGCGAAGGACCGGGGCTACGTCGGCGGCGCCTACATGAGCCTGCCGATCTGCCATCACAACCCAGGCTCCCCATCTCGGTGCGTGGGGGTCATCAACCTCACCGACCGCGTGTCGGGCGGACGGTTCAGCCCGAGCGACGTGAAGCTGGTGAGCGCCGCGGCCAACCAGATCGCGGTGGCCATCGAGCTGGCGCGGCTGGTGCAGCGCGAGCGGGAGCAGCAGCGCATCCATGCCGAGCTGGAGCTGGCCCGGCATCTCCAGCTGAGCCTGCTGCCCGATCCCAGCGTGCTCCACGGAGACGCCACGGTGGCGGCGCGCTGCCTGAGCGCCGAGCAGGTGGGCGGCGACTTCTATACCTACAGCCGTCTCGGGCTCGGCCTCGTCGGAGTGATGCTGGGCGACGTCTCGTCGCACGGGTTCGCCGCTGCGCTCGGCATGGCCGCCGTCATGGCCGCCGCGGCCATTCACGCATCGAGCGCGGATCCCCCGGATCTCACGCTCGCGGCGCTCCGCGACAGTGTCTCGGGGAAGCTCGCGTCGAGCGAGACCTACCTCACCGTGTTCTACGGGATCCTCGATCCGAGTCACGGGCGGCTGACGTACGCGAATGCCGGCCATCCCCACGCCTTCCGGCTCCCGGCGATCGGTGCGCCCGAGCGCCTCGAGGCGACCGCGCCGCCGCTCGGGCTCGCGGGCCACGAGGCGCTGGCCAGCCGTGCGATCGCCTGGAGCAAGCCGGACGACCTCCTCTGCCTCTGGACGGATGGCCTGGTCGACGCGACGAACGAGAGCGGGGAGCGCTACGGCGAGCCCCGACTCCTTGCGGCCCTCTCGACGCGCCGCCGGCTCGACCCGGACCGGATCGTCGCCGAGGTGCTCGCCGAGGCGGACGCCTTCGCCCCCAATCCGGGCGACGACCGCACCCTCCTCGTCCTCCGACTTTAGCCGGTGCGGGCCAAGAAGCGCCTCGGCCAGCACTTCCTTCCGCATCGCGCCACGCTCGCGCGGATCGCGGACGCGCTCGCTCCCACCGCCGATGACGCCGTACTCGAGATCGGCCCGGGGCACGGTTCGCTTACGGCCGTGCTGCTCGAGCGCACGGCGCGGGTGACCGCGATCGAGAAGGACGGCGATCTCGTGGGGCCGTTGCGCGAGCGGTTCCCCGCGCTCCGGCTCGTGCACGCCGACGCGCTGGACGTCGACTGGCGGGAGTCGGCCGGGGTCGGCCCCGTCGAGCCGCTGCTCGTGGTCGGCAACATCCCCTACAACGTGACCTCGCCGCTCCTCGATCAGGCGCTCACACCGCCGCTCCCCACGCGGATCGTGTTCCTGGTGCAGCGGGAAGTCGCCGATCGCCTCGCGGCCGAGCCGGGAACGGGCGACTACGGGTCACTCACCGTGGGGGTGCAGTCGGTGGCCCGGGTCGAGCGCCTCTTCACCGTGCCGGCGGGAGCCTTCGTCCCACCGCCACGAGTGGACTCGGCCGTGGTGCGGCTCACGCCTCTTGCGGTGCCGCTCGTGACGCCGGACGAGAGCGGGCCGTTCCGGCGGTTCGTGGTCGCGCTCTTCGGCGCCAGGCGAAAGCAGCTCGCCCGCGGCCTCCGCACGGCGGTCCGCGCCGAGCCGGCGGCCGCCCTTCGCGCACTCGAGTCGGCCGGCATCGCCCCAACCGCGCGCCCGGAGACGCTGGCGCCGGCAAAGCTCGCGGCACTCTACCGCGCGCTCGTTGACGGGGAAGGGTTGAACGCCTAGCTTTGTGAAAACTTTCACATATTTCCGTGCGCAAGATCGCCGAATCCACCGTTCGCCGCCTGTCGCTCTATCTCCGGTTCCTCGAGGAATTCGAGGAGCAGGGGGCGAGCACCCTCAGCTCGGAGGCGCTCGCCAGCCGCGGCGGCACGACGTCCGCGCAGGTGCGGAAAGACCTGTCCTTCTTCGGGTCCTTCGGGAAGCGGGGGCTGGGCTACCAGGTTCCGGAGCTCAAGCGGCGGCTGCGCCAGATCCTCGGGCTCGGCCGCCGCTATCGCGTGGTGGTGATCGGGGCGGGGAAGATCGGCAGCGCGCTGGTGCAGTACGGCGGGTTCCGCGCCCGCGGGTTCGACCTCGTGGCGATCTACGACAACGATCCGAAGAAGATCGGCCGGCAGTGGGGGGCGGGGGGCGACACGCTCACCGTGCGCGACATCGCCTCGCTGGAGAAAGATCTTCGCGACCAGCCGGCCGACATCGCCGCGGTCGTGACCCCGGCGGAGGCGGCCCAGCCGGTCGCGACGCGGCTGGTGAGCAGCGGCGTCACCGCCATCCTCAACTTCGCCCCCGTGCAGCTCCAGGTGCCGGATCATGTGACCGTGAAGACGGTGAACCTGGTGCTGGAGCTGGAGGCGCTCTCGTACATCCTGGCCAACCGGTAACCGCAACCAGTGACCGGTCACCGTTCACCGTTCACCGTTTACCTTCCTTCATGCCCTCCGTGTCCGTCACCTCGGAGATCGGCGCTCTCGAGGCGGTGCTGGTGCACACCCCGGGTCGTGAGCTGGAAGCCGTGACCCCGGCGACGCGGGAAGCCTATCTCTACGACGATCTGATCGGTCTCGAGGTCTCCGCGCGCGAGCACGCGCGGCTGCGCACGGTGCTCTGCCGGTTCGCCCGGGTGTACGAGATCGGTGACCTCCTCACCGAAGCGCTGGCCAGGCCCGAAGCGCGCGAGTACCTGATCGGCAAGACCATGGACGTGGTGCCGTCGGAGCCGCTCGCGCAGCAGCTCGGACAGCTGCCGCCGGCCGCGCTGGTCAAGCTGGTGATCGAGGGGCTGGAGGAGGACCCCGGTCCGATCGCGAGCGCGCTCAACGAGAGCGGCTTCGTGCTGCCGCCCCTCCCCAATCTCTTCTTTCCCCGCGACGTGGGGATCGTGATCGGCCGCCACGCGGTGGTGGGCTCGATGCGCCACGGGATCCGCTGGACCGAGGAGCTGCTGCTCCGGACGCTCTTCGCGTTTCATCCCGAGCTGGAGCACGCAGGCATCCTCTACGACGGCGCGGAGGAACGGCGCCGCAACTACACGCTCGAAGGCGGGGACGTGCACGTCCTGCGGGAGGACCTGCTCGTGTGCGGCTTCAGCGAGCGCTCCTCTCCCGGCGGGCTCGACCGCCTGGCGGACGTCGCCTTCGAGCGCACGGCGGTGCGGGACATGATCGTCGTGGTGATGCCCGCGAATCCGACCGCGATCCATCTCGACATGGTGTTCACCCATATCGATCACGGGCTCTGCGTGGTCTATCCGCCGGCCTTCATCGGCCCGGAGCGCTTCACCGTGCTGCACCGGCGCAAGGGTGAGGCGACGGTCCACGAGCGGCACGATCTCTTTTCGGCGCTCGACGAGGTGGGGCTGCCGCTCGAGCCGATCAGCGCGGGCGGCGCGCGCCGGCTGACCCAGGAGCGGGAGCAGTGGGCGTCGGGCTGCAACTTCCTGGCGGTGGCGCCGGGGGTGATCGTGAGCTACGCCCGCAACGTGGCGACGCTGGCCGAGCTCGAGCGCGCGGGCTTCGCCGTCGTGCCGAGCACGGAGTTCCTCGCGGGGAACGGGACCCCGGGCCGGCGGACGGTGATCACGATCGAGGGAGGCGAGCTGGTGCGGGGCGGCGGCGGCCCGCGCTGCATGACGCTTCCCATCCGGCGAAGCGCCGCATGACCGGCCTCTCGGCCCATCCGGACGGTACCCTCGTCGATCGGGCGCTCGCCGCGATCACCGAAGGGGCCCGTCCCGCCGAGTGGCTCGCGACGAACATCCTGGGCCTTCCCAACGCCCCCCGCGTCGTGGCGGAGCGGCTTGCGGTGGCGCTGCTCGGGGCGGACCCGAGGGTGCACCGGCTCGGCGACGGGCGCTGGTGTCTGGCGGTCGCCCCGAGGGGCGTGCCGGTGCTCGAGGAGTGCGCGTTCGCTGTCGTCGACGTCGAGACGACCGGCGGGCGGCTGTCCACCGCCGACCGGATCACCGAGGTGGCCGTGGTGCTGGTGCAGGGCGAGCGCCGGGAGCTCGTGTTCGAGTCGCTGGTGAACCCCGGCCGCCCGATTTCCCCGATGGCCCGGGTCATCACCGGCATCACGGACGCGATGGTGCGCGCCGCGCCGCGGTTCGAGGAGGTCGCGGAGCGCCTGCTCGACGCGCTGAGCGGCCGGGTGTTCGTGGCCCACAACGCCCGGTTCGACTGGGGATTCGTGGGGGCCGAGCTCCGGCGATCGCGCGGTCTCCGGCTCTCGGGCCCGCGGCTCTGCACCGTGCGGCTCGCGCGGAAGCTCCTCCCCGGCGCCCAATCCTGCTCGCTCGACGCGCTGAGCTTCTACTTCGCCCTCGAGAACCCGGCTCGTCACCGCGCGGCGGGAGACGCCCTCGCGACGGCGGAGCTGCTGACCCGGCTGCTCCGGCTCGCGCGGGAGCAGGGGATCCGGACCGTGCCGGAGCTCGAGGCGCTCCAGCGCCAGAGCCCCCGCCGCCGGTCCGCCGGGCCGGCTCCCGCATGACGCTCATCCACCGATTCACCGTCGGAGGGCTCCGCTGCACCGCGCTCGAAGCGGGGATCCAGCGGCTCGACGGCGGCGCGATGTTCGGCGTGGTGCCGAAGCCGCTCTGGGCGCGGCGCGCCCCGCCCGACGACCGGAACCGGATCACCCTCGCGATGCGCTGCCTCCTGATCGAGCATGGCGACGGCCTCGTCCTGATCGACGCGGGGCTTGGCAACAAGGAGGACGCCAGGTTCCGGGACATCTACGGCGTCGAGAACGAAGGGCAGGGCGGGGGAACTCTGCTCGAGGACGCGATCCGCGAAGCGGGGCACGCCCCGGAGGACGTCCGGTGGGTGATCAACACGCATCTGCACTTCGATCATGCCGGGGGCAATACGACGGCCGGACGGCCGGACGGCCAGACGGCCCTGTCCTTTCCACGCGCGACCTATATCGTCCAGAAGGGCGAGCTCGAGTTCGCCCGCCACGCCAACGAGCGGACCCGCGCCTCGTATCTCCCGCACAACTTCGAGCCCGTTGCGGCCGCGGGCAGGTGGCGGCTTCTCGAGGGCGAGACGGAGGTGCTGCCGGGCATCGGGGTCCGGATGACGCCGGGACACGTGCCGTTTCATCAGAGTGTGATGCTGCGCGACCGGGGAGAGACCCTCTGCTACCTCGCCGACGTCATGCCCACGCGGCACCATCTCCCGCTGGTGTGGATCATGGGGTACGATCTGGAGCCGCTCCGCACCCTCGAGTCGAAGCGGGCGCTGGTCCGCGCCGCGGCCGATGGGGGCTGGTGGCTCTTCTTCGAGCACGATCCGGACGTGATCATGGGCCGGCTCCGCGACGCTCCGAAGGCGATGGAGCTCGACGCGACCGTCCCGTCGCCCCGTGCCGTGCCGGTCTCCGGCTAGCCGTTCCAGGAGGATTCCGCATGCACCGCCAGGTCCTCGTGACGCTCGTCTCCCTCGTCGCGGTGGCGCCCCTCGACGCCCAGCGCACCGCCAAGCCGCCGCTGCACGCGCGCCACTGGCTCGCGATCACCGGCAAGCCGCTCGCGACCACCGCCGGGGCGATGATGTTCCAGCAGGGGGGCAATGCGGTGGACGCCGCGTGCGCGATGCTCGGCGGGACGGCCACGATGTGGGACGTGCTCTCCTGGGGGGGCGAGACCCAGGCGCTGATCTACCATCCCGGGCTCAAGAAGGTGATCGGGATCAACGCGCTCGGCATGGCTCCGGCCGGGGCGACCGCCCAGCACTACAAGGCCAAAGGGATGCGCTACCCGCCCGAGTTCGGCCCGCTCGCCGCGGTGACGCCCGGCACGCCGGGCGGGCTGCTCACGATGCTCGCCGAGTACGGGAAGCTCTCGCTCGCCCAGGTGCTCGCCCCCGCCATCGCGATGGCCGACGGGTATCCGATCGAGGCCCAGACGGCGAACTCGATGGAGAACAACAAGGCGCGCATCAAGGAGTGGAAGTACTCCCCCGCGGTCTTTCTTCCCCACGCCGGCCAGGCGCGCGAGTCTCCCGCGCCCGGCGAGGTCTTCCGGCAGGCGGACCTCGCGGCCACGCTCCGGAAGCTGGTCGAGGCGGAGGCCAAAGCGCTCGCGGCGGGGAAGAGCCGGAAGGACGCCATCTACGCCGCCTACGACCGGTTCTATCGCGGCGACATCGCCCGGGAGCTGGTGCGTGCGGTGCGCGAAGAGGGCGGGCTCTTCACCATGGAGGACCTGGACCGCTGGCGCGTGAAGATCGAGGAGCCGACGGTGACGACCTACAAGGGGATCGAGGTCTACAAGCTCCCCGTCTGGCACCAGGGACCGGCGCTGCTCCAGGCGCTCAACATCCTGGAGAACGCCGATCTGCGCGCGATGGGGTATAACAGCGCGCGGTACCTGCACACGGTCTATCAGGCGATGAGTCTCGCCTTCGCGGACCGCGACTTCTACTACGGCGACCCCGCGTTTCCGCCCGACGAGCCGGTCCGCGGCCTCCTCTCGAAGGCGTACGCGAAGGAGCGGTTCGGGCAGATCAACTGGGAGCGGAACGATCCCGCGATCAAGCCGGGCGATCCCTATCCGTTCCAGGGCGGCACCAATCCATTCAAGGAGATCCTCGCCCGCTGGAGCGTCACGGGCGCGCCGGCCGACCAGCCGCGCAGCGGCCAGCAGGACCGGCCCATCCCGCAGGATGACGAGGCGTTCCGGGCGGGGTTCTACGCCGGGACGACGTCGATTCAGGCGGCCGATGCCGAAGGGTGGGTCGTCTCGGTGACACCGAGCGGCGGATGGATTCCCGCGGTGATCGCGGGCCGCACCGGCGTGGGTCTGAGCCAGCGCGCCCAGTCGTTCGTGACGGATCCGGTGGACGGGCCGTTCAACGTGATCGAGCCCGGCAAGCGGCCCCGCGTCACGCTCACGCCCACGCTCGCGGTGAAGGACGGCGCGCCGTGGCTCTCGTTCGCGGTGCAGGGCGGTGACTCGCAGGACCAGAATCTGCTGCAGTACTTCCTCAATCTGGTCGAGTTCGGCATGACCCCGCAGCAGGCCGCGGAGGCGCCGAACATGAACTCGTTCCAGATGCGGAGCTCGTTCGGCGCGCATGAATCGAGGCCGGGACGGATGCTCCTCGCCGACGCGATCCCGCAATGGACGCGGGCCGAGCTCCGCCGCATGGGGTACACGCTCGAGTTCGAGGAGCGGACCAGCGGGCCGATCAATGCCATCTGGTTCGACCGGAAGCACGGGACGATGTGGGGGGCCTCGAGCCACCACGGGGAGGATTACGGCATAGGCTGGTAGGGCAGGCGGACGGCCGGACGGCCAGACGGTCAGTGGGACTGGTCCTGAACTTGCCTCTGGACCGGGATGCGGGGGCGCTTTACCGGCCGCCTGCCCGTCCGGCCGTCTGGCCGTCTGTACACGTAGCGCCGCTGCCACAACCGAGGTAAGATCACATCATGAGTTCGACCCTCGCCGTCCGGCGCTACTACTACGCGACCCGTTCCACGGGCCGCGGCCGAAGGCGTCCGGTGTAGCACCGACGAGCTTCGAATCCCGAGCGGCCCGTGGAGATCCACGGGCCGCTTTCGTTTTCCAAAGGAGGAGGGTGCCGTCATGCAGGAACCGACCGAGTCCCGCGCCCACGCGCACGACCACGGCAAGGCGGTGAACGGCTCGCCGTTCACGCGCCAGCGGTGGCATGCCTACCGGCCCGAGCAGCACGCGGCGTGGGCGGCGCTCTACGCCCGGCGGATGCCGGCGCTCCAGGAGACGGCGAGCCGCGTGTACCTCGATGGCGCGGCCGCGATCGGGCTCGAGGAGCGGCGGATTCCGGACCTCGCCCTCCTCAACCGGCGCCTGATCGCGCGGACCGGCTGGTCGGCGGTTGCGGTCACCGGGTTCCTCCCGGCCGGCCATTTCTTCCGCTGTCTCGCGCGACGGCGATTCCCGACTACCGTCTCCATCCGGCCGATGGAACGGCTCGACTACACGCCGGAGCCCGACATCTTCCACGATGTGTTCGGCCACGTGCCGCTCCACGCGGACCCCGTCTTCGCCGCGTTTCTGCAGCGGGTAGGTGCGCTCGGCGCCGCGGCGAGGACCCCCGAGGCCACCGAGCAGGTGGCGCGGTTCTTCTGGTTCACCGTGGAGTTCGGGCTCGTGCTCGAGCGGGGGCGGCCGCGGCTCTTCGGCAGCGGCCTCATCTCGTCGTCCGCGGAGGGGGTGCATGCCCTGGGCCCGAGCTGCGACCGAAGGCCGTTCGATCTGGAGGAAGTCATCGCGACGCCGTTCGAGATCGACAAGCTGCAGCCGGTGCTCTTCATGGTGGAGAGCTTCGAAGAGCTGTTCGGGGGGGCGGAGAAGTTGGGACGAATGCTGGTTTGACTCTCCCTTCCTCCTGCCTTAGACTCCCCCCTCGCAAGCGGGGGTCCTCGACCCCCCACCCCGAGCTGCGCACGCGGCGAACGGGTTCCTGAATCGCCCCCTGACCGGCCATCGGGCCGGCGGGAGGCGTTCGGAACACCCCGCGTCGCGGGGTGTTTTCGTTTCCGCACCTCCTGGAGGTCGACCACTGAGCACGAACGAACGGGAACGACGGGTACGCGTCAACCGGATGATCCGCATCAGCCCGGTCCGGGTGATCTCGGATACCGGTGAGCAGCTGGGGGTTCTCGCGATCGAGGAAGCGCTCGCCGCGGCGGAGGAACGGGGACTCGACCTGGTGGAGGTCGCGCCGATGGCCCGGCCGCCCGTGGTCAAGATCATGGACTACGGGAAGTACAAGTTCGAGGAGGCCAAGGCCGCGCGTGCCGCGAAGAAGAAACAGCACGTGATCGAGATCAAGGAGGTGAAGTTCCGCCCCGGGATCGACGAGCACGACTTCGAGTTCAAGACGCGGCACATGCGCGAGTTCCTGAGTGAAGGGAACAAGGTGAAGGTGACGATGATGTTCCGCGGCCGGCAGATGGCGCGGATCGACCTGGGTAAGGCCGTGCTCGATCGCATCGCGAACGTGCTCGCCGACATCGGGAAAATCGAGTTCGATGCCCGGCTCGAGGGCCGGAACATGACCATGGTGCTCGCGCCCAAGAGCTCGGGCGCCAACGCGCCGGCCCGGTGACGAGCCTCAAGGAGGACGGAATGCCCAAGATGAAGACCAAGCGCGCCGCGATGAAGCGCTTCACCCGAACGGGGTCCGGGAAGCTCAAGCGCGGCCAGGCGAACAAGCGCCACATCCTGACCAAGAAGACCCGCAAGCGGAAGAACCACCTGGGACGGCCGGAGCTCGTGAGCTCGGCCGACTTCCCCCGCGTGAACCGCCTGCTCCAGGCCTAGGAGGAGCGTGCCATGCCTCGAGTCAAGAGTGGCGTCGCGCATCACGCGCGGAAGAAGAAGATCATGCGGGCCGCCAAGGGCGGCTTTCAGGCCCGGAGCAAGCTGTACAAGGCCGCGAAGGAGAACGTCGAGCGCGGGCTCGCCTACGCGTACCGGGACCGGCGCAAGAAGAAGGGGGACTTCCGGTCGCTCTGGATCACCCGGATCAACGCCGCGGCGCGGCTCCATGGCCTGAGCTACAGCCGGCTGATGGCCGGCCTGCGCGGAGCCGGTGTAGAGGTCAACCGGAAGATCCTCGCCGACCTCGCGGTACACGACGCCGAGGCGTTTGCCCGGCTGGCGGAGCTGGCGAAGAGCAAGGCAACAGCGGCGTAATGACAGACGGCCAGACGGCCGGACGGCCCGACGGCCAGGGTCCAGTGACTTGACCAGGCTACAGCCAACTGGCCGTCCGGCCATCCGGCCGTCCGGCCGTCTATGAACTACCCCGACCTCGACGCACTGCTGCCCCGCCTCGAGGCGATTCCGGGCCTCGACCCGGATCGTCTCGCGGCGGAGCGTGTCGCCGTCCTCGGCCGGAAGCAGGGCGCCCTCACCGCGGCGCTCAGGGCCGTCGCGGGCATGTCGCCGGAGGACCGCCGCCGCTTCGGCGCCGAGGCCAATCGCCTCAAGGAGGCTTTCGAGGCCGCCTTCGCCGCGCGCGACGCCGAGCTTGCCGCCGCGCGCCGGGACGCGAGGACCGAGCACGTCGACCTGACCATGCCCGGGCGCCGCCGGTGGGTCGGGGCGGCGCATCCGGTCATTCGGGTCATCGACGAGATCTGCGGGATTTTCCGGGAGCTGGGCTTCGCCGTCGCCGTCGGTCCGGAAGCGGAAACCGAGTGGTACAACTTCGGCGCGCTCAACTTCCCGCCCGACCATCCGGCGCTCGACGCGCACGACACGCTCTATCTCTCCGAGGAGTCCGGCCCCGAGGGCCGGATGCTGCTCCGCACGCACACGTCGCCGGTGCAGATCCGGGTGATGCAGGCGGGTCCGCCGCCGTATCGCGTGGTGATCCCGGGCATGTGTTACCGTAACGATCCGTGGGACGCCTCCCACGCGCCCGCGTTCCACCAGATCGAGGGACTGGCGGTGGACGAGGGCATCGGCTTCGTCGATCTCAAGGCCACGCTCACCCACTTCGCGCGCCGGTTCTTCGGCCCGACGACGAAGGTGCGGTTCAGGCCCTCCTACTTCCCGTTCACGGAGCCTTCGGCCGAGCTCGACGTCGAATGCCAGCTCTGCCACGGCAGCGGCTGTCCCGCCTGCAAGGGCTCGGGGTGGATGGAGCTCCTCGGCTCGGGGATGGTGCACCCCAGGGTCCTCGAGAACGCGGGCGTCGACTCGGAGCGCTATAGCGGCTGGGCCTTCGGAATGGGCCCCGGCCGGACGGCGCTGCAGCGCTACGGGATCCCGGACATCCGGCTGCTCTACAGCGGCGACATGCGGCTGCTCCGGCAGGTCGCGGGAGACGAGGGATGAACGTCTCGCGCCGCTGGCTCGAGGCCTTTCTCCGGCGGGAGCTGGACCGCGCGGATCTGACGAGCCGTCTCGCGCAGATCGGCGCGCCCGCCGACGCGGTGGAGCCGCTGCACGCCGAGCTCGGCGACATCGTCGTCGGGCAGGTCGAGGACGTCCGTCCCCACCCGAACGCGGACCGGCTCCGGCTCTGCCTCGTGAACGACGGCTCGTCCGAGCGCAGGAAGGTGGTGTGCGGCGCCGCGAACGTCACGGCCGGCACCAAGTATCCCTTCGCTCCCGTCGGCGCCAGACTCCCCGGCGGGCTGGTGATCGAGCGCCGGAAGATTCGCGGGGAGCCGTCGGAGGGGATGCTCTGCTCGGCGCGCGAGCTCGGGCTCGGAGAGGACCGCGACGGCATCCTCGCGCTCGAGACCGATGCCGAGCCCGGAGCGTCCTTCATCGCGTCGCTGGGTCTCGCCGACGACCGGCTCGTGCTCGACACCTCGCCGATGCGGCCCGACCTGCTCGGCCACAAGGGTCTCGCCCGGGAGCTCGCCGCCGCGTACCGGACGACGTTCCGTCTCCCCGAGATCCCGGGCGCCGACGCGATCGACGTTCCCCAGGCGCGCCGCGTGAACGCGGCCTCCGGCACGACCGACGGGGTCGAGATCGCGATCGAGAAGGGGTCGTCGTGCGCCCGATTCACCGCGGCGGTGATCCGCGGGGTGCGCATCGGCCCCTCGCCGGCGTGGCTGGCGCGGCGGCTCGAAGCCGTGGGCATCCGGAGCATCAACAACGTGGTGGACGCCACGAACTACGTGATGTTCGAGGTGGGCCAGCCGCTCCACGCGTATGATCTCGCTCGCATCGCGGGCGGGCGTCTGGCCGCGCGGTCCGCGCATCGGGGGGAGCAGCTGCTCACCCTCGACGGCATGACGCGCCAGCTCTCCGACACGATGACGGTGATCGCCGACGGCGAGCGCGCCGTCGGCGTGGCCGGCGTCATGGGCGGGCGGGACAGCGAGGTCACCGAATCCACGACGGACATCCTGCTCGAGTGCGCCTGGTTCGAGCCCCGCGCCACGCGGCGCGCGCGCCGGGCGCTCGGGATTGCGACGGAAGCCAGCCAGCGGTTCGAGCGGGGCACCGATCTCTGGGGCGTTCCCGACGCGCTGCGTCGCGCGGTGACGCTGATCCTCACCGTGGCCGGCGGCTCCCTCTCGGGGGACCCGGTGGACGTCTGGCCGGAGCCCCGGAACCCGCCCCGCGTCTTCCTCCGCACGCGCCGTGTTGGACAGATCCTGGGCGTCGAGCTGCCCGTGCACGAGATGGAGCGCGCCCTCCTTGCGATCGGCGCCACGGTCCTCGCCAAGCCGGCTGAGGAGCGCCTCGCCGTGGAGGTCCCGGGCTGGCGGCCCGATCTGGTCGCGGAGATCGACCTGATCGAGGAGATCGCCCGGCAGTACGGGTATGACCGATTCCCCGACGATCTCCTGCCGTCACGCGCGGGCAACCAGGTGGACGCCGCGATCGAGCTCGCGGCCCGGTCCATTCGCGAGGGGCTCGCGGCCGAGGGCCTGTACGAAGCCGTCACCCTTCCCATGGGGGGCGAGGTTCCCGGGACGGTGGACGCCGTCCGGGTCCTCAACCCGCTGTCACAGGACCACTCCCACCTCCGCCGGTGGATTCTGCCGGGGCTCATCCGGCAGGTCGAAGCGAACTGGGCCAACCACGTCCGGGATGTCCGCCTCTTCGAGATCGGCACTGCGTTCGAGAGCAAGGGTTCCGGCAGCAGGCCCCATGAGGAAACCCACGTGGGCGGCGTGGTGACAGGTGGTCGCTGGCCCGCCCATTGGAGCGATGGCGGTCACACCCCGGACGTGGATCGGTGGGATCTCAAGGCGCTCTTCGAGCGGGCGATCTCCCTGGCGATTCCCGGCGCCGTGGTGCAAGTTCAAGGCGCCGGGTGGGTTGCGCGCCTGCCGGACGGCCGGCAGGCAGGCCGGGCGGAGGGGCTCACCGCGGATGCGCCACCGTGGGCCGCGGATCTGTGGGGGTTCGAGGTCCTGGTAGATCCGGCGGCACGGGGGACGCCGAGGTTCACTCCGGTTCCCGCGACGCCGGCGGCCAGCCGCGACCTCGCCCTCCTGCTGCCCGAGGGGCTCGCGATCTCGGACGTGCTCGACGTCCTCAGCGAGGCGGGCGGCAGTCTGCTGGAGGAGGTCTCGGTCATCGACGAGTTCCGCGGCGAGGGCATCCCCCCGGGTCGCCGGAGCGTCGCGGTGCGTCTGGTGCTCCGGGGCCGTGACCGGACGCTGCGGGACACCGAGGTGGACAGCGTGATCGACCGTATGCTGCAGAGGCTCGAGACGATTGACGTCGGCCTACGAACGACCTGACCGCGGCGCGCTCGACGCGCTCGCGCGAACGGTCGCCGCGCTCGAGGAAGAACTGGCCTCCTGGCGTCGCCGCGCGCAGCGCGCCGACCAGGAGCTGGCGGACCTGCGGAAGGGGATCGCGCCCGCCGGTCCCGAGCTCGCGACACAGCGCCAGCGAACGGCGGGCCTGGAGGGCGAGAACCAGGCCCTCAAGCGGCGGATCGCCGCGGCGCGGGAAGAGCTGGAAGCGCTCCGGATCCGGCTCCGCTTCATCGAGCAGCACGGCGCGGGAGACGCGGCATGACCCAGACGCGCCATTCGGTGCGCATCGTCCTGGGCGGGATCGAGTTCGCGCTCAGCTCGGAGCACCCGCCCGAGTACACCCGCGAGGTGGCGGCGTACTTCGATGCCGTGCTCTCGCGGATCCGCAGCTCGGCCCCGAGCGCCGACGCCCACAAGGCCGCCCTGCTCGCCGGGCTCGCGATCACCGACGAGCTGTTCCAGGGCCGCCGGGAAGACGTGGAGCAGGCCGCCCGCGTGGCGGAGCTGTCCGATCGACTCGCGCGCCTGATCCCGCCGGGAAAGCGGGGTGGGCGGGCGCCGGGAGCGCCGCTTCCGGGCGAGTGACCTTCCCGCGGCCACGCGCCGCGTGCGGAGATACACATGACACCGACGGTGCTGTTCCCCCTGATCGGGGGGCTCGTTGCCGGCGTCCTCATTAGCCTCGTCGGGATTCACTTCTACCTCCGGGGAAAGCGGCGGACCGCCGCCGCGCTGCTCGCCGACGCCGACCGCGAGGTCGCGGCGCGCCTGGACCGGGCGGGGCGGGACGCGGATCAGGCCAGGGCCGCGGCCGTCCTCGAAGGCAAGATGGAAGTGCTGCGCCAGCGGGAAGAGGGCGAGCGCGAGATGGTGCGCCGGCGGGAGGAGGCCGACCGCGCCGACCGGCGCGCGGAGGAGCGGGAGCGCTCGACGAGCCGGCGGGCGGAGCAGCTCGAGCAGCAGGAGCGGAGCCTCGGCGGGCGGGGGCAGGCGCTCGAGCGCCAGGAAGCCGCGCTCCGGGCCCGCGAGGCCGAGCTCACCGCGCTTCGGGAGGAGCAGCAGGCCCGGCTGGAGCGGATCGCCGGTCTCACCCGCGACGACGCCCGCAAGGAGATTCTCCGCCAGGCCGAGGACGAAGCGCGCAGCGAGGCCGCCGCGCTGGGCCGGGAGATCCGGGAGCAGGCTCGGCGCGATGCCGAGCGCGACGCGCGCAAGATCATCGCGCTCGCGGTGCAGCGGCTCGCCGCCGAGCACACCTCCGAGACCACGGTCGCGGCCGTCGCCTTGCCGAGCGACGAGATGAAGGGCCGCATCATCGGCCGGGAGGGCCGGAACATCCGCGCCTTCGAGCAGGCCACCGGCGTCGACCTCATCATCGACGACACCCCCGATACCGTCGTCGTCTCCTGCTTCGATCCCCTCCGCCGCGAAGTCGGACGGCGGGCCCTCGCCTCCCTCATCACCGACGGCCGCATCCATCCGGGGCGGATCGAGGAGCTGGTGCGGAAGGCGCAGGGTGAGCTCGAGAAAGAGCTGGTCGAGCTGGGCGAGCAGGCGGCCTACGAGACCGGCATCCACGGTCTGCATCCCGAGCTGGTCAGGCTGATCGGGCGGATGCGGTACCGGACCTCATACGGGCAGAACATGTACGACCACTCGAAGGAAGTGGCCTGGCTCGCGGGGATGATGGCCGCGGAGCTGCACCTCGACGTGCAGCTCGCCAAGCGCGGCGGTCTCCTCCACGACGTGGGCAAGGTGCTCACCCACGACAACGAGGGCACCCACGTCGAGCTGGGCGTGGAGGTCGCGCGGAAGTACCGGGAGAAGGCGGACGTGATCGGGTGCATTGCGGCCCACCACGACGACGTTCCCCACGAGACGGTCGAGTCGGTGCTGGTTCAGGCGGCGGACGCGATCAGCGGCTCCCGGCCGGGAGCGCGGCGCGAAGCCTTCGAGACCTACGTGAAGCGTCTGACCCGGCTCGAGGAGATCGCGGGCGGCTTCGAGGGGGTGGAGAAGACCAACGTCATCCAGGCGGGCCGGGAGGTGCGGGTGATCGTGGTGCCCGACCGGGTGGACGACGGACGCGCGCAGGAGCTCGCGGAGTCCATCGCGCGCCGGATCGAAACCGAGCTGCAGTACCCCGGCCAGATCAAGGTGACGGTGATTCGCGAGACCCGCGCCGTCGGCCTGGCGCGGTGACGGCGCGGATCCTCGACGGGGCCGCGATCGCGGACCGGATCCGGGCCGAAGTCGCACGCGAAGCGGCCGCGCTTGCCGCGCGCGGCACGAAGCCCGGGCTGGCGGTGATCCTCGTGGGAGACGACCCGGCGAGCCGGCTCTACGTCCGCAACAAGGGCCGGGCCTGCGAGGAAGCCGGGATGCACTCGGAGACCATCCGGCTGCCCGCGTCCACGAGCGAGGCCGAGCTGCTCCATGTCGTCGACCGGCTCAACGCCGATCCGGCGATCCACGGCTTCCTGATTCAGCTGCCCCTCCCGAAGCACGTCGTCGCACACCGGGTGCTGCTCCGGATCGATCCCGCCAAGGATGTCGACGGCTTCCATCCGGTGAACGTGGGCAAGGTCGTCCTCGGCGACCCGACCGGGTTCAAGCCCGCGACGCCCTTCGGCGTCCAGCAGATGCTGATCCGCTCGGGGATCGAAACCCGGGGCGCGCATGCCGTGGTGCTCGGTCGCTCCACCATCGTCGGCCGGCCGATGGCCAATCTCCTGATCCAGGATGCTCCCGGCGGCAACGCCACGGTCACGGTGTGCCACTCCCGGAGTCGCGATCTCGCCGGCCTCACCCGTCAGGGGGACATCCTGGTCGTGGGCATCGGCAAGCCGCGGTTCGTCACGGCGAACATGGTTAAGCCCGGAGCGGTGGTCGTGGACGTGGGGATCAACCGTGTCGAGGACGGTTCCAGGCCGAAGGGGTACCGGATCACCGGCGACGTGGACTTCGAGGCGGTCGCCGAGGTCGCGTCCGCCATCACGCCGGTGCCGGGCGGCGTCGGGAGGATGACCATCGCGATGCTGCTGATGAACACGCTGCAGGCGGCGCGACAGTCGGCGACGGCCTAGCGCGGCGAGCCGATTCCGGGCCGGTAGAGGCCGGTGATGCGCTGGGCCCGGAAGACATAGCCGGCACTGCCGTCGATCCGCCACACCACGCTCCCTTGCGCGTCGTACTCTTCCACGCGCCCGCCGTTGCCGTACGAGACCAGGATGCGGCCCCCGGGGAGATCCTGCGTCGTGCCGCCCAGCTCCGCGACGACGAGTGGCGTGGGCGCGTAGGACGTGCTCAACCGCGCCGTCCGCCGGGCCTCGTCGATCTCATAGCGCTCGGCGCGGCTGCCGAAGGCCTCGCCGGCGTTGTCCAGCAGCGCGAGCCGCCCCGGCCCCGTGCTGCGGAGACCGTGCTGGCGGGCGAACGGGGGCATCGGCGTGTTCTCGAACGCGAACTGATTGCGGAGCCCGCCCATGCGCCACAGGACGGCTCCCGAGCGCACGTCGATCTTGGTGATCTCGCTCAGGCTCCGGAACGACACCAGGATGTTGCCGTCCCAGTCCTTGTCGATCGCGTTGGCGTGGGTCCAGTTCACCGAAGATCCCGCCCGGTCCGCGAGCGCGAGATCGGTGATCGCGAAGTGATCGAAGGCATTCCACTCGAACAGGAGATCCCCGTTCGCGCCGATACGCTGCACTACCGTGCCAAGCACCCGGGCGTCGGCCACGCCGGCGAGCGAGGTCAGATCCATGACGCGAGTCTCGTCGCACAGCACCCAGTAGGAGCCGTCGGATTCGGCCAGCAGATCGTGGAACCGGGGCTGGAGGCCACGGGCGCAGCCGAGCGTCCGGGTAACCCGTCCCAGCGGGTCGACCTCGACCCAGGGAGTCGGCGCGGCCGGTGACTCTCCGTTGGGCCGCGCGACGTAGCGCCCCGTCGGCTGCGCCTGGAAGTTGAGCCCCGGTCCCCGCGGGAACCGGTGATACCAGACCACGCGTCCGGTGTTGTCGATCACCACGCCGTAGAGCCCGGCGCCGAAGACCACGAACCCGCTCGAGGGACTGTCGCCGCTCGCGGTGTATTTCGGCAGATCCTCGGGCAAGGCTCCCGTGGTGAAGTCGAGCGCCACGGCCGCCCGGCTGCCGCAGGCCGACTGCGCCACGACCTCGAGAGCATAGGCCGTCTCCGGCCGGAGGCCGAGGACCGGCAGGTCGGTGGAATCTCCTGTCGGAGGCAGCGCGGGCGTGCCGCTGTCACGGGGGTCTCCAAGCGACCCGTACCGGACGCGAACGCTGTCCGCCCCGGCGGCCCTGACCGTGACCACCGCGCTCAGGACGTTGTTGGGGTTCGCCACCGCCGCCGCAGACAGGATCTCGGGCACGGGACACGGTGCCGGCTCGGCGAGCCCGCCGCATCCGGACACGCCCAGCAGCGTCCCGATCAGGAAGCGGCGACGGGACGCTCGGCGGTGGGGGCTACGGCCGCCAGGAGGGCGAGTGATCATGCTCGAAGGTGATCCGCTTCGGGGTGCCGCTTCCGTCCGCGTTGACGACCACGAGACCGTTCGACGCCTGCTGAGTGAAGAGGAGTCTGGCGCCGTCGCGTGACCACGCCGGACCCCAACCCTGGGCCAGCCGGACGACGTTCTGGCCGTCGGTGGACATCACCGCAATGCTTGCCTGGTTCATGAAGCGGGTGGTGGTGAACGCGATCGCCCCCCCGTCGGGCCGCCAGGCGGGCTCGCTGTCCCAGGCGGCATCAACGGTGAGCCGCTGAAAGCCGGTCCCGTCCGTCCCGACGACGCAGATGTCGCGGTTGGCTACGGTCAGCTCGCAGGCAAAGGCGATGCGAGTCCCGTCGGGAGACCAGACGGGTTCAAAAGCGGCGAGGATCGGGATGCCGACGAGGGGGGTGGGACTTCCGCCGGCAGCGTTCATGACGTGGAGGTAACCGGCTCGCGCAAACACGATCTTGCTGCCGTCGGGACTCCAGTCGGGCTCGCTGTCGCCGCCGTCGGTCGTGAGCATGCGAAGGCTCGCTGCCTCACCGTCGCCGTTGATCACGGCGAGCCCGGTCGCGAGGCAGCTGTAGTAGCAGCCGTTCGGGACCCGAACGAAGGCGATCTTCGACCCGTCCGGCGACCAGGCGGCCTGGTACCCTCCCATGATCTGCACCGGGTTCGAGCCGTCGGCAAAGGCCACCGTCACGAAAGGATCGTAGCCCCAGTGCGGCGGGATGTTGGGCCAGCGGGTGAACACGATCTTCTCGGCCCGCTCGCAGGCGACCTGGAACACGACACGCGCGGTGTCACGGATCGTGGTGCCTGCGGTGACCTGGACGCTCTGCTCCGGACCGCCGGCGGGCGTGCAGTTGGTCGTGAGATCGGACATCCGGACCAGATGCTGTCCCGGCGGGATCCGCTCGAACACGACCGGGGGAGCTCCCCGCGGCAGATGCCGCGACCCGTGGCTGGGGATCTGAAGGAAGACGCCATTTGGATCCGGATCGGCTCCCGTCAACGTCACCGACACCTGGACGCTTCCGAACGCGGCGACACAATCGAGCGCCAGGAGCACGGGCACGACGGTGCGCGAGGAAACGACGACCTCGACGGGGTTGTCCGGCGAGCCCAGGCAGTTGGGCTCGATCCCGTTAAGGACGATGGAATTCGAGCCGGGCTCGAGGCGGCTCACGACGACGGCACCATTGGTCAACATCGGCACCGGCGCGCGGCCGCCGACCGAGACCGCATACCCGTCCACGTCCAGATCGAGGCCGGTCGTGACGTTCCGGATCTCGACCCCGGTCGCGAAGCATTGCACGGCCAGGACGACTTCGATCCCGCTGCCCGTCACGTCGACGGTTTGGGAGGCCGGTCCGACGGCGTCGCACTGGCCCGCGATGTCCGCGAGCGCCACGGTGTGAGCGCCCGCGGTGATATCCCGGATGACTACGGCGTCGTTCACCAGGAGCCGCTGAAGCACCCGGCCGTCGAGAAGGAGGTCGTACCCGTTCTCGTCGAGGTCCGCTCCGGTCGTGGTGACGCGGACCTCGAGGACGACGCGCTGGCTGGGGCCGGCCCCGCCGTCGGAACAGGCGACCACGCCGAGAGCGGCCAGCGCCGTCAGGGAGGGAAGGAGTCTCATGGTCCGGGTCCTGGAAGGGCGCGGCTGAGCGCCGCGCGAGTGCTTCCGTGAGACGGACGCCGGATTACCGTTTGCTCAGGAAGGGGCGCTCCAGCATTCCCCAGGTGGGAC
>JBOHSH010000061.1:0-12679 GCA_050733195.1 Gemmatimonadales bacterium
ACGACGGTCGAGGCGATGGCCTGCTGCTGCTCCGCGGGCAGGCTCTGGTTCGGGCTCATGAAGATCCGGAAGTGGCGCGAGCCCGCCTCCGCGTTCTTGTAGAAGAGCAGCGCCGTGCTCCGGAACGTCACGTTGTAGAACGTGCTGTTCTCGACGATGTCGACCGGGCGGAAGTCGACTGCTCCGGTATCGGGCACAGCATTGACGAAGCGGATGCCGGCCGTCGGGATGTCCTCGGTGACGACGATCTCCTCCGGCTTGCACGCGCCGAGCGCGCCGACCGCGAGAACGAAGACCGAGAGCTGATAGAGTCGTCGCATTACGTACTCCATGGAAGTTGAGTGCCGGGCCGCCCCTCAGGGCCGGCCGAGTCTGGCGTCAACGGTGTCGCCGGGTGGCGTGTTGTCGTCCTGATTACCCAATCCGAATAGCGAGCGCGTCGCCAGGAAGGCGGCGAAGCCGCCGACACTGACGACGCCCAGCGCCACGGATCGTCCCATCGAGAAGCGCCGCAGGTAGGTATTCCCGAGAAACTCGGGCTTCAAGCGAACCTGCTCGCCGGTCCAGACCTGCTCGCCACCCCGCAAGAGGCGAATGTTCGAGACGGCGATGAGATACCCCTCGCCGTCCTTCTGCAGGACGTGGCCCTCGACCTGGGCGATCTCGGGGCCCATCGTTCCCCCGAGCGCCACCCGTCCCGCGTCGTTCACGTCGAAGGCCACCCGCATGCCGACGTCGGGCGACGCCCCCGGGACGGGCCGCAAGGTATAGCAGCCCGCCACGAGTGCGCCCACTCCCAACGCGGCGCCGAGCCGGTGCAACCGCATGCGCCTGCTCACCAGCCGTAGGTCCCCTTCGGGGCCGAGCCCGGATTCCCGGACGTGCCACCGGTGCTGTAAATCTCGGCTCCGGTGCGACCCCGCGCCTGCAGATCCTCGAACGGAGGAGCCCAGTGGATCCCGGTACCCTCGGCCAGGTCACCCCAACCGCGGCTGTCCTGGAACCACGCGGCGAAGTGCGTGTACGCGGTCTCGATCCGCTTCTCCCACTTCATTGCCTCGAACATGTTGCCGCAGGCGAGCACCGCGAACGTCGGGCCCACCGGCACCTTCGGCACGCAATCCGCGCCGCCCGGCATCGGCGAAGTGCCATCGAACGCGGTGATGGCGGGAAGCCCGCCGCGCGCGACCCGTGTCTTGTTGATGAGCGCCGCGGCGGCCGCGAAGTTGCCCTTCCGGATCTGTCCTTCGGCTTCCAGCATGTCCAGCTCGGCCCTGGTGAAGAACGGGAAGTTGCCGTTCTGCCCCGTGCCGCTGCCCGACGTCCGCCAGGAGTAGAAACGGACGAAGTCGTAGTTGGACCAGCCCCAGGAGAAGCCGGAGAACTGGTCCTGGCCCGACGGCCGGTTCACGAAGTACCGCTTGCAGGTCTGATTGGCACCGCTGCAGGAGGTGATCGCGAAGTCCGCCTGCTGCGCTACCCGGGTCGCCCCCTGAGGGAACCGCTGATCGGGGGTGGTCATGAAGAACGGCGTGCCCGACCCTCGGGTATCGAGCGGCTGGGCTACCCAGGCCGCGTAGGCGCCCGAGTTGTCGGCCATCCCGACCACGAACGGCGTCATCTGGTGCCAGGTCGTAAAGGTGTGATACACGGCCACCCAGCTGTTGAACGGACCCGTGGTGGTACTGGTGGTGTTGAAGTGATCGGCGGTGATGCCGTTCTGGGCATCGGCGATCACCGCGTCCCAGTCGACCGCCGCACGCTCGGCCGGCGAGCGCGCATTGCCGGCCCGGAGCCGGGCCCGGTAGGACCGTACCAGCCGGATGAACTCGGCCGAGGTCATCGAGGTCGGTCCGGGAATCCAGGTCGCCGGGAGCGGGAAGCCGTTGGCGCCGGTGACCGTGGCGCTGGCGGCGTCGATCGCGTCCTGCAAGGCCTGCATCGCGGCTTCCATCACCTCTACATAGCCCTCCAGCTCACCCGCGTCCTCGGTGCTCATCTCCGGCGTGATGATCGCCGTCGAGTCGTACGTGAGCGCCATGTACCCGAGGGCGACGCCCCGCAGGAACTGGCCGAACGCCCGCCCCCGGGCGTCCTGGGCCGGGGAGCCCAGGGTGAATTCGGGCTGGTCGAGCCGGGACAGCACGTTGGAGGCGGTGCGGACCACCTCGGCGGCGATGAAATAGATCCGCCGCTGGTCCCCCGAGCAGCCATTGCCGACCTTGTTGTCGTTGGCAGCGCGCGGAATGCCCACCCGCTGCCCCTGGCAGTTGTTGGAGAGGCTCGAGTAGTTCTCGAACGACTGCACGTTGGCCATGCCCCAGACGTTGCCGAGCGCGCCGTACATGGCGCTGTGCCACCGGAGATACTGCGTCGACAGCAGATTCTGCACGTCCGCCGGTGTCTGCAGCACCCGTTCGGTCTCGGGCTGGTTGGGGTTCTGAACGGCGAGATCGCAGGCCCCCACGACGAGGGCTCCCGCGAGCAGGCCGTTGCGGATCAGAGAACGATTCATGACGGCGTGCTCCTAGAAGCGCGTGGAGAGCGAGAAGGTGAACGTGCGGAGGGTCGGGAAGCCGAACGCGTCCGTCTGGTTGATGAGGCCGGAGCCGGTCGCGCCGCCGCTCACGCCCACCTCGGGGTCGAGCCCCGAATAGTTCGTCAGGGTCAGCAGGTTCCGTCCCACGACGCCCACGGTCCAGTCGCCGACGCCGCCGAGCTGGCCGAGCTTGTAGGTCAGGCTCACCTCGCGCAGCTTCGCGTAGGAGCCCGTCTCGACCGCGTAGTTGTTCGGCCCGAGCAGGTCATAGAACCCGCCGGTCCCGGTGCTCTCGGGGCTGCCGGCGCGCCAGGAGTACCCGACCGGCTTGGCCAGCTCGACATCCTTGCTCCGCTGGTCGAACTGCGCCGAGCTCAGGTCGAGCAGACCCCAGCCTTCGCTCTGGTTGTTGATCTCGTGCCCGATGGTCGCGTCCACCAGCGTGTACAGCGTCAGCCGCTTGTACTGGACGTCGTTGGTGAAGGTGAACCGGAAATCGGGGAAGACGTTGCCGAGGATCTGGGGGATCCCGACGCCCTCGCCCGGCTGGCCGCGGAGCGGCCGGTCGATAATCGGGTGACCCCAGCTGAGCGCGTAGTTCCAGGGCGACTGCGCCGCCGGAAGCAGCGTCTGCCAGAGGTTCCTGGTGATCCCGTCCTTAAACGAGTTCCCGGCCCCGACCCAGACCACCCACCCCTCGTCGTTCACCTGGAAGTCCTTGCCCGCGCCGCAGGAGGCCTGCACGGAGCCGGGGAGATCGCCGCAGGTCTTGTAGAACTTGCGGCCCCAGGTGTTGCCGTAGCGGTGCTTGGGGAAGCCGTTGCTCTTGCTCTGGTCGGCCGTCATCAGGAAGAACGTGCCGGTGCCCTGGCCCGTGCCGCCGGTGTAGAGGAACTCGGGCACGAAGAGCTCGGTGATGTAGGTGCGGGTGCGGTCCCAGGTGCCCCGCATCTGCCAGTAGAAGTTCCGGTTGTTCATCACCGGGACCGTCACGCCCACTTCCCAGGTCCGGTTGGCCAGCGTGCCGGCGTTCTGCCACTGGGTGGAGAAGCCGAGCGAAGCCGGCGTGTTGACCGGCAGGATCTGGTCCTTGGTGGTGCCGTGCGCGTAGGTCAGCTCGACGCCCACCCGGCCGAACAGCTCGAAGTCGGTGCCGACCTCGATCTCGGTCGTGGTCTCGGGCCGGAGCTGGCTGTTGCCCGCCTGGCCGAGCGTGATGCCCGTGACGCTGACGTTATAGGTCTCGTACTGAGCGCTGAACGGCGGCGTGGAGCCCGCGGTGCCGCGCGACGCGCGGACCCGGAAGTCGGTGAGGATGCCGTCGCTCCAGAAGGGCTCCTCGGACACGTGCCAGACGCCCGAGACCCGCCCGAACGGCGCCCAGCGGTGGCCGGGGCCGAAGAGCGAGCTGCCGTCGTACCGGAAGCTGCCCTCGACGATGTAGCGGTCCTTGTAGTCCAGCGTGGCGCCGGCGAACAACCCGACGTTCTTCACCGTCGCCGCCGAGGAGCCTATGCTGAAGTTGGTGCTGGTGTTGTTGAGGCGGTAGACGTCCTTCACCAGGAAGATCTGCCCCGAGGCGTCGTTGGTGAGGAGGTTGTTCTCGTCGTACACGCCGCGGAAGCTGAGCTTGCCCTTCAGGTTCTCGGTCAGGTTCTTCCGGAACGTGGCGGTGAGGCTGCCGTTCACCGACTCCTCGTCCCGGTTGTCGAGCTCCATGTTGCCGTTGTTGGTGCCGGTCGCGATGCCCTGGGTCCGGAAGCCCTTGAAGGTCGTGAAGTTGTCGATCCGGGCCCGGTTGTCGTAGGCGAAGGTGCCTTCGAAGGTCACCCACTCCGACGGGAAGTACCGGCCGGTAATGCTCCCCAGGAACCGGTTGGAGGACCGGCTCGCGATGGAGTTCTCGAGCGGGTAGATGAACACGCCGCCGCCGTTGCCGGTGGGACGGAACCCGGTGCCGCCTCCGCGCACGATGGCGCGGCCCAGGGTGTCGCGGGCCAGATAGTCGGTGCCCGGCGGCATCCCACGAAGCAGCCCCCCGAAATTGGTGTTCCGGAGATCGTTGCTCAGGTTGTCGTACAGCGTGCTGACCGAGAACTTGAGGTCGGGCCGCGCGCTGTAGTCGAGGTTCACCCGGGCGCGCCGCTGCTGGATGCCGTCAAGGCCCCGGAGCGCGCCGGCCTCGTCGGTGTAGGAGCCGCTCACGTAGAACGACACACTCCCGATCTTGCCGGTCGCGTCGACCGCGGTCAGGAGGGTCGGATTCCGGCTGACCATCTGCGCCAGCGAGTTGTAGTACCGGCCCGGCCAGATCTGGGCCTGGAAGGTGTTCCGGAGATCCGCCGCGTTGGGTGCGGCGTTCACCACGTTCTGCTGGGTGCGCAGCGTGTCCGCGTTGACGTTGTTGATGCGGAGGATCTCGGTCATCCAGTCGATCGTGCGGCTGCAGGGCTGCGAGCCGGACACCCCCACGCAGAAGCGCTTGCCGGTCTCGTCCAGCTGCAGCGGGTGGTTGAGCGGCTGGCCGTAATTGGTGCTGTTGATATCGCTGACGCCGTACTCGCTCCGGACGCTGAACTTGACGCCGTCCTGGCCGGTCAGGCCCCGCTTGGTCCGGATGCTGATGACGCCGTTGGCCGCCCGGGTGCCGTACAGGGACGCGCCCGCGGCGCCCTTCACCACCTCGACCGACTCGATGTCGAGGCCGCCCAGCTCCTCCAGGCTCCCGACGTTCATGATGGCGTCGTCGACGATGATCAGCGGCTCCTGGCCCCGGTTGCTCGCGTTGATCGACGTCGGCCCGCGGAGCTGGATCTCCGGGACGCTGCCCGGCCGCCCGCTGGTCTGCGCGATCCGCACGCCGGCCACCTTGCCCTGGAGCGCGCGAATCGGATCGGTGGCCACGACCGGGAGGTCCTCGGTGGTGAGCCGGCCGACGACGAACGGCACCTTGGCCCGCTCCACCCCTTCGACCACCCCGGTGACGACGATCTCCTCGAGCCGGTTCACGTCCTGCGCCAGCTCGAAGTCGATGGTGCGCTCGCCCGAAGTGAGGCTCGCGATCACCCGCGTCACCGACTTGTAGCCGATGGCGCGCGCGGCGAGGGTCACCGACTGGCCGTTGGCCCGCGCGGCCGGCACGGTCAGGGTGAACTGTCCCTGCGCGTTGGTGAGGACCTGCAGCTGCAGCTCTCCGATGCCCACGGTCGAGCCGGCCAGCGGCTCGCCCGAAGTCGAGAGCACTCTCCCGCGGAAGACCGCCTGGGCCTGCGCCTGGGCCGTTAAGCCCAGCACGCCGACTACCAGGAGCAGCCCACGGAGGAGGACGGCGCGAAGACGTGTGGAGATCGTCATGTCGCCTGAATCCTTCAATGAGGGGTGAGGGTCTTCACGCCCGTTACGGGCGCTGGTGCAAACAGCACGGCGGCCCCCGGCGGTCGAAGCCGCCGGGAGCACACCGAGAACGACCGGAGAGAGATCAGAAGTTCGGATTGTTGTCGGTCTCCGCCACCGGTAATGGCCAGCACGTCTGACTGCCGACCGGGGCGAACCCCGGCTTGAAATAGGTCGAGCCCGCGACCGGCACGAACTCGACCGCAACGACTCCATTGCGGCGGATGTCGCCCATCCGCTTCCCTTCCAGGAAGAACTCACGGCCCCGCTGGTTCTCGAACTCCTTGAGCACGCTCGCGGCGTCGGTCGGGCCGCCGTACGCGCTCTGGCCGTTGGCCGCCCGCCGCGTCTGGATCAGCGCCAGCATCGCCGCCGTCCCGGTCGCCTCCGCGGCGATGTAGTCGGCCTCGAGCTTCGAGGCCAGCCGGATCGGCGCGTTGAACGCGGGATACTTGTCCTGGATCACGTAGGGGAGCTGCCGGTCCACCGTGTAGTTCGCGTCCTGGGGCAGCAGGTTGGACGGCGCCACCCGCTGCGGAATCCGCGGGTCGGTCACCCGCCACCCCGGGGCGATTGCCACCGAGCCCCGGTCGGCCACGAACTGCCAGAGCCGGTTCCCGAGCCGGGTCCGGTTCGAGAGGTCGTCGAAGTAGGACAGGTTGTAGACGAAGCCGGCCGGCACCGCGCCGGCGTCGGCGGCCGCCTGCGCGGCGCGTCCGGCCTGGAGGTGCGCCCGCGCCCGGCCCACCAGCGCCGCCCGGGCCAGGGCGAGTCCGGTGGCGGTGTTGTTGGCCGTGCCGATGGTGTTCACCGCGGTGAAGTGCGCCACGGCCGAGTCGAGCATCTGAGCGGTGGTGAGCGCCGGACCCGAGCGCACCGCGCCCTGGCAGAACATCTCGCCCATGAACAGGTACGACCAGGCCAGGGCGAAGTGCGCCTTGGCGAGGTTGATGTTCGTGGTGGGGGTGGGAAGGGCCTGGTCCAGGACCAGGTAGGACGAGGCGGCGGCGAGGGAGAGCGGGAACCAGAGGTCGGCGTTGTGGGAGCCGTTGGTCGGGTCCACGTCGCGCCGCCCATACTCGTTCCGGGTCGGGAAGGTCTCGGCCACGTCCGTCTCGCCCGACATCCAGGAGGAGTACATGATGAGCCAGCCGTACGAGGCGGCGAAGCTCTGCATCGCCGAGTTGGCCAGCGTCGGGGCATCGGCCACCGGGTCGAGCTGCTCCGCGTCGATCACCGTCGGGTCCGGCACGGTGAGGAAGTCGTTGCACCCGGCGCCGAGGCCGAGCGTAAGCAGCAGCGCGGTGCCGCGGGAGAGGATCGTCTTGAACGTCGTCATGGCGGTCGTCACCCCGGTCAGAACTGCAGGTTGAACTTGACCACGAACCGCCGCGACGGCGGCAGGGTCAAGAAGTCGGTGCGGTTGAAGTTCGCGGTCGCGTTCGAGAGGATCTCGGGGTCGAACCCTTCGTAGTCGGTCCAGGTCGCCAGGTTCTGTCCCGCCAGCGTGATCGAGGCCGACTGGCTCCGGAAGTAGCCGGACCACTTGCTGGGGAGCGTGTAGGTCACCGAGATGTCGCGGAGCTTGAGGAAGTCCGCCGACTGCACGAACTCGTCGCGCACCTCGTTCACCGTCGCGGTCGCGGGGAAGCCCGGGATCACGCCCTCGCGGACGAAGGCGGGCTGGCCGGGCGTCGGGTTGCCGTAGCGGCGGAGCCGCTCCTCCCGCGAGAGCACCAGGGTATCCAGCCGCCGGTTGCTCCGGACGAGCTGGGTCTCCCGGAAGAAGTCGGTCAGGTTGTAGATGTAGTGCCCGGTCTTCCAGTCGAGGGAACCCTGGATCCGGAAGTTCCGGAACAGCGTGAGGTTGGTCGAGAAGTTGCCCTCGAAGCGGGGGAGCAGCGGGCCGATCTCCTCCAGGCTGTCGGACACCACGACACGCCCGGTCGCGAGGTCCACCGACCGGATCCGGTTGCCCACGAAGACGCCCGGCGAGGCGCCCTCCATGAACCGGTTGAGGGTGCCGAAGGCGGCGATGTCGCCCATGTCGACCACCTCGTCATCGAGGGTCGACAGGTTGAGCCGCACGTCCCAGGAGAGGTTCCGCTTGAGGATCGGCTGTGCCGTGAACGCCACCTCGAGACCCTGGTTCCGCACCTTCCCGATGTTGACGAACGGATTGACCGGGAAACCGAGCGAGGGGGGCAGCGGTTGCTGGAGCAGCAGGTCCTTCGAGGTCTTCCGGTAGTAGGTGAACTCGACGCCGACCCGCTCGTCGAGGAAGCCGGCGTCGAAGCCCGCTTCGTACTCGACCCCGCGTTCGGCCTTGAGGCTGTCGTTGCCGGGAGAGGCGGGGATAGCACCGGGCTGGACCACGCTCGCGTCGATGTACGGCTGCGCCACCAGGGTGGTGAGCGCCGCGCCCGGCAGCGGCGAGCGGCCGGTCTGGCCCCAGGCTCCGCGGAACCGGAGGGTGCTGATGGCCCCGACGTTCCACCAGGGCTCGTCGGAGATCACGTAGGAGACGCCGAGCTTGGGCAGGAAGAACCACTCCCGCACGTCGCCGAACGAGGAGTTGGCGTCGAGCCGCCCGCCCGCGGTTACCGTGAGACGGTCCTTCCAGCTCACTTGCCACTGGCCGAGGAAGCCGACCTGGCGCTGCCGGATGATGTTTTGCGCGGCGCTCCGGGAGGAGGCGGCCGAGACGGTATTGTTGGAGTTCACGACCAGGCCCTGTCCGGTCGCCGTGAGGTCTTCGTTCCGGGTGTCGATCAGCTGGAACCCGGCGGAGAAGTTGTGGCTCCACGCCGCGCCGGTGTTCACCCGCGCGTTGGTCAGGTAGTCGAGGGTATACCGCTCGAACCCGGCGCGCCGCTCGGAGATGTCGCCGGTGTTCGAGATGCCCTGGTAGCTGCCCCGGGAGTTCTTCTCGAGGAAGCGGCGGATCTCGTCGCGGGTCCAGTCGGCGCCGACGACGACTTTGTGGGACCACCACTCAAGCGGGGTGTAGTTGGCTTGGGCGGTCGCGATGGTGCGGTGGGTCTGCTGCTGGTTCAGGATCCGCTGGATCGCCGGAACGTCGCGGGCGAAGCCGAACCAGCCGTTGTTGCTCTCGACCCCGTCGTCCCGCCGGGTGAGGGGCGAGCCGAGCAGCGCGCCGCCCAGGTACCCGTAGACGTTGTTGTCGTTGTCCGGGAGTTCGAAATTGGCGCGGCCCATGCCGACGCCGACGTCGAGGGCCACCTTGGTGGACGGGGTCCAGTTGAAGTTGAGCCGGCCGTTCCGCCGGTCGAACCCGTTGTTCGGGAGCGTGCCGTTCTCATTCTCGTACGCGCCCGAGAGGTAGTAGCCGAAGTTCCCGCCGCCGCCCTGACCGGTCCACTGCAGCGCGTAAGTGCCGCCGTTCCGGAAGGCGTCCTCACGAAGGAGCGGATTGTCCGAGACCAGGGTCGTGGTCGTCATGCCGCGACACAGCGGGTTCGGGCTGGTAGAGGCGATGAGCGTGGCGCTGCAGAAGGCGTAGTTGGAGGGGGGGGCGAAGTCGGCGTCGAGGTTGTTGTACTCCAGCGCGATGGTCTGGTTGAACCGGGTCGCGCCGGGCTTCCCCTTCTTGGTGATGATCTGGATCACGCCCGCGGAGGCGTCGGCGCCGTAGAGCGTCGCGGCGGCCGGCCCCTTCACGACCTCGATGGACTCGAAGTCCTTGGGGTTGAGCTCGCCGAGCCGCGTGGTCTGCTGGCCACCGGTGAAGAAGAGGTTGGAAAGGCTCGAGTTGATCCGGATGCCGTCGACGTAGATGATCGGCTCGTTCGAGAGCGAGATCGACGCGCCGCCCCGGATCCGGATCTGCGAGTTGGTGCCGGAGGTGCCCGACGCGCGCGTCACCGAGACGCCCGGCACCCGCGACTGGAGCACTTCCTCGAAGGTGCGGACCGGCGCCGTCTGGGTGAGATCGCTCACGCTGATCTCGGAGACGGAGGCCGCCTGCGCGCGGCGCTTCTGGTCACCCGCGGTCCCGGAGATGACGATCTCCTCGAGGGTGACGACGGACGCGTTGAGCGCGAAATCCTGGGTCGAGGCCTCGCCCGCCTGCAGCGCGAAGCCCTTCTCCAGCGCCCTGTACCCGATGCGGCGCACCTGGAGCACGACCTGGCCGGCCGGCACGTTGGTGATGCGGTACTGTCCGCGCACGTCGGTGATGCCCTGGAGCTGGGTGCCCTGGACGTGGACCCGCACGTCCGCCAGCATCTGATCGGAGACGGCGTCACGCACGGTGCCCGTGATCGTGCCGCGGGCGTCCTGACCGGAGAGCGGGGTCGCGCCGAGCAGCAGGAGGGTGGGAGCCAGCGCCACGAGCTTCCGGAGACTCTGCAGCATCCTCATCGAACCGATCCTCGATCGTGAGAGTGGCAAGCGCACATCTCCCCCCCGTGGGGGAAGGCCAGTCCATAGGCGTCAGATTGCGGCGTCTCGGAAAGAGGGGTGCGCGCGGCCACACGCTCCGCTTTGGCCGGGCATCCCTCAGCGTTGAGGAGTATATCACGAACCGTGCCCACCGCCAGGGGGGTTATGTGCTTGATTCGGGGAGAGATAGTGCCCGGCGACCGGCCCCTCGAAACGTTCTGACACGGGCCTCGGATCAGGGGCGTGTCGGAACGTCACAAAGGTTAGCGAGGGATCAGACTGGAGGGACGGCCGGACGCCTGGCCGTCTGGCCGTCCGACTACCGCCTGCAATGCCCCCCTGTACGCCGCCAACACCCCCGCCATGCCGGGATCTCCAACGAGGTTCCGAACTTCCCAGGAATCCCTGCCGAGGTGGTAGAGCTCCTCGGCACCGTCCCCGTTCAGGATGTAGTGCAGGCTGTCCAGCACCACCGACGACATCGGTCCCCGGAGCACGGGCGAGGGGGGCCACCGGGGCAAGCGGCGGTTGTAGTCGAGTGCAGCGAAGAGGGTATCGGCCGGCGGAGGACCGAACCCGCCTCCACCCCAGAATCGTGCGAGTGAGACGCCGGGGATCGGCGACCCCTCGACCCCCGCCAGCTCGACGATCGTGCGGGCGAGATGGCGCAGCGACACGGCCGATTCCACCCGCGCGCCGGCGGGGACCCGCGCGGGCCACCGGAGGAGCAGCGGCACGTGGAGCACGGGCAGATAGAGACTGTTGCCGTGCTGGATGACGCCGTGCTCGCCGAACAGCTCGCCGTGGTCCGAGGTGACGATCACCAGGGTGTTCTCGAGGAGCCCGCGCGCCGCCAGCCCCCGCAGCAGCTCGTCCACCTCGCCGTCGAGATAGCTGATCGCCCCGTCGTACGCATCGAGGCTCTCGTTGAGCTCGTCCACCGGCACGATCGGGGGCCCGAACCGCCGCTGCATCTGCTCCCAGTATCGAGCCCGCCGGTCGCCCTGGGCCGTGCGGATGAAGGCGGAGTCGTACGGCGCCGGCGGGAGATACGGCGCATGCGCGTCGAAGTAGTTGAGGAACGCGAAGAACGGCCGGTCCTTCCGCCGGTCGCGGTCGAGCCAGGCGGTGAAGCCGTCGGTCACGCGGTCGCCGAGCGTTCCGCCCACGAGCCGGCGCCGGCCCACCCGCTCCGCGAGCCACGGCTTGAGCAGGAGCCGGGAGGCGATCGAGGTGGAGCGGAGCGCGTGGATCGCATCGCGCGGGTAGTCGACGTAGCGCGTGAATCCACGGGCGAGCCCGGTCGACCTCCCCGCGTACCGGTAGTTGGCGACGAATCCCGCCGTCTCGAACCCCGCTCCCGCGAGCGCCTCGGCCACCGTGGGCGCCTTGCCGTCGAGCGGCGCCGTCCAGCTCACCGAGAGGTCGGAGGGGTTGAGCCCCGTGAACAACGACGCGTGTGCCGGCGTGGTCCACGGCGCGGTGCTGAGGACCCGGTCGAACACCGTCCCCTCCCGCGCGAGCGCGGCGAGCTTCGGCGTGGTGGGCCGCGAGTATCCGTAGAGGCCCAGATTCCACGCCCGCACGGTGTCGAGCAGGATGAGCACCACGTTGGGCCGCGACCCGGCGGCGGCGGCGGCGGGAAGGCGGGAGACGCTCCGGCGGGTGCGCCACGACGTCTCCAGGGAGAACAGGCCGGCGAGAGCCGCGAGCCCGAGCACGCCCGAGGGGACCGAGCGCACCAGAACCCGGCGGAGACCCTCGGCACGCGGAGTGAGGACGCGGGCGGCGGTGAGCCCGATGGCCCCGGCCAGCAGCACCCGGGCGCTCCAATGCACCCGCTCGAAGAGGAGCAGTACCGCGAACACGGCCAGTCCGGTGAACAGGGCGATGGCCACGCCGGGCGATCGCAGCCGCCTCCACCCGAGCGCCACCAGCGCCACGACGAGACCGGCGACGAGAAACAGCACCGCATCCGCAAGGGGCACCTGCCAGATCGCGTCGCGCCCGAACGGCAGCATCGTGTTGCCGATGAGCAGGCGACCGTAGTGCACGAGCACTTCGGCGAGACCGGCGAGAAGACCTGCAGCGGTGGCTATGAGGAGGACGGCGGACATGGGGGAAACAATGTAAGGGTTCTGAGTTCTGAGTTCTGAGTGCTGGGTTCTAACATCCCGCACAGCAAGCTCCTTCGGCCTAGGCTGAAGCCAGAAACTCCGAACCCAGAGCTCCGAACCCAGAACTCAGAACTCAGAACCCAGAACTCAGAACCCTTACATTGTTTCCCCCATGTCCGCCGTCCTCCTCATAGCCACCGCTGCAGGTCTTCTCGCCGGTCTCGCC
>JBOHSH010000062.1:0-2233 GCA_050733195.1 Gemmatimonadales bacterium
AGCGGGTGCGGGGCCCCTACTTCCTGAGGAGCGGCGGGCCGGGAAGCGCCCTGTGGAGGAGCAGCGACGCCGGGAAGACCTGGCACGAGATCAGGGGCAACGGGTTCCCGGAGACCACGAAGGGGCGAATCGGCATCAACATCTCCCACTCGAACCCGCAGATCGTCTACGCGATGGTCGAGGCCGATACCACGCCGAACCCGAAGCCCACGGCGGGGGCGCGCGCGCAAACCCGTCCGAGCGGTCTGTATCGCTCCAACGACGGCGGTGCCTCGTGGAGCCGGGTCGCTCCGCAGAACGTGCGGCCCTTCTACTACTCGCAGGTGCGGGTGGATCCCGCCGATCCGGAGCGGGTGTATTTCAGCTCGACGCCGCACCTCTTCTCCACCGACGGCGGCAAGACGGTGCGCTCGTTCTCGCAGGGTCTCCACGTGGATACCCACGCGCACTGGATCGATCCGACGGATCCGACCTTCCAGATCGTGGGGAACGACGGCGGCATCGGCGTGACCTTCGACCGGGGCGGCAACTGGATCTTCGCCAACGTGATGCCGCTCGGGCAGTTCTACAACATCAGCTATGACATGGGCGTGCCGTATTTCGTGTGCGGCGGCCTGCAGGACAACGGCTCCTGGTGCGGCCCCAGCCGCCGGCGCCAGGGCGCGATCACCAACAGCCAGTGGTACAACATCGGCGGCGGCGACGGGTTCGGGACCCAGCAGGACCAGACCGACCCGAACCTCGTGTACGCGACCTCGCAGGGCGGGAACATGCAGCGCCGGAACCTGCTCACGGGCGAGGGCGGCGGTCTGGCCAGGCCGGGCTGGCGCGCGTCGTATCTGGCCTGGCAGGACTCGATCATCGTGGCACGTGGCGACACCACCCAGCCCGAGACCCCGGCGGTCCGCCGGCGGATCGCGGAGCTGCGGGCGCGGGCCACGCGCGACTCGCTCGACATGCAGCTCCGCTGGAACTGGAACACGCCGTACTTCCTCTCGCCGCACAACCAGACGGTCTTCTACGCCGGCGCGAGCCGGGTGATGAAGTCGGCGCGCCGCGGCGACGGGATGTTTCCCATTTCACCGGATCTGACGCTGGCCGACACCATGAAGGTCCGGGTGAGCACGCGCACCACGGGCGGGGTCACGCCGGACGTCACCGGGGCGGAGACTCACGCGACGATCGTGTCCCTCAACGAATCGCCGATCCGCCCGGGTGTGGTCTACGCGGGAACCGATGACGGCAACGTCTGGCTGACGCGGAACGACGGCGGAAGCTGGGAGAACCTCACGGGAAGGTTCCCCGGCGTACCGGCGGGAACCTACGTGAGCCGGATCGAGCCCTCGTACGCGGACTCGAACACGTTCTACATCACGTTCGACAATCACCGCAACGGCGACTTCACGCCCTACGTGTACGTCAGCACCGATTTCGGCCGCACCTTCCGCTCGATCAGCAGCAATCTGCCGGCCGGCGGCGCCGACTTCGTGCACGTGATCCGCGAGGATCCGACGAACCGGAACCTGCTCTACGTGGGCACCGATCTCGGCGTCTACGTCTCGACGGATCGCGGCGCCTCCTGGCGGAAGTTCATGACCGGCCTGCCGACGGTGCCGGTGCACGACCTCAAGATCCATCCGCGGGACCGCGAGCTGATCGCGGGCACCCACGGCCGCTCGATCTGGATCGTGGACGTGGCGCCCCTGCAGCAGCTCAACACCTCGGTGCTCGCCTCGGCGGCGCACCTTTTCGAGCCGACGGTGGCGCTGCAGTATGCGTCCAGACAGCTCGACATGGGCACCGGGAGCGGCCATCAGCAGTTCCGGTCGAACCCGCCGACGTACGGGGCGGAGATCACCTACCGCGTGGCAGCCGGCCAGTCGGGCGGCGCCAATGCGCGGATCCACATCATCGACGCGTCGGGAGACACGCTCCGCACCCTCACGGGTCCGGCGAGGCCGGGTCTCCACAAGGTGTACTGGCCCTTCCAGGGTCGTAACCCGCCCCGGCCGGCGCTCTCGCCGGCCCAGAAGCGGGACAGCATCCTGATGGTGGCGCGGATCAACCGGACCGTCGACTCGCTCGTCACGGCCGGCAGCGATCGCGCCGCGCTCGACTCCGCGAAGTCCACGCTGCTGAGCGGCGCGGTCGGCGGCGGCGGCGGCGGCTTCGGAGGCGGTGGCGGCGGCGGCGGTGGCGCCTTCGGAGCCGGCGCTCCCGGCCTTCCCTCCTT
>JBOHSH010000063.1:0-6425 GCA_050733195.1 Gemmatimonadales bacterium
GTCCCGGGCCGGGCGAGCCGGTCGGTCCAGACCTGGCCGGGCGAATCCCGCCGGACAACGTCCCGGACGAGGCGGCGGCGGACCCGTCGGGCCCGCGTGGCAAACGCCGGCGACGGCGGCGCCGCGGACCGCGGCGCGACGAAGGTCCCTCCGACCGCACCCGGACGGATCCCTGAGTGGCGCGCTTCTATCTCACCACGGCCATCGACTACTCGAACGGCGATCCCCACCTGGGGCATGCCTTAGAGAAGATCGGCGCCGACGCCATCGCCCGCTGGCGGCGGCTGCGCGGCGACGAGGTCCATTTCCTCATGGGGATGGACGAGCACAGCCACTCGGTCATCCAGGCGGCGGAATCCAACGGGGTCACTCCCCGCGAGTGGGTGGACCGGATGGCCGAGCGCTTCGAGCACTTCTGGCAACGGCTCGGCTGCAGCAATGACGACTGGATCCGCACGACCGAGCCGCGTCACCGCGCCGGCGTGGCGGCCCTGCTCGAGCGGATTCGCGAACGGAGCCCCGAAGACCTCTTCCAGGGCGAGTACGAGGGCCTCTACTGCACGGGCTGCGAGGAGTTCAAGACCGAGGCCCAGATGGCCTTCGGGCACTGCGTCGAGCATCCCACGCTCACGCTTGTGCCGACCCGGGAGCGCAACTGGTTCTTCCGGCTGAGCCGGTACGAGAACCAGCTGCTCGACCTCATCGAGTCGGAGCAGTTCGCCGTCGAGCCGGGCATCCGGCGCAACGAGGTGCTCCGGTTCATCGAGGACGGGCTCCAGGACATCTCCATCTCGCGCCAGCGGATGCCGTGGGGGATTCCGTTCCCCGGTGACGAGCAGCAGACGGTGTACGTCTGGTTCGACGCCCTTATCAACTACCTCTCGGCGACGGGGTTTCCAAAGGACGGCTACGAGCGGCTCTGGCCGGCCGAGCTGCACGTGATCGGCAAGGGCATCACCCGGTTCCACTGCATCATCTGGCCGGCGATGCTCCTCGCGGCCGGCGTGGCGCTCCCGCGCCGGGTCTGGGCCCATGGCTACGTCCAGTGGGAAGGCACCAAGATGTCGAAGACCGCGGGGGCGGCCGTGACGCTGGACGACGCGATCGCGCGTCACGGCGCGGACGCGCTCCGCTATTACCTGCTGCGCGAGGTGGGGTTCGAGAACGACGGGAACTTCACCTGGGAGCGCTTCGACGAGCGCTACACGGCGGACCTCGCGGACGGCCTGGGCAATCTCGCCTCCCGATCCCTCGCCATGCTCGATCGCTACCGCGCCGGCGTCGTTCCCGCCGCGCCGGAGGACACTGACCTGGATCAGGCGATCGGCGTTGCGAGGGGCGCCTACGAGCAGGCGATGGACCGTCTCGATCTCAAGGGCGGCGCGGAGGCGGCCTGGGCGCTCGTCACCGATGCGAATCAGTACATCGTCGCGACCGCCCCGTGGGCGCTCGCCAAGACGGGCGCGGAGCGCGACCTCGATCGGGCGCTCGCCGCGCTCGCCCGCGCGCTTCTTACACTCAGCGTTATGGCCTTCTCATTCATGCCCGGCAAGGCGGAGGAGCTGTGGCGCGCACTGGGCTGCAGCGGCGACCTCCAGAGTGTCCATTGGGCTTCGCTGCCCGGCCTGCACCTTGCCGGACACAGGACGAGCCGGCCGCCGATTCTCTTTCCCAAGCCCGAGCAGGCTAACCCGAATCCTTCCAGCTAGTTAGGATTCCTTCGGAGCCCGCGGCTCGCGTCTTGACAGTCGTGCTCACGCGGGCGATACTCTCGCAACCCGGCCCGCGGAAAAGGCCGGGTTCTGTTCCCCCACCGGGAGAATGCCCACCGGTGGCCTTCGTCGTCTCGAGCGGTGTCCGATGGGTTCATCGATGTCCAAGCGACGCTGGACAATCGTGGTCGTGCCCCAGGGGGCCAGCGCCTCGAAAATCATCGAGGTGTCGCAGACCGCGCTCAAGCTTGTGGGCAGCGTCATCGCCGCCGCGACGGTCATCGTGCTGCTGCTCGGCTATGCGACGGTCCGCCGCTCGCTGAACCTGGCCCACGCCGACCGGCTCGAGCGGGAGAACGAGGAGCTTGCGGCCGAGCTCCACGTCCTGAACGGCCGGATGAGCTCGCTGTCCGACACGCTCGCGCAGCTCGAGCGTCGGGACACCCAGCTCCGGCTGCTGGCCAACCTCGACCCCATCGATCCGCAGGTGAAGGCCGCCGGCATCGGCGGGCCCAGCTCCGAGCGTGACGCCACCGAGGATTCGCGTCTCGTCGGCCGGGCGGGCCTTGTTCGCGTGGATCTCAACGCGCTGATCCGGCGCGCCAACCTGCTCTCGCGCTCCTTCCGCGAGGCCGGCGACAGCCTCGTGCGGCACGCCGATCGCCTCGCGGCCACACCGTCGATCATGCCGACGTCGGGCTGGCTCACCAGCGCCTTCTCCCGGATGCGGGAGCATCCGATCCTCCACACCGCCCGCCCGCACGAAGGCATCGACGTGTCCGCCCCCCGCGGGGCGCCGATCGAAGCCCCCGCCAACGGCGTGGTCGTGGAAGCGGGATGGGACGCCGGGTACGGCAACGTCGTGACGATCGACCACGGCTACGGCATCGTCACCCGGTTCGCGCACGCCTCCCGCCTTCTCGTGCGGCGCGGCCAGAAGGTTCGCCGCGGCGAGCAGATCGCCACGGTCGGCAACTCCGGGCTCTCCACGGGCCCGCACCTCCACTATGAGGTGCACGTCAACGGCCGGCCCGTGAATCCGATGCGCTACGTCCTCCCCGCGGTCGTCACGGACTAGAACTTCACCGCGGGCGCCTCCGCCGCCTTCTCGCTCGTCAGCTCGAAGTATTCCCTCGGCTTCCCTCGGCCGATGATCTTGGCCGTGAGGTTGTACGGGAACCGCCGGATGTACGCGTTGAAGTCCTGGACCGCCGTGTTGTAATCCTGCCGCGCCACCGCGATGCGGTTCTCCGTCCCCTCGAGCTGATCCTGCAGCTGAAGGAAGTTCTGGTTCGACTTGAGCTCCGGGTACGCCTCGACGATCGCCAGCAGGCGGCCCAGGGGCGCGTTGAGGGCCGTGTTCGCCTCGGCCATCTGCTGCAGGCTACCCCCCTGCACCGCCCCGGCGAGCCGGCTCCGCGCCTCCGCGACCTGGGTGAAGATGGTCGACTCCTGCCTGGCGAAGCCCTTCACGGTCTCCACCAGGTTGGGGATGAGATCCGCCCGTCGCTGGAGCTGCGCCTTGATCTGGGCCTCCGCAGCGTTCACGGCCTCGTCCTTGTTCTGGATCGGGTTGTAGCCGCATCCCGAAACGACCATCGCCGCCATCGCGAGCGCGGGAAGCGAGCGGCCGAGCGTGCGCATCAGTTGCCTCCTGGAAGGAATCGATCGATCACGCGAATGGCGGCCGCGACGGCCGCGAGCACCTGGGTGAATTCCTCCGCCGTGGCCTTCGTCGCGGCATCCCGGCGGCCGGCATGGAGCCGGGTGAGCGGCCCGGTCGTGGTGCCGGCGATGCGACCCGCCTCGGCGAGCACAGCGGAGGGCGGCCCCTGGGCATCCCCGCCCGTGAGCACCAGCATCGCCCGGAAGAGCACGAGCAGGGACGCCGACGCTCTCGCGCCGACCTGACCCAGGGCGGATGGATCGTCCGCGGCGAGGGCGAACGCCTGTCGCAGCCGGAGGAGCTTGCCGCGGAGCTCGGTCTCGAGCGCGCGGCGGAGGTCCGCCGGATCCACCCGGACGCCGGCGACGGGGTCTGCTCCCCGAAGCAGGCGGCGCGCGAGCGTCATGTCGGTGAGCTCGATCGGGAAGACGTCGGCCGCGCGCGCCCACTCCTCCCGCTCGATCAGGAGCGGCGGCGCCCCGCCGGCTACGCGGAGCGCGGCGAACGTGGGCGCGAGCTCGCGGAGCCGCGACGGCTCCAGATGGTCCGCGACCACGAGCAGGTTGAAATCGGAGGCGCCGGTAATCTCCTCGCCCCGTGCTCTCGAGCCGTAGAGCACCGCGGAGTAGTCCGACCCCAGCATCCGGTCGAGCCGGGCGAGCACCGGATCGAGCGCGCCTGCGATCGCATCGTCCATCAGAACCTCCCTCCGGCGCCGCCGCCGCTGAATCCGCCACCGCCGCCGAATCCTCCGAAGCCCCCGCCCCCACCCCCGCCCCCGCCGCCGCCGCCGAACCCACCGAAGCCTCCACCGCCGAAGCCGCCGCCCCAGCCCCCGAAACCGCCGTCCCAGAAGCTGTCGCGACGGCGCCGCCGGCGACGCCCGCGGCCGGGAGGCCCGCGGCGGGACCGACTTCCCGCGATGACGCTCACGAGCGCGACGATCACGACGATCGTGAGGAGCATGGTGGCCGCCCGCGGCATCCGCGACGGGCCGGGCGCCGAATCCGCGGGAGTCGCCGTGCTGCCCATGCCGCGCCCGATGAGGGCGGCGAGCGAGTCGACGCCCAGGGCGAGCGCCGCGCCGTAGCGCCCCTCCCGGAGCGCGGGGAGCATCACGTCGCGCGCGCGGCCGGCCTGCAGATCGGTGACGATGCCCTCGAGGCCGCGGCCGGTCGAGATGAAGACGTGGCCGGAGTTATCGTCCGCGGGGTTCCGCGGCACGAGGAGCAGCACCAGCCCCGCGTTCCGCCGGGGGTCTCCCGCCTCGGCCCGCGCGCCGACGCCCCAGGCCCGGCCGATCGCGACCGCGACGTCGACCGGCGCGTAGGCGCCGATCGAGGAGAGCGTGACCACGGCGATCTCGGCGCCGGTCCGCCGCCGCAGCCGCTCGGCGGCCCGCTCCATCCGGACCCGGCTCGGCTCGTCCACCACGCCCGCGGCGTCGGTGACGAAGCCGGAAGGCCGCGCGGGGAACAGCCTGGCGATCGCCTCGGCGCGCGGATCCTGCGCCCGGAGCGGCGGTGCGGCGCCTTGGACCGCCGCGACCAGCAGCATAGCTTTCGCCGATGTTCCGAGCCGTCCCACTGCTTCTGCTCCTTCTCGCCGGCTGCAGCAATCGACGCGACGTCGCGGTGGAAGTCCGGATTCCCGATCCGGACGGGATCGCCACGCCCATTCCCGGCACGCTCGTGGTGGCGCTTCCCTACGATCGCGACAGCATCCTCCGCGCGCTGGAATCGCGGGCGGGTGGACCGCGCCCCCATACGAGCACGCTGGACAGCCTGTTTCAGGCGTTTCGCGGCCCGTTCGACACCTTCGCGCGGCTCGCCTGGCGCGCCGAGCGGCTGCGAGCCCGGCGGGACAGCACCGGCAATGCGGCCGCGAGGGCCGCGCTCGACGACTCGCTCGCGCAGCTCGAGCCGGAGCTCGAGCGCGCGCGAACGGAGCTGGACCGCGCCCGGCAGGCGTACTGGCCCCGCATCGAGAAGCTGCGGCTCGAGGTGCGCCGCTGGGAGACGACGGCCTACGCGGGTTACGACACCATCGTCCGCAGCCTGGCCCGCGACCGTCTCCGCGAAGGCGTCGCCGATACCACCGATGCGCTCGGTCGCGCGGCGCTCCGCCTGGGCCCCGGATCGTGGTGGATCCACGCGCGATCACCCGACCCGGCCGATCCGAACGCGGAATGGTACTGGAATCTGCCGGTCACGCGAGATACGGTTTTGCTCACCCCCCAGACCGGCGAGCGCCGGCCGAGGTACTGATCGTGATGAGGCTTCGTGCAACCGGACTGGCGCTGGTCTTCGGCCTCGCCGGCGCCGCTTCGCTCTCCGGACAGGATCCGCTCGCGCCCCGTACCAAGGGGAGCGCGACGGCGCCGGTCACCGTCTACGAGATGTCGGACTTCCAGTGTCCCTACTGCAAGCGGCACGCGGAGGAGACCTTCCCCGCGCTCGAGAAGGAGTACATCGCCACCGGAAAGGTCCGCTGGATTTTCATCAACCTCCCGCTCACCTCGATCCATCCGAACGCCGTCCCGGCCGCGACCTTCGCCCTCTGCGCCGCGCGGGAAGGCCGCTTCTGGCCCGCGCACGATCTGCTGTTTCGCCATCAGCAGCTCTGGGCGCCGCTCAAGAATCCGGCGGCGTTCTTCCTCTCCCTCGCCGACTCCCTCAAGCTGAGCCGCGCGCGCGTCGCGCGGTGCGTGCAGGATTCGACGGTCGTCGCGGAGATCCGCCGTGATTCGGAAGGCGCGGTGAGGAGCGGCGCGGGCAGCACGCCGACGTTCTACATCGAGGGCGGGCTCATGACCGGCGCGCTGCCGCCGACCGTGTGGCGGCCGATCCTCGATTCGATCGTGAGGGTGAAAGCAGACGGCCGTCTGGATTCACCCGATTTCCCCTCGCAGGGACAGCAGCACGTCGTACAACGCGTGACACCACGCGGTGATGCCGAAGCCGCGCAGCAGGTAGAGCCCGCTGAAGATGAGGCCGGCGATCGCGCGGAAGGTGAAGGACGCGAGCGACCAGGTATCGCCGTACTCC
>JBOHSH010000064.1:0-9525 GCA_050733195.1 Gemmatimonadales bacterium
TGCCTCGCCCGGCTCAGGCGGGAGATCGCGGCCGGCCGGCCGATCATCGGCGCGGGCGCCGGAACGGGTCTCTCCGCCAAGTTCAGCGAGCGAGGCGGCGTGGATCTCATCATTATCTACAACTCGGGACGCTATCGGATGGCGGGGCGGGGCAGCCTGGCCGGGCTCATGCCGTACGGCGACGCCAACGCGATCGTCGTGGACATGGCGCGCGAAGTGCTGCCGGTTGTCCGCGATACCCCGGTCCTGGCCGGAGTGTGCGGGACCGATCCGTTCCGGCTCATGCCCGTCTTTCTCCGCGAGCTCCGCGACATGGGCTTCGACGGCGTGCAGAACTTCCCCACCGTCGGGCTGATCGACGGCCGGTTCCGGCAGATGCTGGAGGAGACCGGGATGGGCATCGCGCTGGAGGTCGAGATGATCCGGCAGGCCCACGAGCTGGGTCTGCTGACCTGCCCGTACGTGTTCGACGAGACCACGTCGCGGCGGTTCACCGAGGCCGGCGCGGACGTCGTCGTGGCCCACGTGCACACGACGGTCGGCGGCTCGGTCGGCGTGACCGACACCGCCATGACGCTCGAGGACGCGGTGCAGCGGGTGCAGGCGATGCACGATGCCGCCAAGTCCGTCAATCCCGACGTCATCGTCCTCTGCCACGGCGGGCCCATCGCCCGCCCGGAGGACGCCCGCCACGTGCTGGAGCACACCTCCGGGGTGGCGGGATTCTTCGGCGCGTCCAGCATCGAGCGGCTGGCCGCAGAAGCGGCCATCGAGGACCAGGCCCGCCGCTTCAAATCCCTGCCTCTCGGAGGATGAGCCACGCATGTCTGCCCCCGCCACCGGTCCCGACGGCATTCATCGCGAGCGGCTGTTCGCCGGCATCTGCCTCGCCCTCGTCCCCACCGGCGCTTCCTTCGCGCTGGTCAGCAACGTGCTGGTCCAGCTCAAGCAGGAGTTCATTCTCACCAACTATCAGGTCGGGCTGATCGGCGGTGCCGCCCTCTGGGGCATGGCGCTGTCCCTCATCGTGCTGGGGCCGCTGCTCGAGGGATACGGGCTCCGGAACGGCGCCCGCCTCGCGTTCGCGGCTCACCTGACCGGGATCACCCTGATGATCGCGGCCCAGGCCAGGGCCGGAGATCCCTCGGCGTTCTGGCTCCTGATGACCGGCGCTGCGACCCTCGCCGTCGGCAACGGGATGATCGAAGTGGCCGGCAACCCGCTGGTGGCGGCGCTCTACCCGGACGAGAAGACCGCGCGGCTCAACCGGTTCCACGCCTTCTTCCCGATCGGCATCATTGCGGGCGGGCTGGTGGGGTTCGCGCTCGCGACCTGGGGGGGCCCGCTCGGTCACTGGACCGTCCAGCTCGGCGTGATCTACCTGCCGGTGCTGGTCTACGGCGCGATGGTCTTGAGGCAGCGGTTCCCCAGGACGGAGAACGCGGCGGCGGGCCTGCCTGTGCGCGAGATGTTCCGCTTCACGCTCACGAGTCCCCTTTTCCTGCTGCTTCTCGTGATGATGGGCATCGCGATCTCGCTGGAGCTGGGCCCGATGCGATGGATTCCGGCCGTGCTCCAGGCCGTGGGCATGCACGGGATCCTGGTCCTGGTCTGGATCAGCGGCTGGATGGTGGTGCTCCGGCTGCTGGCGAAGCACTTCGTGAAGCTCCTGTCTCCGACCGGCATGCTCACGGTGGCCGGGGTGCTGATGGGCAGCGGCCTTCTGCTCCTGAGCTTCGTGCAGGGGCTCTGGTCGGCCCTTGCCGTCGCGACCCTCTTCGCCTGGGGTGTGGCGTTCAACTTCCCCACCATCGTGGGGCTGGTGAGCGAGCGGCTGCCGAAGACGGGCTCTCTCGGGATCGTGCTCACGGCCGGCGTGGGGCTTGGCGCCGCAGGGGCGATCGGCGTGCCGATCATGGGCCGGGTGGCGGACCAGCACCTGGCCGAGGCGCTGGACCCCGCGGCCACGGCGCGGCTGCTGGAAGCGCTGGAGATGACGTTCCCCCGCTCCCTGGCGCGCGCCGACTCGGCGGGTGAGGGCGGCGCCCTCGGCTTCCGGCGGCGGGACGTCGAGGAGGCGCTCGAGCAGACGGGCACGGCCCTGTCGGCGTGGCGCGCCACCGGAACGCTCGACGGCGACGCCACCGCCAACGCGCTTCGGGCCGTGATCGGCACCCGGCTGCCGGACGAGCCACTGGTGGGCCAGGCGGCCGCGATGCTGCAGCCCGCGGAGGCCCACGGCGGGCAGAGGTCCTTCCGGTACGTGGCGCCGGCCGCGCTGGTGCTGGTGCTGGTGTTCGGCACGATCCATCTGATGGACCGGCGGCGTGGAGGCTACCGCGTAGTGCGGCTGGCGCGCGCCGGTCAGGAGCAGACGCAGCCATGAATCGGTTCGCGAAGGCAGGTTTTCCGGGCGCGGCCCCGGCCCTGACGGTGCTCATGCTCCTGTCGTCAGCCGGGTTAGGCCCCGCGCCGGCGGTCGCCCAGGCCCCGGCCGGCAGCAGGGTGCGCGTGCTTTTCCTCGGCGACAACGGGCACCATCGCCCGGCCGACCGGGCGAAGTCCGTGCTGCCGGTCCTGGCGTCGACCGGCATCGATCTCTTCTATACCGACGATCCCGGCGATCTCGATCCGGCTTTGCTCCGGCAGTACCACGCCCTGGTGCTCTACAACAACCACGCGGCCATCACGCGGCCGCAGCTCGCCGCGCTGCTCGGCTTTCTGCAGCGGGGCGGGGGTCTCGTGGCGCTGCACTGCGCCTCCGCGTCGTTCCAGAACTCCGAGGAGTTCATCCGGGTTGTGGGCGCGGCGTTCAAGAGCCACGGCACGGACACCGTGCGGACGACCCGCCTGCAGCCTGATCATCCGGTCCTGCGCGGCCTGCCGGCCCTCGAGTCGTGGGACGAGACCTATATCCATACCAAGCACAACCCCGATCGTATCGTCCTGGAAGTGCATCGGCAGGCCGGACACGAGGAGCCGTGGTCGTGGATCCGGAGCTACGGCCGCGGGCGGGTCTTCTACACGGCGTGGGGCCACGACCAGCGGACCTGGGGCACGCCGGGATTTCAGCAGCTGCTCGGCCGGGCGATCCAGTACACCGCGGGGGAGTGGGCGCTCAGGCTGCGGCCGGCGGCGGCCGCACCGGTCATGACGCTGGCGTCCCCGCGGCCCCTGTACGAGCCGCCGCCCGCCCCATGGAACACGCTCAAGGGATTCGTGGACACCGCGCAGGCCCCGCTCCCGCCCGAGGCGTCCTACCCGCTGATGACGGTCCGACCCGGCTTCCGGGTCGAGCCCTTCGCGGCCGAGCCGCTGGTCCGCCGGATCATCGACTTTACCTGGGACGAGCGCGGCCGGATGTGGGCGGTCGAGACCAACGACTACCCCAACCGGCTGCTCGCGGACAGCGTGCCCGGCGGCGACAGGGTCCTCATTCTGGAGGACCAGAACGGGGACGGCCGCGCCGACCGGGTGAAGGTGTTCGCGGAGGGCCTCAATCTCGCCACCAGTCTCGTGTTCGCGGGCGGCGGGCTCCTCGTGGCCCAGCCGCCGCACATTTTCCTCCTTCGCGACTCCAACGGCGACGACCGGGCCGACCAGAAGCGCGTCCTTTTCACCGGCTGGCCGAGAGAGGATACGCACGGCTCCGTGAGCAATCTGCGCTACGGCTTCGACAACCAGGTCTGGGGCTCCGTGGGCTACAACGGATTCCGCGGCGAGGTGGGCGGGGTGACCTTCGGCCGGGGACCGAACCAGATCCTGATGGGCGCGGGGTACTTCCGGTTCGCGCCGGACGGCTCCTGGCTCGATTACGTGGCGCGCACCAGCAACAACACCTGGGGGCTCGGGCTCTCCGAGGAGGGCGACGCCTTCGGCTCGACCGCGAACCGGAGCGCCAGCCAGTTCGCGGCCATTCCGGGCCGGTTCTACCGCGAGCTGACCGGCCAGACCCCGACGCTCCGCTCGATCGCGGACCGGGAGGACGTGTTTCCGCTGCGCCAGATCTACCAGGTGGACCAGTTCGGCCTCTACACCGCGGGCACCGGCCACGAGATCTACACGGCGCGCGCGTTCCCCCGGGAATACTGGAATCGCGTCGCGTTCGTGTCGGATCCGACGGCCCATCTGGTGGGGATGTTCGAGCTGGTGCCCGACGGCAGCGGGTTCCGCGCCAGGAATCGCTGGAGCCTGATGGCGACCCGCGACGGCTGGCAGGCGCCGGTTCAGGCGAAGGTCGGGCCGGACGGAGCGTTGTGGGTCTCCGACTTCTACACGCTGATCGCGCAGCACAACCCCACACCGCAGGGCATGCAGCGCGGCCCCGGCAACGCCTACGAGACGCCGAACCGCACCACGGATCGAAGTCGCATCTACCGCATCGTCCACGGCGGGGCGACCGCGCGCCGAACGACCAGTCTCGCGGGTGCGACGCCCGAGCGACTGGTGGCCGCGCTCTCCGACGACAACATGTTCTGGCGCCTGACCGCGCAGCGGCTGCTGGTGGCGCGGGGTCGGGCGGACGTGGTGCCGGCCCTCCTCCGGCTGGTCAACGACCCGACGCTCGACGCCGCAGGGTTGAGTCCTGCCGCATTCCACGCGCTCTGGACCCTGCATGGCCTCGGGGCGATCGAGCGCGATTCGGCGGCGCGGGAAGCCGCCCGTCGAGCGCTGCATCACCCGGCCGCGGCGGTGCGCCGGGCCGCGCTCCAGACGCTGCCGCGCGACTCGCGGCTGCTGGAAGACATCTTCGCCGCAGGCCTGTTGCCGGACCGGACCTCCCCCCATCCCGTGGAGTACACCGTCGGTGCCGGCGTGCTGCAGGACGCCGACCCGCGGGTGCGCCTGGCGGCACTGCTCGCGGTCGCGGAGCTGCCGGCTTCGCCGCGCGCGGCAATTGCGGTGGTCGAGCTGGTGCGGGAGCCGCGCAACGCGCGCGACCGGTGGTTGCCGGACGCGGCGGCCGCGGCCGGCGCGCATCAGGGACCGGAGGTAGCGCTGGCGCTGGCCCGGAACCGGTACGAGCGCCTCGACAGCACGGCCGTCGCGGGCATCGCGCGCTCGGTCCGGCTCATGACCCATCATTTCTCGGCTCGCGCGAACCGCGACGCGGTCGTGGCGCTGCTCGAGGCCACGCCGGACGCCAACGTGGTCGTGGCAGGAGCGGTCCTGGCAGGGATCGCCGGCGAGGTCGACGTGGGACAGCAGCCGTCTGCTCAGCGGCCGACCGGCCTGGCGGCGGGCGGCTGGCCGGAGGAGACCGCGCCGGCCCTGAGCCCCGAGCAACGCGACGCGCTCCGGGCGGCCGCGGGCCGCGCGCCGCCGGAGCTCGGGACGGGCTACGCGCGCGTGGCCGCGCGGTGGGGGATGCCGGATCTCTTCCGGTCGCCGTGATGACGAGTCGCGTCGTGACGGCCTCGCTCGTCGTCCTCGGCGCGGCGGGAGCCTTGCACGGGAACCGGACGGAACCGGCATCGGCCGTGCCGGCCGATACCACCGTCACCGTCCATTCCACCGGCAGCGCGCTCGAGTTCGTCCCGTCGCGGCTCGCCGTCCGGAGCGGCGTGCGGGTGCGGCTCGTGTTCGTCAACGAGGGCACGCTCCCGCACAACTTCGTGCTGGTGCGGGACCCGAACGACATCGACACGCTGGGCCTGGCGGCGCTCGACGCGAGCGAGACGGGCTACGTTCCGCTGCAGCACCGGGATCGCCTGATCGCCTACAGCACGCTGGCCGCGCCGGGCCAGACGGTGGAGATCGTCTTCGAGGTTCCGCCGCCCGGGGACTATACGTTCGTCTGCCTGTATTCCGGGCACTACAACATGATGATCGGCACGCTGCGGTCCCTGCGCTGACGACGTGGAAAGCGTTGCGGACCGCACGCGTCCGCGGTAGTCTCCCGCCATGCCTTCACGCCACGCCGGCCTGTCCCGCCCGCTGGCGGTCCTTCTCCTCGCCGCCCTTCCCTCGGAGGCGCGGGCCCAGGCCGGGATTCCGCCGAACGACCCCGACAGCTGGAAGGTCGCCGGCACCGCCAAGGTCCTCTGCTCGGCGCTGTTCGTGTCGGGGCGCGATTCGGCCGAGGCGCGGGCGCACGTTGCCGACTACTTCCTGCGCGAGAAGCTCGACTCGATCTCCGCCCTGCAGGTCGACCGGCGGCGCAAGCTGGTCCGGCTCACGGTCGCGGGCCGCATCACGCGCGAGGCCAAGCTCTACGGCGACCAGGGCTGCGTCATTCACCAGCCGGGTCGCGACACGGTGTTCTTCCGCCCGGTCCGGGTGACTTCCCGACTGCCCGACGCGGCAACGACGCCCTGGCCGATGGGCGATCTCCTCCCGAACGCGCCGCTGCCCAGGGATCTCGACAGGGCGAAGCTCGGACTCGCGACGGACGCCGCGTTCGCGAACCCCGCGGGGCTCACCGCCGGCTTCGTGGTGGTCCACCGGGGCCGGATCGTGGCCGAGCGGTACGCGAACGGTGCTACCCAGGACACGCAGCTCGAGAGCTGGTCGATGGGGAAGAGCATCACCGGCACGCTGATCGGCGTCCTGATCCACCAGGGCGCCTTCCGGCTCGAGGATCCGGCGCCAGTGCCGGAGTGGCGGAATAACCCCGGCGACCCGCGCGCGAAGATCCGCGTGATGGATCTCCTCCGGATGTCGAGCGGCCTCCGCTTCAGCCGAGGCAGTCCCGAGGACCTTCCCGGCTACCACGATCACGACCTCATCTATACCGGCGCGATCGACGCCTTCCAGTTCGCCGTCACGCGTGAGCCGCAGTTCGCGCCGAACACGTTCGGCCGCTATCGCAACGTGGACGTGATGACGCTCGGGCTGCTCATCCGAGACGCCGTGCGGGCGCGAGGTGAGGAATACCTCACCTGGCCGCAGCGGGCTCTCTTCGACAAGATCGGAATCCGCCGGCAGGTGCTGGAGACGGACCCCTACGGAAATTTCCTTCTCTCGGGCTACGACTACGGCACGCCGCGCAACTGGGCCCGCCTCGGCATGCTGTACCTCAGGGACGGCGTCTGGAACGGCGAACGACTGCTGCCGGAAGGATGGACGCGGTTCGTGTCGACGCCCGCGCCGGCATGGGCCGATTCGAGCTATGGCGGGATGGTCTGGGTGAACGCCCGCGGCGGCTGGCCGCTTCCCCGCGATGCCTTCGCGTTCCGTGGGGCGGGCGGCCAGGAGACCTATGTCGTCCCGTCGCTCGACCTCGTCGTGGTGCGGATGGGGCACTTCCCCGGGTCGCGAGCGGGCACCGAGGACCTGAGGCGCGCGCTCCGGCTGATCGTGGAAGCGTTGACGGCCGCCGCGCCCACACGCTGATTCCGAGAATGCTCGATTCCTCCAGTCGGCCTTCCGCGCTGCTCCTGATCGACGTCCAGCAGGGTTTCGACGATCCGCGGTATGGAGCGCGGAACAATCCCGACGCCGAGCGGCGGATCGCCGACCTGCTCGCGGCGTGGCGCTCCGCCGGACGACCGGTGATTCACGTCCGGCACGCCTCGCTCGAACCCACATCTCCCCTTCGGGAAAGCGAGCCGGGTTACGCCTTCAAGCCCGAGGCACAGCCGGTGGCGGGCGAGCCGGTCTTCCGCAAGCACGTCAACAGCGCCTTCATCGGCACCGACCTCGAGGCGCATCTGCGCGACCGCGGAATCCGGTCGCTGGTTCTGGCGGGCATCACCACCGACCACTGTGTGTCCACTACGGCGAGGATGGCGGGGAACCTGGGCTTCGATGTCACCGTGGTGGAAGACGCGACCGCGACGTTCGAGCGTCGCGGGCCCGACGGCTCCCATTACAGCGCGGCGGTCATACACGGCGCCGCCCTGGCGAGCCTGCACGGAGAATTCGCGACGGTCCGGAGCACGCAGGACGTTCTGGCCGCTCTGGACGCCTAGCACCGCCGGCCCGTATGTTGGAGCGCGGGAGGCGGGTCTATGACGAGAGACCGGCTGCGCGCCATGCTGCTGGCCGGCACCCGGCGAATCGGTTCCGTGCGCCCCGACGCCTGGCGGGTCGTGGCGCTCGCGCTCCTGTTGCTCCTCTTCATCGTCGTTCTCCTCGTTCAGCCCAGCTCCGTCGGGCGCGGTGGCCGGTAACGACTCATGCGCTCCGTGGTACTCCATCTTCTGTTCGGGGCAGGGGCCGCGCTGTCGGCCTGCTCGGACGCACCGCCCGCCGGCCCCCAGGACCCGCACGACCGGCTCGGCGTCTGGCTCCCGAGTTCCGGGGTGACGTTCCTTCACAGCCCGCGCTCGGGCCTCGAGAATCCCACGCTCATCGTCGTCTCGTTTCCGGCGGCGTGGCAGGCGCTCTGGAGCCAGGCATGGGGCGGAGCCAGCGCCGCTCCGCCGCTCCCGGAGGTCGACTTCGTGCTTTCCTCGGTCGTCGTCGTGGGACTCGGGAAGCGCGCCGGGCTCGGCTACTTCGTGACGATCGACAGCATCGTCACCCGAACGACGGGTGCGGTGCTGTACGCGACCGAGTCGCTGCCCGGAGCGAACTGCCAGTCGGCCGGGATCTCGGCTCCCGTCCACATGGTTCACGCGCCCGGGCATCCGCCGGTCGTCGAGTGGCGGATGAGCATGCTCAGGCGTGACTGCCCGCCCTAGACGTCGGCCACCCTCCGGATGAGCGCAACCGCGCAGCGCCCCGAGCCGTGGCTTCGCGGCCCGCTACCGGGAATCCCTCCGCCGCTGCAGCCGGCCGCCCACGCCCTCACCATGGCGCAGGAGGACGTGGAGGCCGCGGTCGCCGGGCTCTCGGCGGACCAGCTGTGGCTCGAGCCGGGCGGCGTCGCTTCGGTCGGGTTTCATCTCGCGCACCTGGCCGGCAGCACCGACCGGCTCTTCTCCTATGCGCGAGGAGCGGAGCTGTCCGATGCCCAGCGCGCCGCCCTCGCGCGCGAGCGGAGCATCCGGGACGAGCGCCCTTCCGCGGAGGAGCTGCTGGCCGAGTGGCGCCGCACGGTTGCGGCCGCGCTCGAGCAGCTCGCCGCCACGCCGGAGTCCACGCTTTCGGAGGCGCGGTTTGTCGGCAGGGCCCGGCTGCCGTCGACGGTCCTTGGGCTTCTGTTCCATGCCGCCGAGCACGCCGCACGCCATACCGGCCAGATCGTCACGACCGCGAAGCTGCTTCGCGGAGGGGCCTGACCGTGAATCCGGCGGACGGCCGTCCAGGGTGAGCGGCCGCGGCGCACGGTGGCTTCTCGTGGCCCTGCTCGGCCTCGCCACGGTGTGGCTGCTGCTCCGGAGCTACGTGCCGGCGGCATCGCGGGAGTGCCTGGCGATGTATCGTTCCGCGCGAACCGCCGGCGACACTGTCCGGATCGACAGCACCGTTCCCGACGCCGGCCGCTCTCAAGCGGACCCCCATAGCTGCGGATTCATGCGACACTCCGCGAGGTGGCAATAGGATGCTGTCGCGCGCGCCCCTCACGCTGCTCGTTCCTCTCCTGCTCGCGGCCGTACCCGCCGCCGCCCAGGAGCGTCCCGCCGCGAGCGGGACGAC
>JBOHSH010000065.1:0-4123 GCA_050733195.1 Gemmatimonadales bacterium
GGTGAGGGCGGCCCGGTCGGTGGGGGCGGGGGCGGCGGTGGTGGCGGCGGCGGTGGCGCGGCCGCGCTCCTCGGGCCCGCCGGACAGCAGCTGATTCAGGCCCTGGGCGGCTTCAATGCGATCCAGGCCCTGTTCGGCGGCGGCGGGGGAGGAGGAGGAGGAGGAGGAGGATTCGGCGGCGGCGGCGGCGCCCCGACCGTCGAGCCTGGCGAGTATCGGGTGGTGGTGCAGGTCGCCGGCCAGACCCTGAGCCGCAAGATCAAGGTGGAGCGGGCGACGTCGGTACGTTGACGGTTGACGGTTGACGGTTGACGGTTGACAGTTGACAGTTGACAGTTCACCGCCCCGGCTGAAACGTCAGATTGACCCCGAAGCTGATCAGCCGCTCGTGGAGCGTGCCGTTCGGGTCGCCGCGCTCGGACGAGCGATGATGCATCAGGTCGACCATCGGCGTGATGAAGAAGTTGCGCCCTACGCGGAGCTCGTAACCCGCGCCCACCAGCGTGGCGAAGCCGGTCTCGCCGGTGCCGTCACCGAATTCCACGTCGACGCCGCTCCGGCTGATGCCCACGCCGCCCTTGAGGAAGAGGCCGAAACTGCGGGCCGGATACACCTGGGCGACGAGCAGGCCGCCGACCAGCGACTCGGTGACGTCGGCGCCGGCCACCTCGTCGAAGTACTCGTCCGCCCAGACCTTGAGCTCGCCGCCCAGCCGGAGGTGCGGATTCACGGTCCCGCCGATTCCCAGAGAGAAAGTGGGCTTGGTGAGCCCTTCCCCGTAGTCCTCGGAGACCGCGCTGAACCGGTAGGCGTCTTCTCCCGCGGCGAGACCGACCGCTAGCCAGAGGCCGTGCCGCTCGTGCGAGTGGGAGACGTCGACCAGTCCACGACGTCGCTGCGCGAGCGCGTCGGAGGCGGGAACGAGAAGGAGAAGACCGAGGGATGCCAGAACCGCACGGGTGACGTTTCGCATCTTGTCCTCGCGTGTCGATCTCTTAGTGAGCTGCGACACCGGTCAAAAGCAAGGGGTGGGCCGCGCCGCGGGCGAGAGGCTATCTTCTTGGCATTGAGATGGTTACGTCAACGCTCGACAGGAGGTGGACACCCGGCCGGTGTCCCCCTGAAGGGACTGGAGTCGCCCGCAGATGCTCCGGATTGTCCTCTTTGCGCTCACGCTCCTGATCGGCGCCGCTTCCGCCGGTCTCGGCGTCTGGCAGCTCGGCCGGCTGGCCGAGCGCCGGGCGGCGAACGCCGGAGTGGCGGAGACGCGAGCCCTCCCGCCCATCGAGACTGAGGCCCTGGGGCGAGTGGCGCTCGAGCCGAATCGTCGGGCCCGGGTTACCGGCACATACGACGAGGCCCGGGGGTTCGTGCTCCGGAATCGGCTGGTTCGGGGAACTCCCGCGGTCCTCATCGTGACGCCGCTCCGGCTCCCCGGCAGCGACACGGCACTGCTCGTCAATCGGGGGTATGTCCCGGCGGCGAACGCGACGCGCCCCGTCGGCGCCAGCTGGTCGGAGCCTGGCGAACGGAGCGTCAGCGGCCTCCTGCTCCCCGCTCCGAATCGCGGCGACGGCGCTCCGGTCTCCGTCGCCGGAACCCGCTGGGAGACGTGGCAGGCGATCGATCTCGATGCGATGCGCCGCCGTCTGCCGTACCCGATTCACGGTCTCTACCTCCTCGCGCTTTCCGAAGGACACCCCGGGGATCCTCATACGCCCGATGGCGGCGTCTATCCGATTCGCGCGGACGCTCCGCCGGTCGGCGACGGACCGCACCTGTCTTACGCCATTCAGTGGTTCGGTATCGGTGCCGCAGCGGTGGCGTTCGGGATCGTGTTCGTGCTGCGCCGACGGCATTCTCGCCGTCCGACCGTCTGACCGTACTGTCCGTCTGCCCGTCTGCCAGTCTGTCCCACGGGTACGGATGGACTCGCTCCAGCTCCGGCCGCAGCACGAACTCCGGGCAGATCGTGCGGTCGTACTCGTAGGGGCCGCCCGTTTCCACGTCGGTCCAGGGGAAGCCGCGGCAGACGTCGGGGTAGTAGGGCTTGTGGTAGATGGAGCAGGAGTTCTCCAGCAGGAAGACGCAGCGGCCTTCGCGGACGCGCGTTCGCCATTCGCCGCCGCGACTCCGGTAGACCGTGTGCTTGCCATGCGCGGCGATGATGGCCCGCGCCTCGGTCTCCGAGAGCGTGGTCCCGTAGGCACAGCACGCGGACTTGTGCGGGCACGGATAGCAGGGCAGCCGGGGGAACGCGTCGAGGAGAGGAAGCTCCGCCATGACGCTGGAATGTATACGGTCTCCCCTGGCGTCCGGCCACGGAGCCGCGTACGTTCCGCGCTCCGCGCCCTTAGCTCAATTGGATAGAGCATCAGACTTCGGATCTGAGGGTTGGGGGTTCGAGTCCCTCAGGGCGCGCTCCTCATGACCACCCGCCGATACTACAGCGACTCTTACACCGACCGATTCACCGCCCGAATCCAGGAGACCATCGAGGCGGACGGCGCGCCGGCGGCCATCCTCGACGAGACCTGGTTCTATCCGACCGGCGGCGGGCAACCGCACGACACCGGCCGGCTGGGCGGCACGCGTGTGGTCGACGTCACCACACGCGACCAGGACGGTGCGGTCCTCCACCGGCTCGCCATGCCGCTCGCTCCCGGGCCGGTCGAGGGTGTAATCGACTGGCCGCGCCGGTTCGATCACATGCAGCAGCACACCGGGCAGCACGTCCTTTCCGCCGCATTCGAGCGCGTGGCATCCGCTCCGACGATCGGCTTCCACCTCGGTGACGACTACGTCTCCATCGACCTCGGCGTCCGCGGCCTCAACGACGCGCAGGCGGCCGAAGCCGAGCGCGTCGCGAACGAAGTCGTGCGCTCCAACCTGCCGGTCCGCGCGTGGTTCCCGGAGCCGGCGGAGCTGGCGACGCTGCCGCTGCGAAAAGCGCCCGAAGTCGAGGGACCGTTGCGCGTCGTCGCGATCGGGGATTTCGATTTCAGCGCGTGCGGCGGCACCCACGTCCGGGCCTCGGGCGAGGTGGGGCAGATCAAGCTGCTCCGCCTGGAAAACCTGAGCCGCGGCGTACGGGTCGCGTTTCTCTCCGGCGAGCGTGCGCGGACGGACTACGACCGGAAGCACCTGACCCTTCGGTCGCTCGCGGCCTCCCTCACCTGCTCCATCGACGAGGTGGGCGACGCGGTCGGCAGGCTCCAGTCCACGCTCCAGCAGGCGCGCAGAGAGACCGGGGTCTGGAAGACGCGCGCACTGGCCGCCGAGGCCGACCGGCTCGCGGAACCCGCCCCCGCCTTCGGCAGCGCGCGCCTGGTGCTCGCGGCGTTCGACGATCGCCCTGCCGACGAGCTGCGCGAGCTGGCGCTCCGGCTGACCGAACGGCCTCGCGTGCTCGCGCTGCTCGGGGCCACCGGCCCCAAGACGCAGCTGGTCTTCGCTCGCTCGGAAGACCTCGCGACCGATCTCAAGCCGGCGCTCGACCGCGCGCTCGCAGAGCTCGGCGGCGGACGCGGCGGCGGTGCCAGGGTCGTGCAGGGAGGCGCCGGACCCGCGGAGCGGAGCCGGCTCGACGCGGCATTGGCCGCGGCGCGAGAGGTGCTGGGAGTGCCCGCGTGAAGCTCGGTGGGGCGCGCGCGGCCCGGCTGGGCCTTGCCGCCGCAGCGAGCATCGCCGCAGCCCTCCTGCTGGACCAGTGGGCGTTCCAGACGCTCGTCTACCCGCCGGTGCACGATCGTGACTGGGGGAGGCTGCTCCGCGCGGCCGGCAGCCTGGTGTTCTGGGCTCCGCTCGCGGTGGCCGTGGCCCTGGAGCAGCGGGTCCGCGGTGAGCGCGGCATCCGGCGCGCCTCCATGCTCTTCCTGGCGCCCGCGCTGTCCGGGCTCCTCGCCGAGGTGCTCAAGATCCTGCTGCGACGCGAACGGCCGGGACTCCACGACGGCGACGTCGTGTTCCGCTCGTTTCTCGACCGCCCCTTCAGCACCAGCGCGATCGGCCTGCCCAGCAGCCACGTCATGGTGGCGTTCGCCGGCGCCGCCGTGCTGGCCCGGCTCTTCCCCGGCGCGGCCCCGGTGGGTTATCTCCTGGCCGCGGGATGTGCGCTCACGCG
>JBOHSH010000066.1:0-1568 GCA_050733195.1 Gemmatimonadales bacterium
CTTCTTCTCGTCCTTCATCTCGCCCTTCTTCTCTTCCTTCGGGGCCTGGGCGAAGGTCTGCGGAACCGCGAGACCGATGCCGAGCGAGAACGCGATGCCTGCAACCAAGGCAATCAGCTTCTTCATAGCGGTGTCACCCCCTTTCGACCGTGATTGGTCAACCCACAAAAAGACCTTTTCCAAAAGCGACTTAAGATAGGGTGAGGCCCCAGGCGTGTCAAGAAGTAATTCAGCGCCGCGAAGGGCCCCACGCCTCGGTTGACCCGAATATTTCCTCGTGATAAAAAGTTCATGCTTACCTGATGCCCTCTTCAATCCGGGTCTTCCTCATAGGCGCCGTGCTCCTCTCGGCGGGCCACCTGGCGGCGCCAGGGACGGCCCAGGCGGAGCCCGAGCCGGTACCGGCCTGGACGGGAGAACCGAGCGCCGAGCCAGCCTCAGCCGTATCGCCCGAGGGAGCCGGCTCCATTTCGTTGGCGCAGCAGCCTGCCGCCGACGAGAATGGCGGCGACGTGGAGGTCGACCTCTGGGCCGAGTTCTTCATGTCTCCTGCTCCTCCCGCGCCGGGCAAGGCCATGCCGGTGCCTCAGAGCCCCGCCCCGCTCCGCGCCGTCGCTTCCGGTCCGGCCGCAGCGGCTAAGCCGACATCGACCTATCAGATCCAGCAGAACGATCACGTTCAGCGCTTCCTCGAGCAGTTCCAGACGGGGTACCGCCGGGCGGTGGTGGAGCGCTGGCTCACCCGATCCGGGCGCTACCTGCCGATGATCCTCGACGTGTTCAAGCAGAAGGGGCTGCCGGAAGAGCTGGTCTTCATCTCGATGATCGAGAGCGGCTTCAACTCGATTGCGGTCTCCCGAGCCGGGGCCAAGGGGCTCTGGCAGTTCATGGCTCCCACCGCCCGCCGCTATGGGCTCCGAGTGGACCGCTGGCTCGACGAGCGGCTCGACCCCGAGAAGTCCACGGTGGCGGCGGCCAACTACCTGAAGGACCTCTACACCATCTTCGGATCTTGGGAGCTCAGCCAGGCGGCCTACAACGCGGGCGAGATGAAGATCCTGCGGGCGATCAAGGGCACGGGCACCCGCGACTTCTGGAGCCTGACGCAGAGCCGGCTGCTCCGCGACGAGACCAAGAACTTCGTGCCGGCCATCCACGCGGTGACCATCATCGGGCAGGAGCCCGAGCAGTACGGCTTCGCGGTCACGCCCGAGGAGCCGCTGAGCTACGAGCAGATCACGGTGCCCAAGGCCACCAGCCTCAAGCACGTCGCGGCCCTGTCTGGGATCCCGTTCGAGGAGCTGGTCCGCCTGAACTCCGAGCTCCGTCTGAAGCAGACGCCGCCGGACTCGCCCTACCACCTGAAGGTGCCGCTGGGCACCGGGGCGGCGCTGCAGGCGGGCCTGGACCGCGAGGTGGAAGCGCGGAAGAATGCCACGACGGCGCGGGCATCCGATCGGTCCAAGCGAAAGGGCCAGATCGCGGCTCAGAAGGTGCCGGCTCCAGTCAGGGTGAAGCCCGGTGGGACCCCCTCTCGCGTTTCGGAGCAGGGCGGCTTCCGTTAGTCC
>JBOHSH010000067.1:0-3278 GCA_050733195.1 Gemmatimonadales bacterium
TGGATGTCAGTCGCGGCCCGGCGCCGGCGACGTTCTTTTTCCGCCTGGGCGTGACGCTCATCGTTTCGACTACCATGTTTGCGTTCGCGGTCGCCTGGCTGGCCTCCGCCCGGCGGAAGCGTCGCCCCGCCCTGGAACCGCCGAAGTAGACGCCCCGTACTGGGGGGGCAGACAAGGGGGTCCCATGGACAAGCAGGTCATAGCGCTCCTCATCCCGATCTTCGCCCAGCGACTCGACTTCACCGAGCTTATCCTGACCCAGGACCGCGAGCGGCCACGGCTGCCGGGCGGCACCGAGCGCTAGCTAGCGGGGACGCCACGCTCTCATGATCCAGCCTGACGCGCCCTCGGAGGGTTTATCCGCGCCGATCAGCATGTGACGTTCCGCCAACTCCATGTGGCCGGCTGCTTCGTGATGCCGAACGCCTGGGATCCCGGCAGCGCGCGGCAGCTCGTGCGTATGGGGTTTCCCGCGATCGCCACCACGAGCGCGGGGTTCGCCTGGTCCCGCGGCCGCCCGGACAACGGTGTCACAGTCGAGGAAGCGCTCGCCCACTTCCGGGACATGGCGGCGGCCGTGGACGTTCCCGTCAACGGAGACTTCGAAGGCGGCTTCGCTGTCCAGCCGGACGGTGTGTTCGCCCATGTTCTCGCGGCAGCCGACACGGGAATCGCCGGCCTCTCGATCGAAGACTCGACGGGAGACGCTTCGACTCCCCTCTTCGAGTTCGCCCTCTCGGTGGAACGGGTGCGGGCTGCACGCCGGGCGATCTACCGGAGCGGCACGGGTGTGCTGCTCACCGGCCGTTCGGAGGGATTCATCGTGGGACGACCCGACCTTCGGGAGACGATCCGGCGGCTTCAGGCGTATGCGGAGGCGGGCGCCGATTGCGTCTACGCGCCGGGGATTCGGACCGAGGCCGAGATCACCGCAATCGTCGGGGCCGTTGCGCCCACTCCGGTCAATGTGCTGGTCACGGGTGATTACGCGACCGTGGAGCTGCTCGGACGGCTCGGCGTGAGGCGGATCAGCGTGGGAGGCGCACTGGCGCGTGCAGCGTGGGGCGGGTTTCTGAACGCGGCGCGGGAGATCTCCGAGCGAGGGACCTTTGCAGAGCTGATGCGCGGCGCCACGTCAGGCGATCTCGATCACGCTTTCGAGCGGCATCGCCCTCCGAAAGCGTTCTAGTCAATCGTCGGGTATCGAACACGCGGAGACGACCATGCGGAGACGAATCCGGGGAATCGAGGCGGCGCTCGCCGTGCTGCTGGCGGGCTGTCAGGTCGCCGGAGGGCAGAGCGGCGGGCCCGTTGTCCGAACGGTGGCGGACCAGGCGCTTCCCCCGCTCGACGGTGGCCGGCTCAAGGTGACGATCGTCGAAGTGCGGTACGCGCCAGGCGCTTCCTCGGCCTCGCACCGCCACCCTTGTGCGGTGTTCGGCTACATCATCGAGGGCGCGCTCCGATGGGCCGTCAACGCGGAGCCGGAGACGACCTGGCGCGCCGGCCAGACCTTCTATGAGGCTCCGAACGGCGTTCACAGGGTCGCAGCCAATGCCAGCGACCGCGAGCCGGTGCGCTTCACCGCCACGTTCGTCTGCGACAAGGACACGCCGCTCACTGTCCCGGTGCCGCCACGAGGCGACTCCGCCCGATGACGGTCTCCCTCTCTCTCTGGGACTTCATGCGTCTCCACGTCGAGGCCCTGTTCACCCATGACGACGCCGGACGACTCCTGGCGGTGAACGAGCCGGGTGGTGCTGCGGCGCCGCGATTCTTTCTCGGGCGGACGGCGGACGGCGATGCCTGGTGGTTTCGCCGAGATGTCGGAGCAGCCCTTGTCTCGGACCTCGAGACATTGTGTGAGGCTCTGCCGGCCGGCCTCGACATCGATCCCGCGCCCTTTGTCGAACGCCTGGGGCGAGACGAGCCGGTCCAGAAAGTCTGGGCGGGACCCGCGTACCGGTTTCCTGAAACTCCGGCTGCGGACGAAGGAACCGTTCGGGTGACGGCGGACAACGCGGCGTTGCTGAGCCCGCACCTCGAGGCGTGGCTGGGCGACGTCGCGGCGGGGATGCCGATGGCCGTCGCGCTCGCAGGCGAGAAGGCGGTAGCGGTCTGCGGCAGCGTGCGCATGACCCGGGAGGCGCACGAGGCGGGGGTCGAAACCCACCGCGACTCCCGGGGCCGAGGATACGGGGCTCGAGCCGTGAAGGCGTGGGCGCGAGTGGTGCGGGAGATGGATCGCGTTCCACTCTACAGCACCTCGTGGGAGAACGGGGGTTCCCGCGGGCTTGCCAGCCGCCTTGAGCTGATACACTTCGGGAATGATCTGCATATCACCTGATACGATGCCTCCGGGGAGGGATACGCCCATGAGCGTCGCGACGCTGATCCGGGAGCTCGAGCGAACCCGGGACGAGACCTTGTCCTGCTACTCGCTCGAGGAGCGCGAGCTCTCCCGCACCTATGGGCCGGGCAAGTGGTCAGTCCGATTCCTTCTCAATCACCTTGCGGACTCCGAGACCGTGCTCTTCGACCGTATTCGACGTGTGCTGAGCGAGCCACGCCAGGTGCTCTGGGTCTATGACCAGGATGCCTGGGCGAAGGGGCTCGACTACTCCCGCGTACCGCTCGACATCCCGCGCCGGATATACGAGTCGGTTCGGAGCGCGATCATCTACTACGCGGGCCTTCATTACGAGCGGAAGGGGCACCTCGAGTTCGTCCACAGCGTAACGGGCGTCCGGACTCTCAAGGACGAATTCGATAAGGTCGCCTCCCACAACGAGCATCACCTGGGCCAGATCCGGCAGGCGCTCCGGGGCTCATGAACGGCATTGGAGTCGGGCTCGGGGCCTGCCTCGTCATGGCGTGCGGGGCTTCCGGTCCGGGGGCCGCACCCTCCGACGGTCCTGGTGACGCCGCCTGGGTGAGCTTCGGCGGCCTCGAGACGGACAGCACGATCGCGGTGACCTATCGCGTAGAGGTGTCTTCCGGCCGGCTACTCCGTGGCCGGGCGCGCGCCCGGCTTCACCCGAGAAGCATGTTCTGCGGGTAACGCTCGCCCCGCTCGCCGGCGTTCCACCGAGGCTAGTCCGGGCGGAGCGCGTCGACCGGGTTCAACCTCGCCGCCCGCCACGCGGGATAGACTCCGAAGAGGAGCCCGATCCCGACCGCCGACGCGATCGCGACGCCGAGCACCGGTGCGGAGACCTCGGCGTCCCAGGCCGTCGCTGCGGAAACGGCCGCCGCGCCGGCCCGGCCCAGCCCGAGCC
>JBOHSH010000068.1:0-25074 GCA_050733195.1 Gemmatimonadales bacterium
CCTCGAGCCCCGCCCCCGACTACTACGGCGGCCTCCGGCCGGGCGACAACCGCTACACGAACTCCGTGGTGGCGCTCCGGGCCTCGACCGGCAGAATCGTCTGGCACTTCCAGACGGTCCACCACGACCTCTGGGACTACGACAACGCCTCGCCGCCGGCGCTGGTGACGGTGACGCGCAACGGACGCTCCGTGCCCGCGGTGCTGCAGGCCAACAAGAACGGGATGCTGTACGTCCTCCACCGCGAGACCGGCGAGCCGATCTTCCCGGTGGAGGAACGGCGGGTGCCCGCGAGCGACGTTCCGGGCGAGAGGGCGTTTCCCACGCAACCGTTCACGATCCTGACGCCGCCGCTCAGTCCGCACCGGTTCGGGACGGACGACGCCTGGGGACCGACCGAGAGCGACCGCGCCTGGTGCCGGGCCGAGATGGCCGGACTCCGAAACGAGGGCGTGTTCACTCCCCCGAGCCTCCGCGGCACCCTCGCGGTACCCTCGAACGTCGGCGGCGCGCACTGGGGCGGTGTGGCGGCGGACGCCGCCCGGCGCATCGCCGTGGTGCCGGTGAACCGCGTGGCCGCCGTGGTGCAGCTCATCCTGGCGGACGGCCTCAACAGCGACAGCGTGCGGTCTGCCGACCGGCAGCGCGGGCTCACCGACTGGGAGTACACCCGGATGCGGCAGACGCCGTACCTGATGCGGCGCCGGATCTTCCTCGGGCCCAGCGGACTTCCGTGCACGCCGCCCCCGTTCGGATCGCTGGTCGCGGTGAGCCTGGAGACCGGCCGTATCCTCTGGAACGTGCCTCTCGGCACCATGCCCACGCCGCCGAACGCCCCGCCCGCTCCGGCCGACTGGGGCTCACTCAACCTCGGAGGCCCGATCCTCACCGGATCGGGACTGGTCTTCATCGGGGCGACGCTCGATCGCGCGGTGCGCGCGTTCGACGTCGAGTCGGGTCGCGAGCTGTGGAAGGCTCCCCTGCCTGCGGGGGCGCGGGCGACGCCGATGACCTACCAGGCCGGCGGCCGCCAGTACGTGGTCATCGCCGCGGGGGGAGGCGGACCGTTCGGCACCGGCGACGTCCTCGTCGCCTTCGCACTCCCGCGCTGAGCCGCTGCCCCCTCAGGGCGTCGGAGCGCCGTAGCCCCGCGCCATTCCCGTCGCCAGGAAGATCATCACGACGACGATCACGGCCTGCACCAGGCTCGTGCGCGCGAGCCCCGGCGCGGCGGTCGTGTCGGGCGTGCGGCCCGCGCCGAGGTCCCGCCGCCAGCGTGTCAGGACGACGATGGCGCGACTCTCGAGAACGAGGATGGTCACCAGCAGCGCCATCTTGGTCAGGAAGAGGTGGTTGGCCAGGTAGTAGGCGGTGCCCTTCTCGAAGCCGGCAAATGCCCGGAGCAGTCCCGTTCCGATCCAGAGCACCGCGGCCAGAGCCCACCAGGAATCCGCGGAAAGCACCCGTCGGATTCCCGCAACATCGAGTGGTTGTCGCAGCGACCGTGCGCGGGTGAACACCGATCCGAGACCGATGCCGAGGCCAAGCAGGTGGAGGGCGGCGAGGAGCAAGCGCATGGGGGGTGCTGGGTTCGGGGTTCTGGGTTCTGAGTTCTGGGTTCTGGGTTCTGGTCCGTTCTTTGCTGCCGGCGTCTTAGCGGGTCGCAATTATAGCTCACAACCCAGAACTCAGAACCCAGAACTCAGAACCCCCGGACATGCCCCGAAGCGTCGAGATGATCCTTGCCAGCGTTGCCGCGGTCGTCCTCGCGCTTTCCTTCGCCGCGAGACGGTTTCCCGCGGTGGCGTGGCTGCAAGCCTTCCGGTTCGATCCGCCCCAGCTGCGCGAGGAGCAACGTGCCAGGATGCGACGTCGCGCCAACATTTACGCCGGCATCGAGCTGATTCTGCTGGGCCTCGTGCTGCCGATCGGCTACCTCGCGCTCACGCTCATGTTCTTCAACAGCATTACGACGGCGGGAGTGGTGCTCACCGCGCTCGGCTCGCTCCTCTGCATCGGTCTCGGGATCACCGCCATCGCCAAGAATCGCTAGATTTCGTTACCGCCTCCCTGCCACACCGCCACCCACGAGGTCTCATGGACGCGGTCGTCGGGTTTCTCGATAGTCTGAGCTCGGCCGTCTTTCGCTTCGCCGTCGTCTGCTTCGTCGTCATCAACGGATCCGCCGCCCTGGCCGTGGTCATGACGCGCAGCCGGCGCCTGGTGGATGCCTGGGTTCCCCGCCTGCTCGCGGCCGACGCGGCCCTGCTGGGCGTCGGACTCGGCGTTCCCCTCATGGCCGGTCTCGCCAAGTTCGGCGTCCGGGCCATCGGGGCGATGTTCGGAGGAAGGACGGCAGGGGAGTAAGGGAGTTCTGAGTTCTGGGTTCTGGGTTCTGGGTGCGGGTCTTGCGCTGGCTGGTCGAGGCAGAGGAACTCAACCCGACCGGCTTCGAACTCAGAACTCAGAACTCCGAACTCAGAACTCAAAACTCCGAACCCCGAACGTGCTTCTCCAGGTCGCTCACATCCTCGTCTCTCTTGGCGCCGCCTTTGCGCCCGGCGAGATCGGCCGCGGGGTGAACGCCACCGGCGGTGAGACCCTCATCGCCTCCCTCGGCGACGCTCTGATCAGCACCCTTCACGCCGGCGTGGAGAGCCGGCATGCCGGTCTCGAGCTGTCCGTCGGCGTGCTGGGTCGCGCCGTACGGGTGGATAACGAGCTCGGAACCCCCTTTCCCCACCACGGACGACGCCCGGCAACCTGGACCGCGGCGCTTCGGCTCTTCCCGCTGAGTGTGCTCACGCAGCGCGCGCTGCCGGCCGAGCCGTGGGTGGCGCTGGGCGGCGGGGGGATGGTGCTCTCCGCGGATCTCGACAACGTGAACGACCAGACGCTCTATCATCGGTGGCAATGGTCGCTCGGCGCCGGGGTTCGGGTGCCGCTCTCGGAGCGCCGATGGGATCCCGAGACGGTGCTCGACCTCAGGGTCACCCGTATGCGGGTAGGGGCGCGGGCGCCGTTCCAGGCCTTCGATGTGGTCGCCGCGATGGTGGGCCTGGGTCTCCGCTTCTAGGGTCGCCGGCCGCGAGCCTTCCGCCCATCCCGGGCCGCCCGTATTCTCTCCGTGATCCCGCCCAGGTCGCACACGTGTCCCAGAAGATCCGCATTGTGGTCGCCGGAGACGTGTGCATCGACTGGGTGTCCGTTCCCGTCGAGTCGCTCGCACGCTCGGGAACCGGCCCGGAGCCCCGCAACTGGCAGTTGCGGGGCGGACGCCACATGTACGCGCTCCGCGGCGGGGCCTGGCTCACCGCCGATCTGGTGGAAGCCGCCGTCGCCGGATCCCCGCATGAGGTCGTGAAACCGGCGGCGGAGCCGCATCTCGAGAGCGTAGCGCCGGAGCGGATCATCCACTCCATGCTCTCGCTCGACGGCCGCGAGCGGGCTCGCGACGGCCGGAGCGCCGCCTGCTGGACCGTCGCTTCGTTCGAAGGGTATGCCGGGCCACCTCCCGGCCAGTCGGCCGAGGTGCTGCCGCCCGAGCAGGGACGCGACGATCCGGCCGCGGAGCTCGTGGTCCTCGACGACGCGGGCAATGGATTCCGGGACGCGGAAGCGGCCTGGCCCACAGCGCTCGCGCAGGCACACCGTCCTCTCGTCCTCCTCAAGATTCGTCGTCCGCTCGCTACCGGCGCGCTCTGGCAACGGCTGGAGGCATTCCATTTCGAAAGAACCATCGCGCTGCTCTCCGCCAACGAGCTCCGCGGCGAAGGCGCGGAGGTGAGCCGGGGCCTCTCGTGGGAGCGCACGGCGACCGACCTGGTGCTCGCGCTCGCGCGGGACCCCCGCTTCGCGACCCTCCGACGCTGTCCCTGGATCGTCGTGCCGTTCGGCATCGAGGCGGCGCTGCTCCTCCGGACTCGGGACCACGAGGTCGCCGAGGCGGAGCTCTGGTATCTGCCGGACCACACCGAGGGGGAGCGCTCCGGTTCGCGGACCGGCGACATGAGCGGCTTCGGCTCCGCATTCGCGGCAGGGGTCGCGGCCGCCCTCGCCGGGAGCGGCGCCACTCCGGAGGAAGGCGCGCTTCGCACCGGTATCGAGGTCGGGCTCAGCGCGATGCACCGCCTGCTCGACGAAGGCTTCGGCCCCTGCCGTGACGGCGCGGGCCGGCCGGTCTCACCGGCATATCCGGTCTCCCGAGTCTTCAGCGCCGGAGCGGGCCTGACGGCGTTTGCCCGGGTTACGCTCCCGCCGCTGCCGCCCGCTCCCCGTTCGCCCGAGGCCATCGCCGATTTCAGAAGCTGGAGCATCCTCGAGTCGAAGCGCCGCCGCGCGTTCGCCGATCTCTCGGCCGAGGTGGCGCGCCGCGGCGCGCGCAAGGCGTTCGAAGGGATTCCGGCCGGCCGGTTCGGCAAGCTCGAGACGGTCGATCGCCCCGAGATCGAGAGCTATCGCGCGGCCCAGAACCTTCTCCGGGAGTTCCTCCGCAATCCGAGCCCGGAGCGACCGCTCTCGCTGGCGGTGTTCGGGCCGCCGGGGAGCGGGAAGTCGTTCGGGGTGACGCAGGTGGCGCAGAGCCTCGCGGGAGTGGGGCAGGTCGAGAAGCTCGACTTCAACGTCTCGCAGTGGGACAGCTCCGCCTTCCTCGCCCAGGCGCTGCACCGCGTGCGCGACCACGCGCTCGGAGGCAAAGTCCCGCTCGTCTTCTTCGACGAGTTCGACGCGGCGCTCGGTGGACAGCCGCTCGGCTGGCTCAAGTTCTTTCTCGCGCCCATGCAGGACGGCCTGTTCGCCGACGGCATGTCGATGCATCGCGTGGGCAAGGCGGTCTTCGTGTTCGCCGGGGGGACCGCGCCGACATTCGCGGAATTCCAGTCGCGGGCGGAAGCGCTGCCCGACGCGGGCGACGCGAAGGTCCCCGATTTCCTGAGCCGCCTCCGCGGGCATGTGGACGTCTTCGGCTTCGATCCGCCCTACGGGACCAACCTGGTGCGGCGGGCGCTGGTGCTGCGCACGGTGCTGCTCCGGAAGCACCGGGCGCTCGAGGATCCGTCGGGCGCGCTCAGGATCGACGACGGCGTGCTGCGGGCGTTCCTGCACGTGCCCCGCTACCTGCACGGCGCGCGCTCCCTGGAGGCGATCGTGGACATGAGCAGCCTCACGGGCCGGGAGCTGTTCGACCCCTCGCTGCTGCCCCCGCGACGGCAGCTCGACCTCCACGTGGACGGGGAGCGCTTCCTCGAGCTGGTGCGCTACCACCACGCGCTGGGCGACCGGCTCGAGCGGGTGGCACGCGAGATCCACGAGCTCTACTTCCGCGACGAGCTCGGCAACGGCCAAAAGGTGGGTGACCGTCCCGCGCTCCGGCCCTGGGAAGAGCTCGGCGATCTCTACCGGAACTCCAACCGGGAGCAGGCCGCGAGCTACCCGTCCTTGCTCGCCGCCGCGGGTTACGAGCTCGAAGAGGGCGAGCCCGAGCCCGGCATCGGCTTCGCGCCCGAGGAGGTCGAGCGGCTGGCCCGCCTGGAGCACGAACGGTGGATGGCCGAGCGCCGGCTCAGGCAGCCCGATCACCCGGACCTGCGTCCGTGGGAACAGCTGGCGGAATCGGACCGCGACAAGGACCGGCGTTCGATCGAAGCCATGCCCGTCATCCTCGGCGCCGTCGGCCTCCGGCTGAGGCGCCTCGGGTAGGACGGGGTCAAAAGCCCGGGTTCCCGGCCCCGCTCCAGCCCGCCACCGAGGCAAACGGGTCCCCGAGTGAGACGTGTCGCTCGCGGTGACCGTCCCAGATTCCACTCCAGCCACAGCTGAACCGCTCGCCGTCGTCGAAGAGGCGGTTCTCCCTCGCGAGGCGGTGGATCCACTCGCTCCGGAGCTTCCCCCTGCCTTCGGCGGGGCCCGTGAGCATCGCCCGCCGAATCTCCTCGTTCGAGGCCTGGGCGTGATCGAGAACGCCCCGCCGATCCATCTCCGCAAACACTCCGGGGCGCCCGATCTGTCCGAACCGGAGGTCCGCCTCGAGCAGCTCCACCGGAGTGGCCCGGCCACGGTTCGCGCTTCGGGTCCATTGCTGATAGAGCCGCCGCTTGATGACCCAGTCCAGCGTGCGGTCCAGGCTCGCGGGGTCGCGAGCGAGGCGGTCGAGAGTGAGCCGCCAGAGGGCGCAGAGCCGGGACGCCCAGTCCGGCAGCTCCCCGCGCGCCACGGCGCCGCTCACCTCCCGCAGGTAGTGCCGCTGGATCCCGAGAGCCGTGAGGGGCGCTCCGTCCCTTGCCCGCGCGCTGGCGACGAAGAAGGGATCGGCCGCAAAGGTCCGCAGGGCCTCGACCGGATCGTGCAGGCGAACCGCCAGACCCGGCTGCCGGGCGAGGTCCACGAGCGCGGCGATGAGGGCCGTGGTGCCGAGGCGCAGCACCGTGCCGGTGTCGGAACAGAGCGTCTCCCCGCAAATGAGGTGCAGGCGGTGAAAGCGGCCTTCGCACTCCGGCTCGTCCTTGAGGTGCAGGATCGGCCGGTCGTTCACCGACGCGATCGACACCGGTGAGTTCAGGAACGCCGCCCGGGGCGAGAGCGTGAAGGGGCGCTCGACGCGCCCGGGATCGAAGCCGCCGGCCCCGCAGAAGACCATCCGGGAGACGAGATGGGACACGAGGTTCTCGGCGAGCACCGGCACGTCGTAGGAGCGCAGCAGATACGACTCATGGCTGCCCCAGGTATCGCCGGTGTAGTCCACGTTCGCCCGGAGGAGAACGAGCTCGGCGTACTGCCCGCTCGCGAGCTCCTCGCGGACGATCTCCTCGAGGAGCATCTCCCCGGCGCGGATGTACCGCAGCGTCTCCCAGGGATCGGAGCACTCCGGGGTCGCGAGCTCGGGATGATTGCCGGCATCGACATAGAGCCGGCCGCCGTTCGGGAGGAACACGCCGTGGTCCGATCCGTCCGACAGCACCGGATACCGCTCCCTGGCGATGTCGATCAACCGCCGGGCGACGTATTCACGGTCCACGGCCTGCCCGTTCCGGACCGTGCCGTAGATGGCGTATTCGGTCTCCACTCCCATGAGGAGGCGCATGGCAGGCTACTGACCGCCAAGCTGCTTGGCCGACCGGAGGAAGGCGCGGCTGTCGCCGGAGAGGCAGCGGCGAATCGCCTCATCACCCGCCGCGAGGTGCTCCTCGCTCGTGCGGCGCAGCTGCTCGAGCCCTTCGCCTCCGGGGTCGGCGCCGCGGTCGGCGCCGTCCGCGTGCCGGTGGAGTCGTTCCTGCTCCGTCATGGTGTCGCTCCTGCGGCCCGATCGGCCGCCAGTCGTTGCACGCCTGCGATCAGCGTCGCCAGGTCGGCAGACGCCGCGCCGTCGAAGAGCGGCGCGAGCTCCGACCGGGTCGCCCCGAGCGGGTTCACGAGATTCACGATCAGCCGCGCCACCCGCCGGGAGCGGCCGCCGGGACTCCACCGGAACCGGATGGAGTCCCAGTCGACGGCGTCGAGGCACCCTCGCGGAATCGCGCGGAGCCAACGGGCCCGGGCAAACGCGCGGGTGTCGTCCGGTGGCTCGTCGCGAAACCGCGCGATCGCGTCCGGCCCCACGACCCGGTCCACCAGGCCCGCGGCGTCGCACGCCCAGTAGAGGCCCATCGAGGGATCGAGCGCCGCGTACCGGTGGTCGAGGACCTTCGTCTCCGGCGACTCCCAGCGGAGGCGGTGGGTGGCCATCGCGCGCTCGAGGAGCCCGAGCTTGAGAGCCCAGTCGAGCCGCCGCGACGCCCCCGTCCAGTCGCCGCGCTCGAGCATGCCGAGGGTCTCGTCCCACAGGGTCACGATCATCGCGGCCCCCGGCACGAACGCGTCGCACTCGCCCCGCGCGACGAAGCGCTCGGCCCGCTCGGCGAAGCGCCTCTGCAGCTCCACCGCCGTCACGGTGCCGCCCGCGGCGAGAGGCACCCGGGCGCGGAGGGTCGGATCGAGGCTCCAGAGCTGCACCGCTTCGACCGGATCCTCCAGCGCGAGCCCGAGGTCCACTTCCCCTGCCTCGAGCATGGCCAGCGCGATCTGCATGCAGCCGACCTTGAGCAGCGACCCCACCTGACAGAGGGTGTTGTCGAAGCAGATCACGTGGAGCCGGGCCAGGTCACTCTCCCCGCGGATCCCGCAGAGCGGCTCGTCGCGCGTGTTGACCAGCGGCCGGCGAAACGTGGTCTGGAGTCCGAGCAGCGTCTCCAGAAAGTCCGCCCGCTGCGAGAGCTGGAACCCCGAGTGCTCGCGCCCGTTCTCGGCTCCGACCTTCCCCTGCCCGGTCAGCACCAGCAGCGACGCCTGGAACGCCGCCAGAGACGCCAGGTAGTGCGGGCGGCGGTGGATCAGGTTCTCCCAGGCGCGCCGGCTCACCAGGAAATCCAGATGACTGCCGTACGAGCTTCCGAGGCCGTCGCTGTTGTTCACCAGCGCCTCGATTCGCTCCTCGCTCCGGCCGTTGGCGGCCGCCAGGGCATCCTGGGCGAGCGAGAGCATCGCGTGCCAGGCGGCGACGTGGTCATGGGCCGAGAGCACCTCGGGAAGGCAGAGCTCGAGATGCTCGAGGTCGATGTAGACACAGCCGCCGTTCGAGGGGAGGAACCTGCGACCCCAGTCCTGCGGGTCGAACACCGCCCGTGTTCGGCGACCGTTCCGGCGGATGGGCGCGGCCGCGAGCTGGCGGAGCGATGGCGACCCGGCGCAAGACACGCCGTCGAACTCGGCCAGGAGCGCGCGCGCCGCGCGCTCCCCGCTGCCGGGACATGCCGGCCCGGACACGTAGAAGTTCCCGAGCTCGATGTCGGCTCCACACAGCTTCGGCACCCTCACGCGCTCCTCCGATCGGCGCTCCCGTGACCGGTCATCACTTCAGGCAACCCTGCTCTGCACGACTCGCAGCGGGCTCCTCCGCTCGAGCCTCACCACCGGCTGGTCGGGCTGGAGCCCTTCCAGCAGCTGATGACAGTTGGCCGGGCTCAGCGACTCGACGGCCGTCGCGAGGACGTCTTCGACCGCCGCTACGAGGTCGGCCGAGGAGAGACCCGCCTCACCGCCCGTGAGCTCGCGAGCGAACGCGCGCTCGGTGGCCGCGCGCGCGATGCCGGCGATGAGCGCACCGCTCACGAGGTCCGCCGTCCGGACGGCGCGGGTCTGACGATCGCCGAGCGTGAGGACCGCGAGCTCGCCCTCGCCGTTCGGGGCGTAGAGCCGGCTCAGCGCCGCCTCGATGAGATCGGCCCGGGCCCCACGGTACGGCAGCGCGGGATCGAGGTGGCGGCCGAAGATCTCCCGGGCCGAGCTCCGGTTCGGGCGGCCGATCGTGAGCACGAGATCGCCGAGCCGTCCCGGCCTGAGCAGCGCCGGATCGAGGGCCTCCCGCCGGTTGGTCGCGGCGACGACCACGACGTTCCCGCGACCCTCGAGACCGTCCAGCTCCGTCATGAATGCCGTGAGCACCCGGTCGTCGACGCGGTGTCCCGCCCATTGCCCGCGCCCCGTGCCGACGGCGTCGACCTCGTCGAAAAACATCACGACCGGGACGTCGGGGTCTCGCTCCCCCGCTTCCCGCGCCGCGCGGAACGCCTCCCGGTAATTGGCCTCGCTCTCCGCGTACCAGGAGCTGTGCAGGCCGGCCGGCTTGATGTTCATGAACCGTGACTGCCGGCTCGCGGACTGTCCGGCGAGCCAGTTGGCCAGCGCGCGGGCCAGCATCGTCTTTCCGGTGCCCGGCGGGCCCGCCAGCAGGACCGAGCCCGCGGGGCGGAGCCGGTATTTGCGCGCCAGCTCGCGGTGCTCGCGACCGGGACAGATCGCGCGCTTGAGCTCCGCGATCTGCCGGTCGAGGCCGCCGATCGCGGCGAACGTCTCCGCCGGCGTCTGCTCGAGAAAGAACCGCGCGCCCGCATCGCGCTCGATCTTCTCGAACGCGAGCCAGAGCAGACGGTCCCACCGCACCAGATCGCCGGGCTTCACCCCGTCTTCGGCCAGCCGGCCGGCCGCGGTGACGACGATCTCCTCGTCGCGCGACCGGATCACCAGACGGCCGTCGCCGAGCACCCGCTGCACCACGGCCGTCGAGCCGGAAAGGGCCGTAGTGCTCGTCGACCGGCCCACCACGATGTTGAGCTCGCGGTTGAGGAAGACTTCGTCCCCGGGACGGGTGAGCGTGAGGTCCATTCCCGGGGCCACCCGCACCACCCGCTGCGCGCTGCCGTAGGCCACCCGCGCGATGGGCTCCCCGACGCTCTCGACGGGGCCGAGATAGGTGGCCGCGAGCCATGGCGGCTCCAGCAGCTCCTGCAGCATCTGCTGGGTTCGCCGCTGGAGGCTCAGGGCTTCCTCGAAGGCGCCGCGCAGCCGCTGGATCTCGCCCAGCATCCGCGTGTCGACTTCCTCGGCGACCTTGGGCGACCGCACGCGCAGCGAGGCGAGGAGCCGGAGCCTCCGCGCCGGCTCGATGTTCTCCGAGCCCGCCTCGATCAGGGCACCGATCTCCCGCTCCAGCACCTCCGGGGGCAGCTCACGCGACATCCCGCACGTCCTCCGCCATCCGATGAAAACCCCGCCGCTCGAGAAGGCCGGCCCGCCAGCCGAAGAGGGCGAGCCCCGGCTCCGCGCGGCCGGCGTCGCTCGCGACCAGCGCGATGCTGTACGCGCGGGGAAACACCGCGCGATGCAGCCGGCGATCCGCGTCGCTCAGGAAGCCTTCCGCCAGGGCGCAGGTGGCCCGTTTGTCTTCGGTACAGTTCCGGCACCATTCCCTGACGGGGTGGCTGTGCCACCAGCCGAGCATGATCTCGCCCCGCCCCCTGAGCCCGAGCGCCGCCCGGAGGTCGGCCCAGACCTGGGCCGTGAACGAGAGCTTGCCCGCATCACCGACGGCCTCGCGCGCGGGAATCTGCGCGGTCACTTCGACGAGCAGCTCCGGGCTCCGCTCGTCGCGGCAGAGATGCCCGATCAGCACCCCGCCGGTCTCGGCCCCCGGCCGCGACAGCGTGAGCTCGCGCACCTCGCCGAGCACCGCCGCCGGCAGGAGGACGGGCACGTCGTCCGCGTGGTGCGACCCCTCCGGTACCGTGGCTTCGAGCGCCGCCGCGAGCCCACGGGTCCGGAGCCGGATCTCCGGAGCCACGGCCCGCGTCCGGAAGCGTGCCCGTCCACCGTCCCCGGGAGTCTCTGCAGGCCGCTCGCGGGTTACCGCGTACCACGGCACCTCCTGGCCCGGGGCGACGCGTCCCGTTTTCACCAGGCCGGCGAGCGCCGCTCGCGCGTGGTCTCCCAGAGACGCGACCGGGATCACGGTCTCGAGCGCTCGACTGGTGCCGGGCACCTCCACCGCGATCCGGACCGCGCGGAGCCTCCGCGTCTCCCGCTCGCCCTCCCACTCGGGCGTCGCCCGCCAGGGAGACTCGAGCACCTGGACAGGGTCGGCGCCCCGCCGGATCTCCTGGAGTCGCGTCCACTCGACCGCCGGGGTCCAGTCCACCGTCACCGGCACCTCCACCGCCTCCGCACCGGCCGGGACGAAGCCGAGCGCGATCGGGAAGGGGTCAGCCGGCATCGATGTTGGGCTGCATCACGAGGCGGTCGCCCGACCGGAGCACGTCGCCCACCTTCTCCCACGCGTGGAGCTCCGCGCCGGTCCGCTTGACCTGGGCGTGATAGGTGATCGGCCGCCCGTCGCCGTCGGCGCGCTCGAGATCGAGCTCCTCGAGCAGCCGGTCGATGAGCTGGGCGACGGTCGTCTCGGCCGGCACGTCCTCCACCTCGTGGCGCTTCTGCTCCGACACGTCCGTCACCTCGAGCAGCGCGAGGGTGCCGGGATGTTCGTCGTTCATGGGGTCACTCCTTGCGTGTGAGGTCCCGCATCGGCGCCGCCATCGACGCCAGGTACGTCTCCGCGATCCGCGCCGTCCCGAGGGCGCGGACCGGACGGGAACAGGTCTTCCCGGCCAGCGCCAGCGCCGACGTCGCGCGGTCGAGCTCCTCCGGGCCGGGCTCGTCAGCGAATCCGATCTCGAGCGCGGCCGCGCGCCTCGGGCCCTCGAGCGCCACCACCCGAACCGGGGGCATCGCCGCCGCGGCCGTCACCAGGTACCGGGCGACCGCTTCCTCCGCCCGGGCCGCGCGCGTGGCGGGGAGGTACAGCCGCTGCCGCGAGTGATGCCGCTCGTCCGCCGGCAGGCCGCGCAGCACCGCCTCGAGCCGCCGGGGGAGGTCGGGACCGAGCAGCACCTCCGCGCGATGGTGCGGCGGGCCGCCGGGTCTTCCCGGCACGAGCTTCACGCCGGCCGGCAGGGCGGCGTTCCGCTCGAGCAGCGACCACCAGGAGGTAACCGGCTCCGGCGGCCAGGGATCGATCCAGGCGACGAACAGCCACCCTTCGTGAGCGCACGCGCGACCCAGCCTTCCGTCGCCGAGACGGAGCGCGGTGCCGTCGCCGATCGGAGAGCACCACCGCCGCAGCGTCTCCAGCGCCAGCGTCCCGAACGGGCCGTGCGCGAGCTTCATCGCCCGCTCTCCGCGCGCAGCGGCCTCGGATCCACCGGGAACCGGTCCCGCTCCGCGGCCGCCCACACCGCCGCCCGCGGATTGAGCGTATTCCAGAGCGCCGTCGTCACCTTCTGGTAGGTGATGACCTGGTAACAGCGCTCGACCAGGGTCACGAGCGGCGTGCCGGCCTTGATCGGCCCGATGCAGATCACCGGCGCGATGTCGCTGATGTTCGGGTGATACACGTTCATCGGCCCGAGCCAGGTCAGCACCTGCACCGGATCGGCGCGACGCAGGTAATCGGCGGGAAACCGGATGCCCACCTCGAAGCGCTCCGTCTCCCGCATCGCGCCGTCGGGCGCGCGCACGAGCCCGCGGCAGGTGAACCGCACGCGGTAGCGATCGGGCCACGGCGAGCCGAGGGGCTCGAGATGCACGCGGTCGCTCGAGTCCATGAGCTCGCGGGCCTCGTCGAGCTGGCGCCGGAGGAATCCTTCGTAAACGCGATCAACCACGGTCCGACCCTCCGGTGAGCTCGAGATGCACTTCCGCCCCGCCGGCGACGCCGGCCGAGACGATCTCGTGCCGCGCGAATCCGAGGCGGCTCAGGGGACGTCTGAGCCAGCTCCGCACCAGATCCCTCTCGTCGAGCCGCTCGGCGCTCGTCCAGCCGACCGGCACCAGCGCCGCATCGCAGTGCGCGCAGCGGCGCCCGCGGGCGACGACGCTCGGGAAGAGCCGGAGGCCGGCGGTGAGGGCGCCGCACGCAGTGCAGCTCCGGTCGCGGACGAACAGCTTGCCCTCGACCCGCAGGGTCACCGGCGTCGCGGTGGTCACGCCGAGGCGATCCCGTGCGCGGTCGAGCAGCGTGCCGAGCGTCAGACGCCGCGGGTCCTCGTCCAGCGGCGCGATCGTCCAGGGGCCATGGTCGGCGAGCCTGCACCGCGGGTTATGCCGCCGCTGCACCAGGTGGCCGGCGTGGTGCTCCGCCGCGATCACCACCTGCAGGCCGGGCCGATCGGGTCCCATCTGCCCCGCGAGAAGGCGGCGGCAGCGCAGCGCCTGGATCGCGGCGGCGAGTCCCGCCAGCGGCGACGGGCTCGCGGTCGGCGAGGCCTCGGGCGCGGTCGACCCGCTGCAGGGATAGGCCTGCTCGAGCGCGGCGTAGTCGTCGTCGCTCCAGCCGCACTCGAGGCACGGCTGCTCCTGCCCGGGCAGGAAGACGTCCACGCGGGCCAGGAGGCCGTCGGCGCGAATGCCGGCGTCCACCCAGGGCACGCCGAGCCGCCACGCCGCCTCGTTCACGCGCTGGCGAGCCCAGCGACTGTCGAGGCAAGAGGCGATGAGGTTGCCCCGCAGGAGCCCGCGCGGCAGCGCGCCGACGTCCGCCACGAGCGCCAGCACCTCGAGCCCGGGGCGGATGCGCCGCGCGCGACGCGCCTGCACGCGGGCCTTCGGCTGCCCGACGTCGGCCGCGGTGATGTCCTGCCCGCGCAGGTTCGCCGGCTCGTACACCCCCGAGTCCACCAGCACCAGGCGCTTCACCGGCTCGAGGCGGGCGAGGTGTCCCACGAGATGGGATCCCGTCGCTCCGCCGGCACCCACGACCACGATCGTCGCCATCAGTCGTCCTCCGGCTGCCAGCGGACCGCGGCCGCGAGCGCGGTGGGGTGGGAGCACTGCGCGCACGTCGGACTGTAGGTCCAGCACGGGAGGCCCGCGCTCTGGTGATGCCAGAGGCCGCAGCGATGCCGGGGACACCGCACCGCCGGAGCTCCCGCCTCGAGCGGCTGGCGGCAGCGCGGGCAGAGCAGCTCCTCCGGCGCGCCGGAATACGACTCGATCCGGGGCAGGCCGTCGGCCGCGAAGTAGATCCGCTCGCCTCCCGCGATCAGCACCTCGTCGCGGTCCTCCAGCACCTGCATCCCGGCGAGCGGCTCGATGCCGTTGACCCACACCCGATCGCGCCCGCCGGCGATCATCGCCCAGAGGTCGTGCTCCTCGTCCCGGATCAGCCGCGCCGCAGGCCCGTCGCCCTCGCACATCCCCAGCTCCGCCTCGTCGCGGTCGAGCAGACGAGCGGTCCAGGACGGAGTGCGAATCCAGAGAAAGGCCATCAGGGGTTCTGGGTTCTGGGTTCGGGGTTCTGGGTTCTGAGTTCTGGGTTCTGGGTTCTGGGTTCGCGCTCGCGTTGAGTTCTTCGTGTCACGCCGTGATAAGTGCGAGCGGCGTGCCAGGGGGCACGAGTGCGCCTCCGCCGGGGAATGCGGCTTGAGTAGGCGGTTTGTGTTGGTTGAGTTGTCTGCCGGGAGGCTACGACTCTAGGTAATGCGTTGAGTTCGAACCCAGAACTCAGAACTCAGAACTCAGAACTCAGAACTCAAAACTCAGAACCCAGAACTCAGAACCCAGAACTCAGAACCCTTTGCTGCGCCTCGAAGAGCGCCGAGGTGGCCCGTGCGAGCGCGGGCTCGACCTCCGTGCTCCAGACCGCGGGACCCCGGTCGGGGTCTTCCCCGAGCGCCGCGTGGAGCGCGGCGAGCCCGTCGTGGAAGCGCACGACGGCCGCGTGCGCGGGCTCGCTCCCGAACAGGAGTCGCTTGCCCGCGAGAAGATCCAGCTCGTCCAGGTGCCGGCCCACGGCCTCGCGGGAGGCGGAGAGCGCGCGGCGGTCCGCCCGGCCCTGGACGACCACGGGCCGCAGCGCGACCTCGCAAGCGCGGATCACCTCGTCGACCCGGCGGAGATGGCGGACGCAGGCGGCGCGGTGCGCCAGGATCTCGGCATCGGTGCCGCCCGTCACGTTGCCCTGCCCCGCCTGGCCCTCGAACTCGAAGACGGCGCGGAGATGCGCGACGCCGATCGGCTCGCCGGCGAAGAGGCCGAAGAGGTTGGAGAGCACCGTCCGGAGCTCGCGCGCGTTGCCCGGCCAGCGATACGACTTGAGCTCGTCGAGCACCGGCTGGGCCAGTCGCGCCGCCGGATCCCCCGTGATTGCCGTCCAGAACCGCTCGGCCAGGAGCGGGATGTCGGAGGGATGATCGCGGAGCGCCGGCGTCCGGATGAGGAACGAGCGCAGCCGATGATACAGGTCTTCGCGGAACTCGCCGGCCTGCACCATCGCGTACAGGTCGCGGTTCGTCGCCGCGAGTCCCCGCGCGTCCACCCGGATCACCTTCTCCGCCCCGACCGGCCGGATCTCGCCGTGCTCCAGGGCGCGGAGAATCTTGACCTGGTGCTCGAGGGCGAGGTCGGCGATCTCGTCGAGAAAGAGCGTTCCGCCGTCGGCCATCTGCCAGAGGCCCATCTTGCGATGCGTCGCCGTCGAGTGGGCGCCGGGGACGTACCCGAAGAGCTCCGGCTCGAGCAGCTCCCGCGGGATCGCTCCGCAGTTGACGGCGATGAACGCCTGGTGCCGGCGCGGGCTCAGGTCGTGGATCAGCCGGGCGACGACTTCCTTCCCGGTCCCGGTGTCGCCGAGGATCAGGACCGGGTCCTGCCGGCGCGCGGCGCGCAGTGCGAGCTGACGGACCAGCCGCGCCTCACGCGACGTGCCGAGGAACCTCTCCTCCACCGCCGGAGGGATCGGCTCCTCGCGGAGCAGCTGGAGGAGCGTGCGCGCGGGAGAGGAGCCCGAATCGGCCTCCGCTCCGGCGCCGGGCCGGGCCCGGGTCCAGAGCGCGTCGAAGACCGGCGCTCCCGCGGTGACGAGGTAGGCGTTCCGCTCGCGGCGGCGGTGCGCGTGGGTGAGCAGCGCACGGAGGCTTCGCAGGAGCTGCCCCGGCGAGGTATATCCACCCCGCAGCAGAGGCACCTGCTCGAAGCCGAGCAGCAGCGGCGCGAGCGGCTTCGCGGGATGCTTCCGGCCGCGATCGCGGATGCCCGGCAGCTGGCAGACGTGCTCGCCGTCTTCGTCCTGGAGCACGTACGCCACCGGCGCGTCGTCGGCGCGCAGCCCATCGACCGCGAGCCGGGTGGTCCGGCGCTCCAGATCGAGGCCGGCGGGACCCGCCGAGACCCGGATGAGCCGGATCTCCATCAGGGAATCGCTCGGAGCGGTCACGCGTCGGGAGGCATCCGCTCGAGCGCGAAGCGGAAGTCTTCCTGCAGCTCGTACACGCCCTCGTACACGGTGCGGGCTCCCTCGCCGGTGCCTTCGGTCGTCACGCCCACCCACGTGCACTTGGCCTCGAGGAACTCGAGATCGGAGAGCACCTCGAGGAGCGGGCCCCACTGGGCCGCCATGGTGAGCTGGTGCGGCAGCTCGGAAAGCTTGCGCAGGTTGCCGACCTCGGTCCCGCGTGCGAAGAGCGGCTGTCGCCGGAAGTACCGGGAGAGCAGCCAGTGCCGCTTCTCGCCCTCACGGCCCGCCACGAAGTCCTCGCGGATCACCTCGAGGAGCTGCTTGTGATAGAAGGTCAGGAGGTTGACCCCGTCGGCGTAGCGCTCGGTGAGATAGGGGTCGAGGTCGGCGGCGAGCCGGGCCCACACGGCCACGGGCAGGCGTGGCTCGGGCGGCTGATGCCGGGCGCGACGGATGAAGTCCCTCAGCACGACGCGGTCGAGCGACAGCACATCGAGCAGCTCGTCCTCGCCGAGGCCGTTCCGGGCCGCGCCCAGATAGGCGAGCGCGCGCCGCGTCAGCACGGGGCCGTGCTCGGTCGTGGCGGAGAGCCGCGCGAACAGCTGCCGGATGACGCCCGCGATGTCCCCGGCGAGCGTGATGGCTCCCGGCTCGCGCCACGACGGCCAGCGGCACGCTTCCGCGAAGACGAGCCGGAGGTAGAGCGGCTGCGGGCATGCGGCGAACCGCTCGAGCACCAGGTCCCGTTGCGGCGCGGTGATCCGCCGGCCGGCTTCGGCGAGCCAGGTTCGGAGCGTCTCCTCCGCCTCGCCCCGGCGGAACTCCTCGATGACGACCCGGCGATCCGCGGGGAGCCGGCGCTCGAGCACGGAGAGCGTCTCGCCCGGAGTCGTGGAGACGATCAGCCGGACGTGCTCGGGAAGCTTCGCCGGCAGCCACCCGAGGCGGCGCGCGCCGTCCTGATCGGCGAGCTGGTCGAGCGCGTCCAGAAAGACGAGCAGCGGCCGCTCCGCCGTCGCGAGCCCGAGTCGTCGCGGAAGCTCCTGCACCAGCTCCTGGTAGTCGCGCGGAATCGTGCCCTCGTCCGCGCCGTACGCGCGGGAGATCTGGCGGCAGAGTCCGTCCAGCAGGCTCCGGATGTCGGTCGAACGAGGTGTCCAGCCGATGAACCGCACCACGATCTGGGCGCCCGGCAGGTCCGCGCGGGCGCGCTGGACGGCGCGGGCCATGAGGGCGGACTTCCCGGAGCCCGAGTCGCCGTGCACCCCGAGCGGCGCGCCGCCGGACGACCGGAGATACTGTGCGATCGTCCCGAGCGTCGCTTCCCGCCCGTTGAAGACTCGGGTTCGGCCCTCCAGGAACCGTTCGTGCTCGGCAATCTCCTTCTCGAGCGGCTCCACGGCCTCGAGGCGCGCGAGCTCGGCGGTGATGACGTTGCCGAGAGCGGCCTGCACGTCCTCGCAGAGCGCGTCCAGGTGGCCGTCCGAGACCGGAGCAGGCTCCTCGCGCCGGGGCGGCTCGGTAAGGTTCGGGTCGCGAACCCAGCGGGCCGGATAGAAGCGCACGTTGCCGGGAAGCCGCTTGCCGAGGCGCTCCTTGAGCGCCTCGAGACGCGCCGAGACCTCGGTGTCGTGCCGTCCGCCGGGCAGCATGTCGATCCAGCCGTCCGCACGACGATCGTGTGGGAGGCCGCCGATCGTGCGGAAAAAGCAGAAGACGTGGCCGGGGGCGTCTTCGGTCTTGAGCGCCCCGCGCTCGATCTCCTGCTCGGTCGCGGACGCTTCGTACTTCAGGCGGTCTTCCCGCGGCAGATCCATGCCCGCCACCGCGCCGGCGAGCGCCTGGCGCAGCGGCCGTTCCACGTCCGCGTCCCACACGCCGTACGCGGTGTAGCGTCCCGTGCGGGGTTGAAGGACCCAGACACCGTCGGCCCGGCGTCGCGCCCGGCCGTCGGACCGGGCCGCCGGGATCGCGTTGCCGTCGAACCGGTACCAGGCCTCGAGGAGCGCGAGCCCCGCGGGATCGCTCCGGAGCCGGCCGGCGATCTCGTCGTATTCGTCGGCGGGAATCTCCGGCGGCAGGGGACGCCAGCCATACCGCTCGCCCAGGAGGACCAGGAAGTTCGGCCGCGGCGAGATGGCGCGACACCGTTCGACCTCCTCAAGGCAGATGCGGATCGTTCGCTGGTCGAGGCCCGCCTCGTCCGGCACGCCCCAGCGGAGATCGATCGCCTGGAACCGCGCGCCGCCCTCCTCACAGAGCTTCCGGAGCGCCGGAAACACCTTCCGCTGCAGCGCGTTCCGCTCGGGCTCGAGGTCGCTGAACGTCGAGCTTACGAAGATCCGGAAGGTGCGGGCGGCCTGGGCCATGCTCAGGAGATACCGCCCGCCGCCGTGGTCCTCAAGAGGTTTGCGGGCCTTGACGGCTCCAGCTCCTCCAGGTCGTCCGGTTGGCCTCCGCCAGCCACCGATCGCGGAGCCGGTCCACGCGGGCGTCGGGACCGTCCCATTCCATCACGGCGATCCCGCCCCGCTTCACCGGCCAGACGCCTCCCTGGTCGTAGCCGCAGCCGGCGAGCGCGTAGAGGCGCGTCCGGCCGATGCGCCATTCCCCTACCCGATCGTAGTGGCCGAAGAAAGCCAGCGGCGGCTGCAGCTCCTCGATCAGCACGCCGAGCGCCGGGCTTCCCCTCGCCACGCGGTCGCCGCCCCAGATGCCCAGCGGCCCCTCGTGAGACAGGAAGACATCGACGCTCCCCGGCCCGCGCTCGAGCACGCGCATGACGTCGTCCTCGCGGAGGTGCAGGCGGGGATGCCGCCCCGGACGCGACTCCCGGCCGGCGACGCCGGAAACCCCGGCGATGCGGAGCCGGCGGCCTCGGGCCTCGAACGTCCAGATTCGCCCCGACTTGAGCGCGAGGATCCGGCGGTCGGCGGAGACCGGATACAGCGCGTCGGCCTTCGGCACCCGGCTCTCGCACTCGTCGAGGTAGTCGAAGTCCTCGTGATTGCCGGGAATGAACACGAGGGGCGGCCGCGGATCCATGGGCGCGGCCGGCGGGTCCGGTCCGGCGAAGAGGCCGAACTCGAGCTCTTCCGGATCGCGCTCCGCGTGCCAGCGGGTGGCGCGATCCACCCGGGAGCCGGGGGCGAACGCGCCCAGGTCCCCGACCTGGAGGATCAGGTCGATCGTGCTCCCCGATTCGCGCTGCCAGCGACCGAGGATGGCGTAGAGGAGGGCGAGGTGTCCGTGGACGTCGCCGGCGACCGCGATGCGCATACCCGGACGACGGGCAAGGGGCGGGCCAGGAAACGGCGCTCCGGGTCGGGGCGTAGTGCGGGTTAGGGAGCTCCGCGCCGGTAGAGTCACCCGCCCCGGGGCCGGGACTCAACCGGAACTCAACCGTCCCGCTGCTCGGGCGCGCGGCGCCGGCACCTCCCTTCCCTGCCTCCGGCCGGACCGGCTACTTTTCCCTGGTCCGCCCGATGTTCAACCCCAGCCGAGGAGGTGATCCATTGTCTAGCGAGAGTAGTTGGTCGAGCTCGACACGGGCAAGCGATCGCCTGGCTCGTTAACGAGCCTCGCAGTTCGTTGCTGACACCGAGCGAGGCGCTCGCCTCGAGCTCGATGCCAACGACCCGCCCCCTTCGACCGGGGGCGGGTTCTGCTTTCAGGGGTGACTCAGGGCCGAAGCGGCAGCGGCGGGGCGGAGCCCGGAGTGGCGGCGTGAAAGTCGAGGCCGAGGAGCGCGGCGATCGTCGCGGCGACCTGCGACTGCGTGGTCGGGGTCGCCCGCCGGACGCCGAGGGGCGGCACCGTCGGACCCAGCACGGCGATCCAGATGCGGCGCGCCGCCGGGACCTCGCGGCCGTGGTCGGTCCAGCTGCGCGGCGCGTCCCCGCGGCCGTGATCGGTCGTCAGCACGAGCGCGGTCCGGCCGCGAAAGCCGGGCAGGGTCTGCGCGGTCTCCCAGAGTCGCCGCACGAACGCGTCGCCGCGCCGCGCGGCATCGAGATAGAGGTCGTAGCGGCGGCCGTGCGCCCACTCGTCGGTCTCTCCGAGCATCACGTACAGGACGCGGGGCTGTGCGCGACGGAGATGCTCCAGCGCGCCCCACATGGTGGGTGCGTCGAGCCGGGCCGACTCGCCCCAGACCGGCGGGAGATCCGACGCGAGCGCGTTCAGCTCCCGCTCGCGCGCCGTGACCGGCCGCGCCACCGGAGGGCCGGAGCCGTTCACGTAAACGCCGCTCCTCGCGCTGTTCACGATGAAGGGAAGCACGTCCCACGAGCCGAAGGCCGCGACGCGTCCCCGGTATCCCGGCAGGCCGTTCAGCCATTCCAGCACGGTGGGGTTCGGGTTCGGCACCTTGTCGTTGCTGTCGATGCGGGGATCGGCCGCGCCGGCGAGCAGCTCGTTGTAGCCGGGGTACGAGAACCAGAGGCCGTTGGTCACGACGGCCGGCGATCCGGCCGTGGAGTCGCCGAAGATCTGCCCCTCGCGCGCGATCGTCCCCCACAGAAACGGCATCAGCGCCGCCCGCCGCTCTTCCGGCGCGGACCGCCAGAACTGGCGGGCGAGGTCCGCCGAATCGCGGACCCCGCCTCCGGCCCGGGAGAAGTACTCGATCGAGGCACCGCCGAAGACTTCCTGCCAGCGGAGACCGTCGAGCGTGACCACGATGAGGCGCTCGACGCGCGGCGCCTGCGCCGGCGCGGGGGCGAGGCCGGAGGACAGGATCAGGGCGGCGACGAGCCGATTCGGAAGCATCGCGCAATCTACTCCGCCCGCCTACATTTCCCCTCCCGATGACCGGCATTACCGTCACCAAGACCGCCGAAGACGGCGCCTCGAAGGCGCTCCGCGTCACCATCGCGGTGGATCGCGTGCGCGAGGCGGAGACCCGCGCCGTGCGGCAGTACGCCCGACGCGCCCGGCTTCCCGGATTCCGCCCCGGCAAGGCGCCCGACGCGGTCGTGCGGAAGAAGTTCGCGCAGGAAATCCGCCAGTGGGCGCTCGAGGAAGTCATTCGGGAGGGATGGGAGCAGGCGCGGGCCGACGAATCGCTCAAGCCGATCGCCGATCCCTCGGTGCGGAATCTCAAGTTCGAAGAAGGTCAACCGGTCGAATTCGAGCTCGTGGTCGAGGTCCAACCGGAGATCAGGCTGGACCGGCTCGGCGGGTTCACGCTCACGCGCACCGTTCCCCAAGTCACGGACGCCATGGTCGACGAGCAGCTGGGCCGGCTCCGGGAGCAGCGCGCCGCCTGGCTTCCGGTCGAGGGTGAGGCGCCCCGACCCGGCGAGATGGCCCGTGTCGAAGTGGCTCCCATCGAGACCGGCGAGGTGAAACCGGCGCAGCCCTACTCGCTCGTCCTCGGCGGGGGCCAGGCCATCCCCGCGCTCGAGGAAGTCATCATGGGCCTCAAACCCGGGGAGACCCGCGACGCGGAGGTCCGCTTTCCCGACGACTTCCACGACGAATCGCGGCGCGGCCAGACGCGCACGGTGCGGGTGACCCTGCACGAGGTGAAGCGACAGCAGCTCCCGGCGCTGGACGACGCTTTCGCGAAGGAAGTCGGCGACTTCGAGACGCTCGACGCCCTCCGGATCGCGGTGCGGGCCGATCTGGGACGGGCGGCGGAGCGCGAGGCCGACGGGCAGGTGCGCGAGCAGCTGGTGCAGCAGCTCGTCGAGGCGAACCGCACCGAGGCGCCGCCGTCGCTGGTGGGGCGGATGCTCCACGGGCTCCTGCACGCCTACGGCATTCCCCACGAGCGGGAGGAGCAGTTCGCCGCCGAGTTCCGGCCGCTCGCGGTGCGGCAGGTGCAGCGCGAGCTGCTGCTCAACGCCGTGGCGGAGCGCGAAGGGCTCAAGGCCACCGAGTCGGAGCTCGACGAGCGGATCGCCCGCATCGCCGAGAGCCGCGGCACCACGCCGAAGGACGTCTACGCCTCGCTCGAGCAGGCCAAGCGGCTGCCCGAGCTCGAGCGTTCGATCACCGAGGACAAGGTCTTCGCCTTTCTCCTCGGAGCTTCCACCGTCAGCCAGAGCGGATCGTGACCTCCTCCCACCGGCCCCCGCACATGCTCTATCCGCCCTACATCATCGAGCGCTCCAGCCGCGGCGAGCGGACCTACGACATCTTCTCCCGGCTCCTGATGGACCGGATCGTCTTCCTGGGAGCGGCGATCAACGACGAGGTCTCGAACATCGTCATCGCCCAGCTCCTGTTTCTGGATGCGGACAATCCGGACAAGGACATCTACATGTACATCAACTCGCCGGGCGGGATCGTGTCGAGCGGGATGGCGATCTACGACACGATGCAGCACCTCCGCGCGCCGGTGAACACGATCTGCATGGGGATGGCGGCGTCGATGGGGAGCTTCCTGCTCGCCGCGGGCCGCAAGGGCAAGCGCAGCGCCCTGCCGCACGCCCGCATCATGATTCACCAGCCGTCGGGCGGGGCCCAGGGCACCGCCTCGGACATCGAGATCCAGGCCCGGGAGATCCTCTATCTCCGCTCCAAGATGATCGAGCTGTACGCGGTCCACACCGGCCAGACCATCGAGACGATCGAGCGGGACATGGACCGGGATCGCTACATGAGCTCCGAGGAAGCCAAGGCCTACGGCATCATCGACACGGTGTTCGTCCCCTCGAACGACCGCGCCGCCAAGGCCGTCGTCGCCGGCACTTGACCCGCCCCCCGGGGGGCGGGCACCTTACGGGCGTCTCCCGACAGCGTGTCAGGGCTCCCGACGTCCATGTCCAACGACAAGCATCTCCGCTGCTCGTTCTGCGGCAAGTCGAAGGATTCGGTCCGGAAATTCATCTCCGGGCCGTCGGTCTACATCTGCAACGAGTGCATCACCCTCTGCAACGAGATCCTGGCGGAGGACGAAGAGCGGGAGGTCGTCGACAGCATCACGCAGGTTCCGACCCCGTCGGAGATCAAGGAAGTCCTCGACCAGTACGTGATCGGCCAGGAGCGCGCCAAGCGCACCCTGGCCGTCGCCGTCTATAACCACTACAAGCGGATCAACGCGGCGGGCGGCCGGGACGGCGGCGTCGAGCTGGAGAAGTCGAACATCCTCCTGCTCGGGCCCACCGGCGTCGGCAAGACGCTCCTCGCGCAGACGCTCGCCCGGATCCTCGACGTTCCCTTCACCATCGCCGACGCCACCACCCTCACCGAAGCCGGCTACGTCGGCGAGGATGTGGAGAACATTCTGGTGCGGCTGCTGCAAGCCGGGGAATTCAACGTCTCGGAGTGCGAGCGCGGGATCGTCTACATCGACGAGATCGACAAGATCGCCCGGAAGTCGGAGAATCCCAGCATCACGCGCGACGTCTCCGGCGAGGGGGTGCAGCAGGCGCTGCTCAAGATTCTCGAGGGCACCGTGGCGTCGGTGCCGCCCCAGGGCGGCCGGAAGCACCCGCAGCAGGAATACATCCAGATCAACACCAAGGACATCCTGTTCATCTGCGGGGGCGCGTTCGACGGGCTCGAGAAGATCATCCAGGGCCGGCTCGGGCGGCAGCAGATCGGATTCTCCGCCGCCGCCTCGCCCGAGGGGGGCGAGGTGGACAAGAAGAACCCCTTCGTGCAGGTGGAGCCAGACGATCTGCTCCGCTTCGGGCTGATCCCGGAGCTGGTGGGGCGGCTGCCCGTCATCGTGCCCCTGGAGTCGCTCGACGAGGACGCCCTGGTCCGGATCCTCATCGAGCCCAAGAACTCGATCACCAAGCAATACCAGAAGCTCTTCGAGCTCGAGGACGTGGGCCTCACGTTCGACAGCGAGGCCCTGCGGGCGGTCGCCCGCAAGGCGCTCCGCCGGAGCACCGGCGCGCGGGGACTCCGCGCGATCCTCGAGACCGTGATGACCGATCTCATGTTCGAGCTGCCGTCGCGCGACGACGTGCGCGAGGTGGTCATCACCCCCGAGTGCATCAGCGAAGGCAAGCAGCCGCTCGTCGTCACCGAGCGCCCCCGCCAGGCCCGGGAAGCCTGATCGTCTGACCCGCGCCACGGGCCTCGCCCGGCTTCCGGTCGAGTTCGTCGGCAGCTTTCCCGATCCGTTCCACCCGCTCGAGCCCGCCGGGCCCGAGATTCTCTTCCTCGGCCGCTCCAACGTCGGCAAGTCGAGCCTGCTCAACGCGCTCCTGGGCCGGCGCGTGGCCCGCGTCAGCGCGACGCCCGGCAAGACCCAGTATCTCAACGCCTTCCGGGCCGGGGCCGGCTACCTGGTGGATCTCCCGGGTTATGGGTGGGCCCGCGCCTCGCACGCCGAGCGCGACCGGCTTCGCCGGCTGGTGCGCGACGTGGTGACGCGGAGGCCCGGCGTCTCCGCCGTCGTCTGGCTGCTCGACATCCGGCACCCGCCGTCCGCCGACGACCGCGACATGCAGGAGCTGCTGGTGGAGAGCGGGCGGCCGGCACTGGTCGCGCTCACCAAGGGGGACAAGCTGGCG
>JBOHSH010000069.1:0-28466 GCA_050733195.1 Gemmatimonadales bacterium
CCACGGCGGCCCAGTACCTGGTGTTCCTCGTCCTCGCGATCTCCGGATACCGGCAATGGACGGCCACGCTGGCCGCCGCGTCGGCACGCCCCTGACGGCCCCTCGCGGCGCGGCGTGGAATACCGCCTGAGCTTCGAGCAGCGCTTCGAGCGCATCCTCTGGAACAGCCGACTGGTCATCCTGGTCGCCGTCGCGGCGAGCATGCTGGTCGCGTTCGCCATGCTCGCCGTCGCGACCGTGGACCCGGTGTCTCCGGTAGCGCATCCACTCGCTGCTCTTCTCGTATCTCGATGGGGGAAGCGGCCTTCGATGAGTGGTTAAAGTTTCATAACACACTGAGCCCTCGAGGTCGCTAAATTGAAGGGTCTCCGAAAGGGAGAAAGTGTTCATGAATCGTACGGCCCGAATATCGATCCTAGCCGTCGCGGCCGCTCTGGTGCTGGTCCCCGCTCTGCTTGCCCAGGGTGGGCGTGAGCGTGAGAAGGCCCGGCAGCGAGAGGCGCCCGGTGGGCAGGCGCAGGGGGTGTCGGTGTCGGTTAACTTGTTCACCGACGAGGAGAAGCGCCTCATCCGCGACTGGTACGGGCAGGCCAAGATTCAGGGCAAGCCGCTCCCTCCGGGTATCGCGAAGAACCTCGCCCGTGGGAAGCCGCTGCCTCCGGGCATCGCCAAGCAGGTGATCCCGGCGGAGTTGGATCGGATTCTCCCGCCCCGTCCGGATTTTGAGCGGCTGGTGGTCGGAACCGACATCGTCCTGGTCCGGTCCGGACTGGTGGTGGATATCCTCGTCGGCGTGATGCTCTGACGCCGATATCGCAGGAGTACGAACGGCCGGGGCCTCGCGCTCCGGCCGTTTGTTTTCCGGTAGCGGCGACGACCTTTCAGCGCGACAATTCGCCGATGATCCAGACTTCGCGCATCCATGGCCTGTGGTCGGCGGCCGTGGCCGTCGCGCTCTCGGCTCCAGCCCTCGTCGCCCAGGCGCGGGGAGTCGTCTTCGACGACCGGAACGAGAACGGCGTCCGCGATCCCGGCGAGCCCGGCCTCGCCAACGTGGCGGTATCCAACCAGGACGAGGTCGTGATGACGGGAGCCGACGGGGCCTTCGCTCTCGTCCGCTCCGGCACCGGCATCGTGTTCGTGAGTGTGCCCGACGGCCGCCGGTCGGTCGGTCCGTTCTGGCGACGGCTCGACGGCTCGCCGCCGGCGATCGCCTTTCCGCTCGCCGGGGCGCCGGCCTCGGCTGATCTCACCTTCGTTCACGCCTCCGACACCCATATCGCCGAGCCGAGCCTGCCGCGCACCCGCAGGCTCCGCCAGCTGGTGGATTCCATCCGGCCGGCGTTCCTTCTGGTTACGGGCGATCTGATCCGGGACGCGCTGCGCGTGGGCGAGGCCGAGGCTCGCGGACTCTACGAGCTCTACGTCCGCGAGACGTCGGCCATGCCGGTGCCGGTCTGGTCGGTCCCCGGCAACCACGAGCTCTTCGGCATCGAGCGGCACCTCTCGCTCGTGTCCGCCACGAATCCTCTCTACGGGCGCGGGATGTACCGGCGTCATCTCGGTCCCGACTACTACTCGTTCACGCAGAGCGGCGTGCACTTCGTGGGCCTCAACACGGCCGACCACGAGGATCTCTGGTACTACGGCCACGTCGACTCCCTGCAGCTCGAGTGGCTGCGCCGGGATCTCGCCCGGCTGCCGGCGGGGACGCCGGTCGTGACGTTCAACCACATTCCCCTCGCCAGTGCGGCGCACGGTCTCGACGGCTTCACCGACGACGGGCCGGCCCCGTCGCTGATCCGGGTGCGCGGGGTGAGCCGGTATCGTCACGTGGTGTCGAACACCGACAGCATCCTGGCCATCGTGGGTCATCGGCGGCTCGCGATCGCGCTCGGCGGGCACATGCACCGGAGGGAGGCGCTTCACCTCCCGGTGGACGGGGCGCTCCTCCGGTTCCACCAGGCCGCCGCCGTGGTGGCGGGCGCCGTCCTCGCGGGGGTTCGGGCTCCGTCGGGTATCACGGTGTACCGGGTCCGCGGCGGGCGGGTCGACGACGGGACGTTCGTGCCGTTGCCTTGAAGCGCAGGCCGCGCACGCGCAGATTCGGTGACGGCGGTATCGAAACTTCCTTTTTCGCACCCCGGGGCAGCGACTTGTTCCTTCGCAATCCGAAGTCTCAGTCCGTCTACGACGTGGTCGTGGTCGGCTCCGGTGCCGGCGGAGGGATGGCGGCGTACCTGCTCGCCATCCACGGGCTCAAGGTGCTCGTGCTCGAAGCCGGCCGGCATTACGACCCGGTTCGCGAGACACCGATGTTCCAGCTTCCCAAGGACGCGCCGCTCCGCGGAGGCGGAACGTCCCACAAGCCGTTCGGCTTCTACGACGCGACGGTGGACGGCGGGTGGCAGGTCCCGGGCGAGCCTTACACGACGGCGCCGGGCAGCGAGTTCAGCTGGTGGCGCTCGCGTATGCTGGGGGGACGGACCAATCACTGGGGCCGGATCTCGCTGCGGATGGGTCCCTACGACTTCAAGCCGAAGACGCGGGACGGGCTCGGCATCGACTGGCCGATCGTCTACGAGGACCTGGCCCCCTACTACGACAGGACCGAGCAGCTGATCGGGATCTACGGCGGGGACGAAGATCTCGAGAACACGCCGCGCTCCTCACCGGGCGTGCTGCAGCCGCCCCCGGCGCCGCGGGGCTGGGAGCTCCTGGTGCGGAAGCACTGCGGCCCGCTCGGCATCCCGGTGATTCCCATCCACAAGGCGATCCTCACCGCGCGCCAGGACGCCGCGACGCTGCCGGCCCGCATCCATCCGGGCAACCGGCTGGCGCAGCGGGTGCTGGCGGAATCAATGCGGAGCCGTCAGGCGTGCTTCTGGGCGACGCCGTGCGGACGGGGCTGCTCGATCAAGGCGAACTTCCAGTCCACCACCGTCCTGCTGCCGCCGGCGCTCGCGACCGGGAACTGCGACATCATCTGCGACGCGATGGTGTACGAGGTGGCGACGGATCGGACCGGGAAGGCCACCGGCGTGCGCTACGTCGACCGGCTCACGCGGAGTCTCCACCAGGTGAGCGCGCGGGCCGTCGTGCTGGCGGCGAGCGCGTGCGAGACCGCCCGGATTCTCCTCAACTCCAGGAGCGCGGCTTTCCCGAACGGCCTCGCGAACGGGAGCGGGCTCGTGGGGAAGTATCTGATGGACACGGTCGGGGCCGGGCTGCAGGGACAGATCCCGGCGCTGGAGAACGTCCCGCCGCACAACGAGGAGGGGGCGGACGGCGAGCACGTGTACATGCCGTGGTGGCTGTACGCCGACCAGCTCGCCGGCAAGCTCGACTTCGCGCGCGGCTACCACATCGAGTTCGGCGGCGGCCGCCGCATGCCGGGTCCCGGGATCTTCGGGGGACTCGAGGCGTTCACCAACGGCGCGTACGGCCGCCGCTTCAAGGAGGAAGCGCGCCGCTACTACGGCTCGTTCATGTTCTTCGACGGCCGGGGCGAGATGATCCCCAACGAGCAGTCGTACTGCGAGCTCGATCCGAACACCGTCGATCAGTGGGGCATTCCGGTCCTCCGCTTCCACTGGAAGTGGTCCGACCATGAGACCCGGCAGGCGGCGCACATGGTGAAGACCTTCGCCCGGATCATCGAGGCGATGGGCGGGAAGGTGGTGGGCACGCTCCGGACCGACGGGAGCCAGGTGATCGCGCGCGGGGGGCAGATCATCCACGAGGTGGGCACCACGCAGATGGGGAGCGATCCCGCCCGCTCGGTGCTCAACCCGTGGTGTCAGGCGTGGGAGGTGAAGAACCTGTTCGTCGCCGATGGCGCGCCGTTCGTCTCCAACGCCGACAAGAACCCCACGCTCTCCATCCTGGCGCTCGCGTGGCGGACCATGGATCACCTGATGGACGAGATGAGGCGGGGCAACCTATGACCGACGACACGAGTCGGGAGCGGGAGGAGCGCGCGGTCCCCGGCATCCCCCGTCGCGACGCGATCAAGACGCTGGGCACGGCGGCGGCGCTGCCGGTCCTCGGCGATCCCGCGACCCGGCGCCTCGGGCGCGAGCTGCTGGAGGATCAGGCGCCCGCGCGCCCGACCGGCCCGCGGGGCACGCCCACCGATCCGGACCTGGTGCGGCCCACGCCGGGCGCCTGGCCGCGGCTCCTGACCGACGACGAGCTCGCCAGCATCGCCGTTCTCTGCGACACGATCATCCCGGCCGACGAGAAGAGCCCGAGCGCGAGCGCCGTGGGCGTGCCCGCCTACATCAACGAGTACGTCAGCGCGCCCTACGACGGGCAGCAGCGGGCCCTGGTGCAGGTGCGCGGCGGGCTCGTGTGGCTCGATCGGGAGTCGAACAGCCGGTTCGGCAAGCGCTTCGCGGCGGCGTCGGAGGCGGAGCGGCAGCAGATCTGCGACGAGATCTGCCACCTGCCGCGGGCCCGGCCCGAGCACCAGGCGGCGGCGCGGTTCTTCGACCTGATGCGGGATCTCACCGCGGTCGGCTTTTACACGACGCGGGAGGGCATGCGGGATCTGCAGTACCTCGGCAACGTGCCGCTGGTGCGGTGGGAGGGCGCCCCCCCCGAGGTGCTCCGCCACCTCGGGCTGGAGTTGTCCTGAGCTCGGGCGGCCTTCGGCCTTCAGGACGACAGGGCCGCGACGACCGCGGCGATCGCGCCCGGGTCGGTCGTCACCCGCTGGTACTCCCCCGGCAGCTCGGACGACCCGGCGCGCACCGTCTCCCGGCGGAACCGCATCGGGCTCTCCCCGCGGACCCGCCCGCTCAGATGCACCTCCCGGGCTCCCGTCTCCAGCACGATGCGCCGCGCGTTGGCCGCGGTCACCCCGCCGCCGGCGACGACGGTGAGGCGGTCGCCGGCGCGGTCGACCAGGCGGCGTAGCAGCGGAATGCCCGCCTCGGCGGTGGGAGCCTGCCCGGAGCTCAGCAACCGCTCGACGCCGAGCGTCATCAGGACGTCGAGGGACCGCTCCGGGTCGCGGGCGAAATCGAAGGCCCGGTGGAAGGTGACGGCCATCGGCCGGGCCGCCTCGATCAGCGCGCGGAGGGCGTCCGAGGCGACGTCGCCCGAGGCGTCGAGCGCGCCGACCACCACGCCGTCCGCGCCGAGGGCCGCGGCGGCGGCGAGGTCGCCGCGCATCACCGCGAGCTCGGCTTCGTCGTAGAGAAAGTCGCCCGCCCGAGGGCGCACGAGCACATGCACCGGGATGGCGACGACGGACCGGACGAGCCCGATCAGCCCCGCGCTGGGCGTCGTTCCGCCTTCCACGAGCCCGGCGCAGAGCTCGAGGCGTCCCGCCCCCGCCGCCGCGGCGGCCGCCGCCCCCGAGACCGAGTCCACGCAGGCTTCCACCAGCGGAGGCATGGCCGCGCAAGCTAGGAGGCGTCGGGCTGCGCCGCCACCCGGGCGCGGGTAAGCTTGTCGAGGGATCGAGACCGACGGAAAACGTGCGCGCACTGCATCAGGTGATCACCCACGCGGCCGATGTGCGGAACGGCAGCCCCGTCTTCGCGGGCACCCGGGTGCCGGTGCGCGCGCTGCTCGAGCACCTCGAGCGGGGCGGCGAGGTGGGCGGGTTTCTGACGGCGCATCCGGAGCTCTCCGCGGAGACGGTGGCCCAGGTGCTGGCGCTCGGCCTCGAGGCGCTGCTCCGCGACCTGCCCCTCGAGCCGAGGCCTCCGCAGCGCTCGCTCCTGCCCCGCCCGGATCCGACGGGAGCGATCCTGAACGCCGAGGAGCTGGCGGTCGATCAGGTGGTGGGCAAGCGGGTGCGATGCCCCGCCTGCCGGATGCTGGTCTTCCGTTCCTGGCCCGAAGGGTGGGACGCGCACGCGGGCACGCGGTGCCGCGGCCTCGAGGCGGGCGACCCCGAGGCGCGAAAAGCGGAATTCAAGAGGCGCTTCGGTCATCTGTTCAGGCCCTAACCCGCGTGCCGATCGTTCCAGGAAGCCTCCGGCTGCTCTGCCTGCTCCTGCCGGTGCCGGCTCTCCCGGCCACGGGCCAGGACCCGGATTCCGTCGCGATGCGTCGGGTGGCGGAGCAGGCCCAGGCCGACTTCGAGCGGACCCGGCGCCGGCTCCTTCCGCCCTTCACGGGCGGCCGGCCGAGTCCCTGCGAGGCGCGCATCGGGCGCTACTGCTACTGGTACGACGGGTCCGCGCAGCCCCCGCCGGAGGCGCCGGCGGCCGCTCCAGCCCGGCAGCATCTCCTCCTGGCGCTGGCCCGCGCTCAGGAAGCGCTGCCGGGCGACCGCTGGATCGCCGGCCAGCAGATCCGCTATCTGGTCGAGCACGGGGAGACGGACGCGGCGGTGGCGGCCTCGCGGATGTGCGGCGCCGACCTCGCCTGGTGCGCGGCGCTGCTCGGCTACGCGCTCCATTCGGCCGGCCGGTTCGAGGAGGCCGAGCGGGCGTTCGCCGTCGCGCTCCGCGAGATGCCGGCCGCCGACGCGGCCCGCTGGCGCGACATAACCGTCGCGCTCGAGGACGCCCGCGACGCGGCGGCGGCCGACACGCTGCTCTGGCTCGGTGACCCGCTCCTGTCGCGGCCCGGGAACGATCTCCGGACCGAGCTGTTTGCCCGCCGCGTGATGGCGGAGGTTCTCGCCCACTCGCTCCGGCCGGAGCGGACGTCGTGGGGCCCCGACGCGGAAGAGCTGCTCTTCCGGTACGGCTGGCCCATCCGCTGGTCGGTGGACGCCCCCCGGCTGGCCGGTCCCGAATCGGAATCGGTGGTGGGGCACGAGCGGCAGCCGGCCTACGCGTTCCTCCCGCTTCGCGGCGCGACCTGGCGCTGGGACCTCAGGCGCCCGCGCCCGCGGTCGCGCTACGCGCCGGCCTACGCCAGGGCCTTCACGTCGATCCCGGCGCACCAGATTGCCGCTTTCCGTCGCGGCGATTCGAGTCTCGTGGTCGCGTCGTTCGATTTGCGGCGCGACACGCTCTTCGGCAACGCCCCGGTGCGCGTGGCGCTCGCCCTCGCGCGGGACCCCTCCAGCGCTCCGGTCGTCGTGACGACGGACCGGCCGTTTCCCACCGGGGTGGCGGTCGCGGTCGCGCCGTGGCCCGCGAGGCTCGCGAGCCTCGAGGTCGAGCGCCTGGACTCCGCGCGATTCGCCGTGACGCGGTCCGTGCTGTCCCCGGTCCCGCCGGCGTTGCTGGCGCTCTCGGACCTGCTCCTCTTCGAGCCGGGCGAATCGCTCCCGTCCACGGTGTGGGAAGCGGCCGATCGGGCGCTTGGCGAGCCGAGGGTGAGCCGCCGGCGCGCGGTCGGCGTGTACTGGGAGCTTTACGGGGGTGCCGGAGACTCCCTCGACGTCTCGATCGCGGTGGTGCCCGAGCGCCGCGGACTCCTGGGTCGCTTCGGCCAGTCGCTCGGCCTGGTGGGCCGACGGCCCCCGGTGACGCTGCAGTGGACCGGCTCGAGGGAAGGGGAGTTCACGGGTCGGGCCATCGAGCTCGATCTGAGCCGGCTGGGGAACGGCCGCTACGTTGTAGAGGTGGAGGCGCGGGATCGATCAGGGCGCCGTGCGACCACCCGGCGGCCGGTCGTCGTCGTCCCATAGGTGTCCCGCCCGCATCTTCTCCGTCACCCTCCACGCCGGTACCCCTCGTGATCGTTCCGATCCTCGCCGCCCTGGTGCTGCAGACCGCCGCTCCGGCCGTGTCGCGCTCCACGGACAGTCTGTTGCCCCTCGATCCCGCGGTGACTGCGGGCCGTCTGCCGAACGGCCTTCGGTATTACATCCGCCGCAACCGCCGGCCCGAGCACCGGGCCGAGCTGCGCCTCGTGGTGAACGCGGGGTCGGTGCTCGAGGACGCCGATCAACGCGGCCTCGCGCACTTCGTCGAGCACATGGCGTTCAACGGCACGACGAATTTCCGGAAGCAGGAAATCGTCGACTACATCGAGCGCATCGGGATGCGCTTCGGCGCGGACCTCAACGCCGGCACGTCGTTCGACGAGACGGTCTATCAGCTCCAGGTCCCCACCGACAGCGCCGCGATACTCGCGACGGCGTTCCAGATCCTGGAGGACTGGGCCCGCGGGGTGACGTTCGACACCGCGGAGATCCGCAAGGAGCGCGGCGTCGTGCTCGAAGAGTGGCGTCTCGGGCGAGGCGCGCGGCAGCGGATCCTCGACCGGCAGCTCCCGGTCCTGTTCCAGGGCTCGCGGTACGCGGTCCGGCTTCCGATCGGAACGCCGGCCTGCATCCAGGCCTGCACTCCGGCCGCGATGCGCCGGTTCTACCGCGAGTGGTACCGCCCCGGTCTGATGGCGGTGATCGCCGTGGGCGACTTCGAACCCGACCGGATCGAAGGACTGGTGCGCCGCCATTTCACCGGGCTCCGGAATCCGCCGGGCGTCCGGCCGCGCGGGTCGATACCGGTGCCGCGACGCGCCGAGCCGGCGGTGGCGATCGTGACCGACCCGGAGGCCACCGGGACCAGCGTCTCGGTGTACTACCAGCTTTCGCCGCGGAACGGCGCCACGGGCGCGACGCTCTGGGCCGAGCTCGTGGAGGCGCTGGCGACGGCGATCCTCAACGAGCGCCTGTTCGAGCTCACCCGGCGCAGCGACCCGCCGTTCATCGGCGCGGGGGCGACGCGGGCGGAGCTGGTGCGGTCGTCGGACGTCTTCGCCTTCGGCGCGGCGGTTCCCGACAGCGGCGTGCGGCGGGGCCTCGAGGCGGTGCTGACGGAGATCGAGCGGGTGAGGCGGCACGGCTTCACCGCCGCCGAGCTCGAGCGGGCAAAGCAGGAGCACCTCCGCGCGCTGGAGCAGCTCTACGCCGAGCGCGACAAGAGCGAATCCGCCGCCTTCGTGGACGACTACGTCCAGCACTATCTCACCGGTGACGCGGCCCCGGGCATCGAGCACGAATACCGGCTGGCGCGCCAATGGGTGCCGGACGTGCAGCCCCGGGAGGTCGACTCGCTCGCCCGGTCCTGGCTGCGCGGCGCCCCGGCCATCCTGGTCGACGGGCCGGAGAAGAGCCGCCCGCTCATCCCGAAGTCCGGCGAGCTGCTCGCCCTGTTCGGCGAGACCCGGCGCCGCCCGGTCGAGCCGTACCGGGAGACGGTCTCGACGGAAGCGCTGGTGCCGGCCGACCTCGTCCCCTCGCCGGTCCGCGCGGAGACGGCGGACAGCGCCGCCGGCACGCTGGAGTGGACCCTCGGGAACGGCGTGCGGGTGATCCTCAAGCCGACCGAGTTCAAGGACGACGAGCTCCTCTTCCACGCCTGGGCACCGGGCGGCACGTCGCTCGCGCCGGACTCGCTCCTGCCGAGCGCGCTCCTTTCGTCGCAGGTGGTGAGCGTGAGCGGCCTCGGCCGCTTCGATGCGGTGGAGCTGGGCAAGAAGCTGGCCGGAAAGGCGGTGGGGCTGAACGCCTATGTGAACGGGTATGAGCACGGACTTTCCGGGCGCGCGTCCCCGCGCGACGCCGAGACCCTGCTGCAGCTCGCCTGGCTGCATTTCCGGGAGCCGCGGCTCGATTCGGCCGCGGTGAGCGCGCTGCTCGGCAACCTGCGCGCGGTGATCGCGAACCGGAGCGCGAGCCCGCAGTCGGCGTTCTCCGACACGCTCACCGTCACGCTGACGGGCCATCACCGGCGGAGCCGGCCGCTCACGCTCGCGTTCCTGGACGAGATCCGCCCCGCCGAATCGTTCGCCTTCTACCGCGAGCGTTTCGCGGATCCCGCGGCATTCACCTTCCTCCTGGTGGGGCGCGTGAACCGGGACTCGATCCGGCCGCTCGTGGAGCGGTATCTGGGGTCGCTGCCGGGACGCAGCGGCGCGCGGGAGGCGCCCGTCGACCACGGGATCGAGACCCCGCCGGGCGTCGTGGAGCGGACCGTGCGAAAGGGGATCGAGCCCAAGAGCCAGACCGCGATCGTCTTCGCGGGCCCGATGCGGTATTCGCGGGAGGAGGCGCAGGCCCTCCAGGCGCTGAGCGAAGTCCTGACCATCCGGCTGCGCGAGGCCCTCCGCGAGGAGCTGGGGGCGACCTACGGCGTCAACGTGAGCGCCAGCGCGAGCCGGATTCCGCGGGAGGAATACAGGTTCACGGTGAGCTTCGGCTCCGCGCCCGACCGGGCCGATTCTCTCACGCGGGCGGTGTTCGCGGTGGTCGATTCGCTCCGGAGCGCCGGCGCCCTGGAGGGGGATCTCGCCAAGGTGCGCGAGACCGCGGTCCGGGAGCGCGAGACGAACCTCGAGCGCAACGGCTTCTGGCTCGATCTCCTGATCTCGGCGAGGCGCCAGGACCTGCCTCCGGCCTCCCTCCTCGATCTGGAGCGGCTCCTGAGCCGGCTGACGACGGACTCGCTCCGTGACGCCGCGAGGCGGTACCTTGATCCGGGTCGCTACGTGCGCGTCACCCTGTTGCCCGAATCCGGAGGCTCACGATGATCCGTGCCGCGGCCGCGCTCGCGGCCCTGATCGCGTTCCCGCTCGCCGGGGGCGGGCTCCCGGCCCAGACCGGCGACGCCCTCGCCGCGCGGGTGGACTCCCTCCTCTCGCCCTGGAACCGCCGGGACACCCCCGGGTGCGCGCTCGGGATCGACCGGGCCGGAGAGCCGCTCCTGCGCCGCGCGGTGGGCATGGCGAATCTCGAGAGCGCGGCACCGTGGACAGTGGAAACGCTCTCCGAGAGCGGCTCGGTGGCCAAGCAGTTCACGGCCGCGGCCCTCGTGTTGCTCGCCCTGGACGGAAAGCTCCGGCTCGACGACGAGGCGATTCGCTGGGTTCCCGAAGTGGCCGGCGTGGGCCGCCGGATCACCATCCGGCATCTGCTGACTCACACGAGCGGCCTCCCGGACCGCTATACGCTGCACGAGGTGGAGGGACGTCCGGCCGGGGAGGTCGATCACCCCAACACCGAGGTGATCGACGTCGTCTCCCGGCTCCGCCGGCTCAACTTCGATCCGGGAGAGGATTACCTCTACAGCAACACCGGCTACATCGTGGCCGCCACCATCATCGAGCGGGTCTCGGGGCGCACCCTCCAGCAGTTCACCGAGGAGCGGATCTTCCGGCCGCTCGGCATGAGTCGGACGCGCTGGCGCGAGGATCACCGCGTGGTGGTCCCGGGACGGGCTGCCGCGTATTCGGGGGCGCTCGAGCGCGGCTTCCGGAACGACCATCCCTTCACCCGCGTCATCGGGAGCGGCGGCCTGCTCACGACGGTGGACGACTTCCTTCGCTGGCAGGCGGCGCTCCAGCGGGGCCCCGCGCCCTGGGGCGCGGTACGCGACTCGATCGAGCGGGTCGGTCGGCTCAACGACGGGACCCTGCTCACGTACGGCCTCGGCGTGACGGCGGATACCTGGCGCGGCGTGCGGTCGGTGTCCCACTCGGGATCGACCGGCGGGTACCGGGCAGCGCTTGCGCGCTATCCGTCGCAGGAGGTGGCGGTGGCCCTGCTCTGCAACCTCGGAACCATCGAGCCCGGCGGTCTCGCCCGGGATCTCGCGGCCGCCGTGCTGGGCGACGCGCTCGCGGCCGCTCCCGCGCCGCCCCGGCCGATCGCCGTCGATTCCGCCGAGCTGGCGTCGCTGGCCGGCGTCTATCATTCGCCGCGCACCGAGGAAGTCCTGGTCCTCCGGCACGGGACCGGCGGGCTCCTCTTCGGGAGGACCGGGAACCGTGCCCTCATTTCCATCGCTCCGGGGCGGTTCCGACACCCTCAGGCGGAGGTCTTCTTTACCGTCTGGCGGGTGGAGAATGGTCCCCCGCTCCGCCTCGTGGTCGAACCGGCAAATGGCCGTGAGGTGGAATACCTCCGGGTCGACCCGCCGCTCTCGAGCCCCGCCGAGCTGGCCGCCTACGCCGGCACGTACCGGAGCTCCGAGCTGGGCGCGGAGCTGCGACTCGCGGTCGAGCGCGATACGCTGCGACTGCTTCGGGGCTGGCGGACATCCCAGGCGCTCGTTCCGGTCTACCGCGACGGCTTTGCCCTCCCCGGTCAGGAGTACCTCCGGTTCACCCGGGGCCGCGGCGGGCGGCCGGACGGATTCGTGCTCTGGGCCGGCCGCGTGCGCAACCTCCGGTTCGAGCGGGTGCCGGAGGCGGCGCTCGGCTCGTCGGGGCGTCGCTAAATTCCACGGCAACGCGCCCCAGCCGGAGTCGCCCCCAGGCACCCCATGCCCGTCCGCGCCGAATACGCGAGACCCGACCGGTCGGAATGCGCGTCGTTCCATCTCGGATACGTGCGCGAGGTTCCCGAGGGCGACATCCTGCAGACGCTGGAGCGGCAGCTGCACGCGACCACTGCTCTGCTCGAAGGGCTCACGCCGGCGCAGGCGGAGCACGCGTACGCCCCCGGGAAGTGGACGGTCAAGGACGTGCTGAGCCACGTGATCGACGCCGAGCGGATCTTCAGCTACCGCGCCCTGCGCATCGCCCGGGGGGATGCGACGCCGCTCCCCGGTTTCGATGAGAAGACGTATGTCCCGCTCGCGGGGGCTCGTGATCGCTCGCTGGTCGATCTTCTCGCCGAGTTCCACGCCGTGCGCCGGGCCACGCTCGCCCTGTTCGATCACCTGCCCGCGGACGCCGCGACACGCCGGGGAACGGCCGCGGGCGCCGAGGTGTCGGTTCGCGCGCTCGCCTGGGTGATCACGGGCCACGAGCTGCATCACCAGCGCATCCTGCGCGAGCGCTACCTTGCCTGACGGCACGCCCTGATGCCCGAGCTTCTCGAGACGCTCCAGGCCGCTCTCGCCGATCGCTACCGGATCGAACGGATGATCGGCGAAGGGGGGATGGCGACCGTCTGGCTGGCCCAGGACCTCCGCCACCACCGTCCCCTCGCCCTCAAGCTGCTCCGCCCCGAGCTGGCCCAGACCCTCGGCACCGAGCGATTCGGGCGGGAGATCGAGGTCGCGGCGCGGCTCAACCACCCGCACGTGCTGCCGCTGCTCGACAGCGGGACGGTGAACCTGGGGACCGGCATGTCGGCCTGTCCCTATTACGTGATGCCGTTCGTCGAGGGCGAGACGCTGCGGGCGAGGTTGAAGCGGGACGGCCGCGTCCCGGAGCAGGAGGCGCTGCGGATCGCGCGGGAGGTGGCCGAGGGTCTGGACCACGCCCACCGGCACGGCGTGCTCCACCGCGACATCAAGCCGGAGAACGTGCTCCTCTCGGAAGGCCACGCCGTCGTCGCCGACTTCGGCATCGCCCGCGCCGTTGACGAAGCCGGTGGGGCGGCGCTGACCCGGACCGGCCAGACGGTGGGCACACCGGCGTACATGAGCCCGGAGCAGATCACGGGAGAGCGGCCGGTCGACGGACGAAGCGATCTCTACGCGCTGGGCTGCGTGCTGTTCGAGATGCTCACGGGAAAGCCGCCGGGAACGGGCTCGTCGCTTTCGGGCATGCTGGCCCGGCGACTCGCGGAGGAGGCGCCGAGCGCCCGCTCGGTGAATCCCGGGATCAGCGAGTCGGTGGACGCGGTGGTCCAGCGGACGCTCGCCCGGGATCCGGAGGAACGCTTCTCGACCCCCGGGGAATTCGCGTCGGTGGTCGCCACGCTGGCGACGGGCGAACAGTTCACGTACCGGTCGCCGCGGCGGAAGCGGCAGGCGATGCTGGTGGGAGCCGGTCTCGTCGCCGTCGTCGCCCTCGCTGCGATCGCGCTCCTGCCCCGACGAAGCCGCGGCGAGGCCATCACGGCCCTCGCCGTGACGCCCCTCACCACGCCGGCGGCCGACAGCACCGCGGCGTACCTGAGCGAGGGCATTCAGGACGGCGTAGTGGATCTGCTGCGCCGGCTGCCTCAGCTCACGGTGACGGCGCCCATTCTGGTCGGGCAGGTGATCCGCCGGGAGCCGGAGCTCACCTCCGAGGAGCTCGGCCGGAAGCTCGGCGTCGGCGCGGTGCTCGCCTGGGAGCTGCGCCGGGGCCGAGCCGGAGATTCGCTGCACCTGCGCGCCGAGCTGGTGCAGGTGCCGGGGGGGAACCTGCTCTGGAGCAGCCGTTACGACCGCACCGTGGGCGACGTGCAGGCCCTGCAGGGAGAGATCGCGCGCACGATCGGCGATTCCTTGCGACTCGCGCTGGGCGGCGCCGACGTGGCGACCCTCCACCGGCGCCCGATCGTCGACAAGCAGGCGTACGACCTGTATCTGCGCGGGTACTTCCTGAACAACCGGGCGACCCCGCCCGGCACGCCGAACGCGCGGCTGCTCAACGATTCCACGCGGTGGTATGCCAACCGGGCGCTGGCGCTCGACTCGAGCTTCGCGCGGGGCTGGTCGCTCCTGTCGTCGTACTTCGCCCTGGCGTCGTTCCGGGGCTGGCGTGCGCCGTTTCTGGTCATGATAGACTCGACGATGCTCTACGCCCGCAAATCGCTCGCGATCGACAGCACGATCGGGAACAGCTGGGTGTCTCTCAGCACGGCGGCGATGAGCCTCGACGACTGGCCGCTTGCCCGCCATGCGCTGGAGCGGGCGGTGAAGCTCGCGCCGGAGAGCCACGAGGCGCTGCGGTTCCGGGCGATCTACCTGGCCGAGGCGGAGCGGGCCTTCGATTCCGCCATCGTGCACGCCCGACAGGCCACCCTGATGGAGCCGGACCGCTCCCACGGCTTCAATACCCTGGGCGACATTCTGATGCGCGCGCGCCGGTACGATTCGGCGGTGGTGGCGCTGCGGGAAGCCGTGCGGATCTCGCCGCTCTCGCCCGCCGCACACACCCGGCTCATCACCAGCTACGAGCGGCTGGGACGCTGGACCGACGCCGTGGCCGCCCGGCGGGCCGCGCCGGACACCGGCGGCGCCGGCGCTTTCGCCGCCGCGCTCTCGCGCGACGGCCCGGCGGGTTACCGGCAGGAGCTCGGCCGCGAGCTCCGGCGGCGGATCGATTCCCTCCAGGTCGCGCTCCGGAACGACGAACCGGGCGGCGACATCCCGCCGCTGCGTGAGGAGCGCATCGCGCTCCTCCACACGCAGCTGGGGGAGGCGCGCGAGGCGATGGACTGGGTTCTCAGGCTCCGGGAGAAGCGTCCCGGCCGCTTCCGGCTGGTGGTGGGGAACCCCGACTTCGAGGGACTCCGAGGCGATCCGCGCTTCCTGCCGCTGGTGCGGCAGGAAGGCCTCGAGTCACTGTTCGAGCGGCACGCGCGCTAGCTGCACACCCTCCCGAACTCGCGCTTCACCTGCCCGGGATCGTCGATCATCTTGTAAAACTCGTCCAGGAAGTCCGTGGCTTCCTTGAGCCGCTTCGGGTCGAGGCCGGGCAGCTCCCGCAGCGTGCCGTAGAGCGCATCCTTCTTGGTCCGATAGAGCCCGAGGACGTCGGTCAGGACCTCGGGGGGATGGCAGGCTCCCCGATAGAGGCGGTCGGTCACCCGCTTGATCGGGAGGCGGTAGTCGGGCCGCGCATAGGGCGCGTCCACGAGCCCCGACCAGTCGAAGTCGTACGCCATCGGCAGGTACATCATCGACGTATCGGTGGCGAAGATCCGGAAATTGTGGAGCGCCCAGAGCGAGAAGTCGGTGTTCGCGATCATGTACTGAAAGACGTCGGTGATCGCCATGAGCCGCGGATTCATGTCGGTCGGCGTCCCGCCCTGCTGCATGACGACCTTGCCGCGGACCTGCTTGGCGACCTCATCCTCGTCCTCGAGCCAGAAGCCCGGGCGGGTGATCGTGAACTTCGGATCCGCCGGGTCGATCCAGGTGACGCTGGCCAGCCGGGTCTTGAGGCTGATCGGGCTGACCAGCGAGTACATCTGGTTGATCGCGTACTCGATCAGGGTGTTCTGCGCGTAACGGTCGCCGCGCTGGCAGTGCGTGCCGAGCTTGAGGGACCCTTCGCCGCCGAACGGTCCGCCCTTCGTCTTCTCCTTGTCGAAGTGCACCTTGATCGGGGGGAAGGCGCAGGTAGACGGCTTGAGCCGGAAGTGGCCCCGCGTGGCCAGCTGTACGTCGAGGCTGACGGTGTCTCCCGCCTCGCCGACGTACTTGAGGGTGGCGGGGAACAACTTCGTGCTCGTCGTATCGCGGTCCTTGAAGACTGACTTGAAATCGGCCGTCAGGGTCATCGCGAACGGCCTGGCGTCCCGGAAGACCCGGGCCGACTTCGGCACCTCGGTCTTTCCGGCGGAATCTGGGGCGAGCTGCGCGTTCAGGGAGGAGGTGGAAGCCTCCAATGCGCAGAGCGCGAGCGCCACGGCGGCGACTCGTCGGCTGACGGCGGGGGTTGACATGGGTTGTCCTCCGGAGACAGGCCTCGATTCTAGCGTAGAACGCGCCCGAGCGGGAGGGCCCCGCACCGCTTCCGCCGGACCCGGGTCGGGGCGAGTATTCTTCCCGAACACTTCCGTCGTCCGGGCGCTCTCCCCCCTACCGCCGATGCTCATGCTGACCTGTCTCACCCTTCTCGCGTTCCTCGGCGCCTGCGCCGCCCGCTCCGGCCCTGGTGACCCGACGGCGGAACAGGCCCGGCCGGCGCTCGTGGTCATGATCACGGTCGACCAGCTCCGCGCGGACTACCTGGACCGCTGGAAGGGCCAGTACACCGGCGGGCTCAAGCGGCTGCTGGACGAGGGAGCGGTGTATCTGAACGGGCATCAGGACCACGCGATCACGGAGACGGCGCCGGGCCACTCGACTCTGCTGTCGGGCCGCTTTCCCCGAAACACCGGCATCACCAGGAACCTGGCCGGCGTGAACACTCCGGGCGCGCCGCTCGTTTCGGGAACGGGGGCGCCGGCCTCTCCGTCGCTGTTCCGCGGGACGACGCTGGTGGACTGGATGACCGCGGTCGATCCGCGCACCAAGGTGCTTTCGGTGTCCTTCAAGGACCGGGGCGCGATCCTGCCGATCGGCCGATCGAAGCAGGAGGTCTACTGGTGGTCGGCGAGCGGCTTCTTCACGACGAGCCGCTGGTACCGCGATGCGCTTCCGGACTGGGTGAAGCAGTTCAACGCCACAGCGCCGCGGTCCTACGCCGGCCGCGAATGGAACCTGCTCCTCGATCCGTCGAAGTACGCGGAGCCGGACAGCGTGCCGGTGGAGTCGCGCGGCCGGGGCTTCCTGTTCCCCTACCGGCTCTCCGCCGCCCCCGACACCGCGGCGGCCCAGCTTCCGGGCTTTCCGTTCATGGACGAAGTGATCGGGGCGATGGCGCTCCGGGGCGTGGAGGCCCTCGGGCTCGGTACGGGCTCGCAGACCGACGTCCTCGCGGTCTCGTTCTCGACCACCGACCTGATCGGGCACCGCTTCGGTCCCGACTCACGGGAGATCCACGATCAGGTCGTCCGGCTCGACCGCGTGCTCGGCGTCTTCATCGATTCCCTGGCCAAGCTGCGTGGGGCCGGTCGACTCGTGCTCGCGCTCACCGGGGACCACGGCGTGACGCCGTTTCCGGAGCTCCACAACGGCCGGGTGACGCCGGCGCCTGTGCGGGTCGACATGGGCCCTGCGCTGCGGGCCGCGGCCCAGGTCGTCACGTCCGCGCGCGGCAATGTGCGCGCGGTGGACTTCGAGAGCGGAGCGCTGCTCATCGAGCGCGATTCGCTCGGGGTGGACCTGGAACACCTGGGGGCGGTGGTGCGCACCACGGTGGATTCGTTTCTCGCCGTGGCGCGCCGGATCCCCGGCGTGCTCCGGGCGGAGCGCCACAGCGAGATTCCCCGCGATCCGTCGCGGCAGGATGCGATCTCGCGCCGCTGGACCAACATGTTCCCGTCGGACGTGCCGGTCGAAGCCGTCGTGACCCTGACGCCGGGGAGCTACTGGCACACGGTGTTCTACGCGCTCCACGGCACGCCCCACGATTCCGATTCCAACGTCCCGATCGTCTTCTGGGGTGCCGGGGTCAAGCCCGGACGTCACGACACGTTCGCCCGCACGGTGGACATCGCGCCGACGCTCGCGCAGCTGCTCGACGTCCAGCCCACCGAGCAGCTGGACGGGCGCCCGCTCACCGCCGTTTTCCGCTGAGGAGAGAATCGATGGCTCGCCTGTGTCTGCCCGCGAGTGTCGCGGGCGCCGGCTTCCGTGCCGCCGCCTGCGCCACACTCCTGGCGGTGGCCGGTCTCCCGGACCTCGCCGGTCAGGAAGGCGTCCGCGGCGTGCGCCATGGCACGCGGCCGGCACGGCTCGCGATCCGCAACGCGCTGATCGTCGAGGGGAACGGAACCCCCGCGTCCGGGCCGTTCGACATTCTGATCGAGGGCAACACCATCGCGCAGATCGTGGCCCTCGACCCGGTGGCCGTGCGGGAAGGCCGGGCCCGGCGCCCCGCCGCGGACGCCGAGATCGACGCCACGGGGAAGTACGTGCTGCCCGGCCTCATCAACCTGCACGGCCACGTGCAGGAGGAGCGCGGCGGGCAGCCGCAGCCGCTCCAGTACGAGCTCAAGCTCTGGCTCGCCTCGGGCATCACCACGGTCCGCGACGTCGGCAGCCGCACCCGGCGGACGCTCGAGCTGCGGGAGCAGAGCGCCGCCGGCACGCTCGAGGCGCCCCGGCTCTTCGTCTACGCGAGCTTCGGCGGCGGCGGCGACGACGTGGAGAGCCGCGGCATCCGGACGCCGGAGGAGGCCCGGGCGCGGGTGCGGGCGCTCAAGGCGCTCGGGGTCGACGGCATCAAGATCGTGGGTATCGATCGGGATCTGCTCGAGGCGATGCTCGACGAAGCGAAGAAGGCCGGCCTCCGGGTCGCGCACCACGCGGGCGTCGAGGAGACCAACGCCTGGGATGACGCCCGCTTCGGCACCACCAGCATCGAGCACTGGTACGGCGTCCCCGACGCGGCGATCCGGGACGGCGTGCAGGGGTTTCCGTCCACGTACAATTACAACGACGAGGTGGACCGCTTTCGCTGGGCGGGCCGGCTCTGGCGGGAGGCGGACCCCGAGCGGCTCGGGCGGGTGCTGCAAGCGCTCGTCGACGCCGGCGTGGCGTGGGATCCGACGCTCGTCATCTACGAGGCGAGCCGCGATCTCACCCGGGCCCAGCAACAGCCCTGGTTCCGCGAGTACCTGCATCCGACGCTCGAGGCCTACTTCCGGCCCAACCCCGCCAACCACGGCTCCTACTTCATCGGCTGGAGCTCCACCGACGAGGCGTACTGGAAGGAGAACTACCGGATCTGGATGGCGGCCCTGCGCGACTTCGAGCGGCGGGGCGGCGTGATCGGCGCCGGCGAGGACGCCGGGTTCATCTATCAGATGTACGGCTTCGGGCTCGTGCGGGAGCTCGAGCTCCATCAGGAGGCCGGCTTCCACCCACTCAAGGTGATTCAGCATGCCACGGGCAACAACGCGCGGATCCTCGGCCAGGAGACCCGGCTCGGCCGCGTGCGCGCCGGCTGGCTGGCCGACCTCATCGTGGTGAACGGCAATCCGCTCGAGGATCTGAAGGTGCTCTACGCCACGGGCACCGAGACGATCCGGGACGGCCGTGCCGTCCGGACCGGCGGCGTGGAATGGACCATCAAGGACGGCATCCCCTATCACGGACCGACGCTGCTCGCGCAGGTGAAGGAGATCGTCGCGCGCGACCGCGCGAACCCTCCCCGGCGGACGGACGGCCGCTAGCGGGCCGGGAGACATGGGGGAGCTCCTGTTCGGACTCGAGATCACGCTGCCCGAGTGGATCGGCGAGCTCCGGATCCCGCCGGCGCTCCCGGCGTCGGACGAGGAGCGCATGCGCCTGGTGATCCGGCTGGCGCAGGAGAACATCGTGCGCGGCACGGGCGGCCCCTTCGGCGCGGCGGTGTTCGAGCGGGACACGGGACGCCTCGTGTCGGTGGGGGTGAACAGCGTCACCCGGCTCCGGAACAGCGCGCTCCACGCCGAGATGGTGGCCTGCATGCTGGCCCAGGCGCGGATCGGCGCCTTCTCGCTCGGCGGGAGCGACCTCCCGCCCCACGAGCTGGTCACCTCCTGCGAGCCGAGCGCGATGTGCCTGGGCGGGATTCTCTGGAGCGGGGTGCGGCGCGTGGTGTGCGGGGCCGCGCGGGAGGACGCCACGAGGCTCCGCTTCGAAGAGGGCCCGGTCTTCCCCGAGTCCTACCGCTATCTGGAGGAGCGCGGTGTCGAGATCGTGCGGGAGGTGCTGCGCGACGAGGCCCGCGCCGTCCTGGAGATGTACCGGGAGACCGGCGGGGAGATCTACAACGGCTAGGCGCTCCGGGCTCCGGGTTCTGGGCGCCGCGCTCGCGATCGTCGCGCCGACCGGCGCCCCCGCGGCACAGGACCGGGCGGTCTCGCCGAACCTAACCCGCGTCGTGATGCTCGGGACCGGCACGCCGAACCCCGATCCCGAGCGGTCCGGGCCGGCCCTCGCCATCGTGGTGAACGGCGCCGCGTACCTGGTCGACGCCGGCCCCGGCGTCGTGCGGCGGGCGGCCCAGGCCGAGCGCGAGGGTGTGGCCGCCGTCGCTCCGGCGCGGCTCGGCATGGTCTTCCTGACGCACCTGCATTCCGATCACACCGTCGGGCTTCCCGATCTCCTCCACACCGGCGGGCTCGCCGACCGGCGCGAGCCGCTCCGGGTCTTCGGGCCCAGAGGCACGAGCGCTCTCGCGCGGCGGCTCACGGAGGCGTGGACGGAGGACATCCGGATCCGCACCGAGGGGCCGCAGCCCCATCACCCGAAAGCGTGGGTGGTCGAGGCCACGGACGTCGAGCCGGGGGTCGTGCACCGGGACTCGAACGTCGTGGTGACCGCGTTCGAGGTTCCGCACACCAACTGGCCGGTCGCCTTCGGGTACCGGTTCCAGACCCGCGACCGGGTGATCGTGGTGTCGGGCGACACCCGGCCGAGCGAAGCCGTCGTCGCCGCGTGCAACGGCTGCGACGTCCTCGTTCACGAGGTGTACTCGGCCGAGCGCTTCCGGGGCCGGTCCGCCGACTGGCAGCGGTATCATGCGGGGGCCCACACCTCCACGGTCGAGCTGGCCCGCGTCGCCGCGCGCGCGCGGCCGAAGCTCCTCGTCCTGCACCACCAGCTCTACTGGGGCGCGACCGACGACGACCTCATCCGGGAGCTGCGCGCAGCGGGTTATGCGGGCGCCGTGGTGTCGGCGAGGGACCTCGGGGTGTATTAGGGGTTCTGAGTTCTGGGTTCTGAGTTCTGGGTTCGGAGGGGCCGATGACCGTGCAGTCGTCGCAAGTCAGAGGCTGGCTGGCGGAGCTGGACGCGATCGAGCGCGACGCGCTGAGCGTGCTGGCCGGCCTGTCCGCCGAGCAGGCCAACTGGCGGCCGGCGCCGGGCAAGTGGTCGATCGCCGAGTGCGTGGCCCATCTGCGGCAGACCGGCACGCTGCTGCTCGACCGGCTCGAGCGGGTCCTCGCGCACGCCCGCGAGGAAGGGAAGACCGGCCCCGGCCCGGCGCGGCTGGGATGGCTGGGCGGCTGGTTCGCGCGCACGATGGAACGGCCGGGCAAGCGCCCCATGCCGTCTCCGGCCAACTTCGTGCCTCCCGGCAACGTGGACCTCCGCGTCGCCGAGCCGGCCTGGCGTCTCCACCACGCCAGGCTCCGGCGGACGCTGGAGCTGGCCGACGGTCTGGCGCTCGACCGGATCCGGATGGCGTCGGTGGCGCAGGGCGCGGGATGGCTCCGCCTCAACGCGGCGGCGTGGCTCGCCTCGGCGCTCGCCCACGAGCGCCGGCATCTGCTGCAGATGCGGAACGTCCGGGACGCTCCCGGCTTCCCGGCCTAGCGCTTCGGCACCAGGGCGATCGCGCGGAGCGGGCCGCCGGAGCCGCCTTCGATCTTCATCGGCAGCGCGATCACCACGGCGCCGGTCGGCGGCAGCCGGTCGAGGTTGGTGAGGTTCTCGAAGTTCGGCACCCCTGCCGGCGCGCCGATCCGGTGCACCGGATAGTCCTGGGAGGGCCCGTAATCCACCGACGGCGTGTCGATGCCGAGCGCCGAAACCCGCCGGCCTTCCACGAGCCAGCGCGCAGCGTCCGCGCCATAACCCGGGAAGTGGAGCTTCGACGCGTCACCGGGCGTGTCGTCCCCGAAGTACGCCTTGCGATCTCCCCACCGCGCGCTCCACCCCGCCCGCAACAGGACGATGGTGCCCGCCGCGATGCGTCCATGGCGTCGCTCGAAGGCCTCGAGGTCGGCGACCGTGAGCCGGTAGTCCGGGTCGCGTCCAGTCTGGGCGGTAATGTCGATCACCACCGCGTTGGCCACGAGACGGTCGAGCGGGATCCGGTCCGCCGGGATGCCACTCTCGTGAAAGTGGACCGGGGCATCCAGGTGCGTCCCGCCGTGCTCCGGCGTCGAGATGGTGTACGCGGAATAGAAGAAGCCCGCCGGGGTGGGCCCGACGTGCAGCGCCCGGAGCTCGAAGGCGGACGGTGAGGTCGGCCAGTACAGCGTCGTGGGGCCGAAGGCGTGGGTGAGATCGACGAGCTCGAGACGGCTCAGGTCCGGCCGCTGCGCCGCGACGGGCGCCGCGCCTGCGAGGGTGACGACGAGCATGGCCAGACATCCGGACAGTCTCTGCATGGTGCCTCCCCAAGCCGCCGGCGGTCATCGCCGGGTCGTGATCCATCCTCCGAAGACGTAGCCCCGATAGAACATCCGCGGCGGGCCGAAACCCGCCTCGGCGAGCAGCTCGCGCAGCCGCGACTCCGGCACGAAGACGCAGCTGGCGGTGAGCTGCGCGCGGTACCGCTCGTGCTCCTCCGCGGTCATCCCGCGCAGGGTGAGATACCGCATCCAGGCATCGAATCCGGCGCGGAAGTCGGCCGAGTCGGGGTCGCCGTGCGCGTCGATCAGGGTGAGAGGAGCGCCGGGCCGGAGCCGCTCGGCGATGGCCTGGAGCAGCGCGAGCTTCTCGCCCTGGTCCGGGACGAAGTGGAGCACGAGCGCGAGCGTGGCGGCGTCGTGCAGCGGCTCGCGCGGGAGCGTCGCCGTGACGCCGTGATGCAGCGTCACCCGCTCCATCAGGCTCAGGCCCAGGAGCCGGACGCGGGCCAGGGCGAGCATCTGCGCCGACGTATCGACGCCGGTGAAGCGCCACCGCGGCCTGAGCGCGCCCATGACCGCGATCTCCTCGCCGGCACCGGCTCCCACCACGAGGATCCGTCCGGCGAACGGCACCGGGCCGGTGAGCTCGCCCAGCATCATCGTCGCCAGGTCGTCGTAGCCGGGAACGATCCGGCGGATCCGATCCTGATACGTGGCGCCGTACTCGCGGTCGAAGTCGAAGCCGCGGGAGCCCGTCGTCCGATCCATGCTTCGTCCGCGTGAAGGACACGTTAACTTAAGCGCGCATGACGACCGCGCGTCGCACCCACACGTTCACCGAATCCGTCATCCGGGGCATGACCCGCCTCGCCGCGGAGCACGGAGCGATCAACCTCGCCCAGGGTTTCCCCAACTTTCCCTGCCCCGACGTGCTCAAGGAGGCGGCCGCCCGCGCGATCCGCGACGACGTCAACCAGTATGCCATCACGTGGGGCGCCAAGCGTCTCCGGGACGCGATCGCCCGCAAGTACGAGGAATGGTACGGGATGCGGGTCAATCCGGAGACCGAGCTCACAGTGACCTGCGGCGCCACCGAGGCGATGGCGGCCGTCCTGCTCGCGCTCGTGGATCCGGGACAGGAAGTCGTCGTCTTCGAGCCGTTCTACGAGAACTACGGGCCCGACGCGATCCTCTGCGACGCGCGCCCGGTGTTCGTCCCCCTGCTGCCCGGCCGGCCGCTCGACCTCGACCGGCTGGCGGCGGCGTTCTCCCCGCGCACGCGGGCGATCATCGTGAACACGCCCGGCAACCCCTCGGGACGGGTGCTGACCCGCGCCGAGCTCGAGGCGATCGCCGCGCTCTGCCAGCGCCACGGGGCGTGGGCGGTCACCGACGAGATCTACGAGCACATCCGGTACGACGGCGAGCACATCCCGCTGGCCACGCTTCCGGGCATGCGGGAGCGGACGGTGACGATCAGCGGCGCGTCGAAGACGTTCAGCATCACCGGATGGCGCATCGGCACGATCGTCGCGCCCGCGGCGCTCACCGACGCCATTCGGAAAGTCCACGATTTCCTCACCGTGGGCGCGCCGGCGCCTCTGCAGGAGGGTCTGGCGGTCGCCGTGGAGACGCTCGGCCCGGACTACTACCAGGGACTGGCGCGCGACTATCGCCGTCGGCGCGATCTGCTCGTGGGCGCGCTCGCGGCGGCGGGGTTCGGGGTCGTGCCGCCGGAAGGCGCCTACTACATCCTCGCCGACTTCTCCGGCCTGTCGTCCCTGCCGGCGCCCGAGTACGCCCGCTGGCTCACCGCGGTGGGAGGCGTCGCCACCGTGCCGGGGACCAGCTTCTTCAGCCGGCCCGAGGACGGAGCCCGGATGACCCGCTTCGCCTTCTGCAAGACCGAGGCGATGCTCGAGGAGGCGGTGAGGCGCCTCGGCGCGCTGCCCCATGACTGAGCTCCCGGTCGGGTCGCGATGAATCCGGTTCCGGTCGTGCTCTACGGCGATCGGGTGCGCATCGAGCCGCTCGATCACCGCCACGCCGACGATCTCCTGGCCGCCGCCGCCGACCCGGAGATCTGGCGCTTCATGCCGATCCCGCAGCCGGCGAGCGGCGGAGACCTCCTCACCTGGATCGACGACGCCTGGCGCCGCGCCGCGGCGGGGGACCAGCTCCCCTTCGCCGTCGTGGACCACGCCACCGACCGGGCCATCGGCTCGACCCGGTTCCTGGAGATCCGGCGCTCCTGGCGGACCCTCGAGATCGGCTGGACCTGGCTCAGCGCCTCCGCGCAGCGCACGCCGGTGAACACCGAGTGCAAGTATCTCCTCCTGCGCCACGCGATCGAGGAGCTCGGCGCGCTCCGAGTCCAGTTCAAGACCGACGCCCGCAACGAGCGGTCGCAGCGGTCCCTGGAGCGGATCGGCGCCGTCAAGGAGGGCGTGCTGCGCAAGCAGCGCATCAACTGGGACGGCTTCGTCCGCGACGCCGTCTACTACAGCATCGTCGATGAGGACTGGCCGGCCGTGAAGGCCAGGCTGGAGAAGCTGCTGAGTCGTTCGCCGGTGCCATGACCGATACCGCGCCACTCGCCCCGCCCCTTGCGCCCCGCCGTCCCCGCGTGCTCGAGATCCACGGAGAACGCTCGGTGGACGAGTACTTCTGGCTCCGGAACCGCGAGGATCCCGACGTGCGCGCGTACCTCGAGGCGGAGAACGCCTACGCGGACGTGGTCCTCGCGCCGACGCGGGAGCTCCAGGAGGTGCTCTACGGGGAGATGCTCGGGCGGATCAAGCAGACCGACCTGAGCGTCCCCTATCGGTACCGCGGGTGGTGGTACTACAGCCGGACCGAAGAGGGAAAGCAGTACGCGATCTCCTGCCGGAAGCGCAGCTCCCTCGAGGCCGCCGAGGAGATCCTGCTTGATCTCAACGTGCTCGCCGCGGGCCGGAGTCACATGGCGCTGGGCGCGTTCGAGGTGAGCGACGACGGCCGCTTCCTCGCCTACTCCAGCGACCCCACCGGCTACCGAGAGTATCTGCTCGTCGTGCTCGACCTGGAGACCGGCCGGGTCATCGCCGGGCCGATCCAGGGGGTCGGCTCGGTGGCGTGGTGTCCCGACAATCGCACGCTCTTTCACACCGTCGAGGACGAGGCCAAGCGGCAGTACCAGCTCTGGCGGCTCGAGATCGGCGGGGCGCACACGCTGGTGAGGCAGGAGGACGACGCCCGATTCCGGGTGCACGTGGAGCGCACCCGCAGCGGGCGCCACCTGATCCTGTCCACCGACAGTCACACGACCAGCGAAGTGCACTGGCTGCCCGCGGACCAGCCGGCCGGAGCCTGGCGGAGCATCGCCGGACGGGTTCCGGACCGCGAGTACGACGTGGAGCACGCCGGCGACGGCTGGATCATCCGGGTCAACGATACCGGCCCCAACTTCCGCGTGGTGCACGCGCCGGAGGCCGAGCCCGGCCCGGACGCGTGGGTCGAGCTGCTGCCGCACCGCGACGACGTGATGGTCGAGGGGATCGAGGCCTTCGCGGAACACTGGGTCGCCTGGGAGCGGCGGCAGGGCCTTCCGGCGATCCGGATCACGACCCACGCCGCGAACATCGCGCGGTACGTCGCCTTTCCCGAGCCGGTGTACGAGGCGTACCCCGGTGCCAACCTGGAGTGGGACACCGGCGTCTTCCGGTACGGCTACGAATCGCCCGTGACCCCGTCGTCGGTCTACGACTACGACGTGCGCTCGGGCACGAGCGTGCTGCTCAAGCGCCGCGAGGTGCTGGGCGGCTTCGATCCCGCGCGCTACGGCTGCGACCGGCTCACCATCACGGCCGAGGACGGAGCGCCCATCCCGGTCACCATCCTGTTCTCCCGGACGCCGCCCCCCGCGAGACCGGGACCGCTCCTCCTCACGGGTTACGGCGCGTACGGGCTCTCGGTGCCGGTGAGCTTCTCGTCGAACCGGCTCTCGCTGCTCGATCGCGGCACGGTGATCGCCATCGCGCACGTCCGCGGCGGGGGCGAGATGGGCCGCCGATGGCACGACGCCGGGAGGATGGCGAACAAGGAGAACACGTTCGCGGACTTCGAGCGGGTGGCGGAGACGCTGATCGCCGACGGGTGGACCACGCCCGAGCGGCTGGTGATCGAAGGCGCCAGTGCGGGAGGCCTCCTCGTCGGGGCGGCGGTGAACCGCCGGCCGGATCTCTTCGGCGCCGTCGTCGCGCAGGTGCCCTTCCTGGACGTCCTCAACACGATGCTCGATCCGTCGCTGCCACTCACGGTCGGCGAGTACGAGGAATGGGGCAATCCCCGGATGCCGGAGCAGTACGCCTGGCTCCGCCGGTACTGCCCCTACACCAACCTCGCGGCCCGGTCGTATCCGGCGATGCTGGTGCGCACCTCGCTGAACGACAGCCAGGTCATGTACTGGGAGCCGGCCAAGTACGTGGCCCGGCTGCGCACGCTCAAGACGGACGCCCATCCCGTGCTGCTGGTGACCAATCTCGGTGCAGGCCACGGCGGCGCCTCGGGTCGCTACGACCGGCTCCGGGAGATCGCCCTCGATTACGCCTTCGTCCTCTGGCGGAGCGGCGCCTGGTCGCCGGCTTGACCCCGGTGAGGGCGGCAGGCAAACTCCGATCGCCTCCGTGAAGGACCGTCCGATGTTCCGCGTCACCGCTGCCGCGCTGCCGCTGCTCTTCGCCGGCTCGCTCGCCGCTCAGCACGACCACCGCGGTCCCGCGGCCAATGCCGCGATCGGCCGGGTGCGATTCCCCACGTCCTGCAGCACGGCAGCGCAGCCGATGCTGGAGCGCGGGGTGGCCTATCTCCACAACTTCTGGTACGAAGAGGCCGTCGAGACGTTCCGTGCGGCGGCCGCCGCCGATTCGTCCTGCGCGATGGCGTGGTGGGGGCTGGGAATGACCTGGGTGCGGCCGCTCTGGCCCCCGATGGCGATGGAGGCGCTCCGCCAGGGCGCCGCCGCGGCCGAGCGGGCCGTCGCCGCCGGCACCGCGACGCCCCGCGAGCGAGCGTACGTGGACGCGCTCGCCGCCTTCTATCGCGGGCTCGGCACCGTCGCGCCGTCGGGACGCCTGGCCGCGTGGCACGGCGGGATGGAGCGCCTGCATCAGGCGCATCCCGACGACCGGGAGGGCACGATCTTCTACGCCCTCGCGGTGATCGCGACGGCATCCCGCACCGACCCTGCCTACACGCAGCTCCGGAAGGCGGCGGCGCTGCTCCTGCCGCTCTTCCGCGAGACGCCGGATCATCCCGGGCTCGCGCACTACCTGATTCACGCCTACGACGCGCCCGGGCTCGCGAAGACCGGACTCGAGGCGGCGCAGAAGTACAGCGGCATCGCGCCCTCCGTTCCGCACGCGCGGCACATGCCGTCGCACGTGTTCACACTGGTCGGGATGTGGCAGGAGTCGATCGCCTCCAACCTCGGTTCGGCCGAGGCGGGGCGGCGGTTCGAGCGGGAGCAGAAGCTCGAGGGGACCTGGGATCAGACCCTGCACGCGCTCGACTATCTCGTGTACGCCTACCTGCAGCAGGGACGAGACCAGGAGGCGGCCGCCATGGCGGCGGAGGCACGGGCGGTGCGGGCGACGTTCCCGGCGGGCTCGCTGGTCGGGGAGTACGCGCTGGCGGCGATTCCGGCCCGCATGGCGCTCGAGCGCAACCGCTGGGCCGACGCCGCGGTACTGTCCCTGCGGCCGGGCCCGGCGCCCGCGCAGGCGGTGACGCTCTTTGCGCGGGCCGTGGGCGCGGCCCGCTCGGGCGACGGGGCCGCCGCGCAGGCGGCGATCGCCGCGCTCGAGGCGAGCGAGACGGCCTCGAAGGAGATCGGCGATCCGATCTGGCCCACCACCATCCGCGCCCAGCGGATCGCGGCGTCCGCGTGGAGCGCCCTCGCGGCGGGCGACACCGCGGGGGCCGTCCGGCTCGCCGAGGA
>JBOHSH010000070.1:0-3466 GCA_050733195.1 Gemmatimonadales bacterium
TGCTGGCGTCGACCGCGCTCGTCGTGGACGCGTGCCGGCATGTCGTGCGTGACGCACGCACGGTGGTGTCGCTCGCAAGACGTCCGGTGTTGTTCGCGCTCGCGCGCGCGCTGGGCGAAGCGTGGCCCGGAGACGTGCCGAGGGACATGCTCGTTGCGCGGGCATTCGGAGCGAAGATTGCCGATGAATCGCATCGCGCGCGGTTGCGAGTCGAAGTCGGTCGGCTTCGCACGGTGCTTCGGACGCTGGCCGGCGTGAGCGCGACGAAGCGAGGGTTTGCGCTGGCGCCGCGCCGAGCGCGCGAGGTCGTCGTGCTGGCGCCGCCCGTTGAAGAAGAGCATGCGGCGGTGCTCGCCTTCCTCGCCGACGGCGAATCGTGGTCGAGCTCAGCCCTGGCGCTTGCGCTTGGAGCCAGCCAGCGCACCGTGCAGCGGGCGATCGACGCGCTGGCGGCAGCGGGCAAGGTGCAGTCGTTTGGTCTCGGGCGAGCTCGTCGTTGGATGACCCCGCCCGTACCGGGATTCACGACGACCTTGTTACTCCCCGCTCCACTGTCGAGTGACTAGGAGGAAGGCATGAGGCGATCGGCGGCCGAAGTCGTCCGTGAGTATGGACCCTTTCCGGGTGTCGACCACGTGCACGGGGTCACGTTTGACGGTCAGCACGTCTGGTTTGCGGCCGGAGACAAGCTGACCGCCTTCGATCCTGCGAGCGGGAAGACGCTGCGCTCGATCGATGTCGCGGCGCAGGCAGGGACGGCCTTCGACGGCCAGCACCTGTTTCAGCTCGTCGGGGATCGCATCCAGAAGATCGATCCGAGGACCGGCCGTGTGCTCGCCACGATCCCGGCGCCCGGCGGCGGCGGTGACTCGGGGCTCGCGTGGGCCGAAGGGACGCTCTGGGTCGGGCAGTATCGGGACCGGAAGATCCATCAGGTCGATCCGCAAACTGGGGCGATTCTGCGAACGATCAAGTCCAACCGGTTCGTCACGGGGGTCACCTGGATCGACGGAGAGCTCTGGCACGGCACCTGGGAAGGTGAGGAGAGCGATTTGAGGCGAGTCGATCCCCGAACGGGAGAGGTCCTGGAGAGGCTCGAGATGCCGCCCGGAGTGGGCGTTTCGGGGCTCGAGTCCGATGGCCGCGATCAGTTCTTCTGCGGAGGGGGAGGGAGCGGGAAGGTGAGGGCCGTCCGCCGGCCCAAGCGGGGCTCCGCGGCGGACAGCGGCTCCGAGATCCCCGTCGACTCCACGAGCAAGTAGTCGGACCCTTACTCTACGACTTCAACCGCGCGCAAGAGGATCGACTGGGGGAGTGCGAGACCGAGCGCCTTCGCGGTCCTGCCGTTGATGACGAGGTCGAGCTTCGTGGGTTGCTCGACCGGCAACTCGGCGGGCTGGGCCCCTTTCAAGACTCGGTCGATGTAGATCGCTGCGCGATGATACTGGTCCGGAACGTTCGGCCCGTAGCCGGCCAGGAGGCCCTCCTTGATATACGCAGCGGTGTTCGTGACGGTCGGTAACCGGTTCTTGACAGCGAACTCTGCGATCCTCTTTATGTCGACCGGCATGGTGCTCAGTGGATAGACGGCGACCGCCTCGGCACGCTGCCTCAGCGTCGCCGCGAAACCCGCGTCGAGATCCGTCGCAGTTCGAACCTCGACACGCTGCAGCCTGACCTTCAACCGGTCAGCCGTGGCTTCCATTGCGGCAAAGGCCGGCAAGTGGCTCGGATTCGTGGAATCCATCCAAACCGCGACGCGCGAGATCCCGGGAGCAATCTCCTTGAGCAGCTCGATGTCCTTGCGGACAATCTCGTTGGCGTTCATCGACACCCCGGTGATGTTTCCCCCCGGCCGTCCGAGGCTGCTGACGAGCCCGCTCGCCACGGGATCTCCGACGTACACCATGATGACCGGGACAAGCCGTGTCGCCTGCTTCGCCGCCAGGCTCGCGGGCGTCCCTTCCGTAACCAGAACATCGATGTTGAGACGCACCAGCTCAGCCGCAAGCTCCGGGAGCTCCTCCCACTTCCCGGGGGCGGCTCGGCATTCGATGACGATGTTGCGGCCCTCGATGTAGCCCAGCTCGCCGAGCCTCTGGCGAAGATCCTTCAGACCGAATTGGTCCGGACATGCGAAATGCCTGAGAAGGCCGATTCGGTGCACCTTTCCGGTCGATTGCGCGACGGCAACGAAGGAGGACACCAAGAGATGGAGGGTAAGGGCCAACGTCCCGACGCGAACGCTCAGCCTCACCGCCCATCCTGAAAGCGGAGTCCTGATCGCGCAACGAGATCCTTCACTGTGACGTGAACCGCATGTTGGGCACCGCTGCGGCCAACCTTTCGATTGTCAGTCCATCGCGTCTGCTCTTAACGACGGCGGTCAGGCCCTCCCCAGGCACGACCCGTATCGGGGTATCACCCAGCTGGACTACGAAGTCATCCCCTTCGCGAAGGTGCGAAGCTCCCACCATGCCCTGCCAGATCTGGACGGTTGCCTCTGGATCGGCGCACCCTAGGCACAGCTCGACCAGTTGGAATGGGCTGTCAGGCAAGCTGCGCCCTAGGTGCGCGCCGGGCGACACGAACTCGCAGAGAAAGCTCGGCAGGCCAGGTAGCAGCCCGGCTAGACCGTCGAGGTAGCTGATCCGCCAGCGCGCGGCGGGCGACGCATGAGGAGGGGCGACTAGGTGTCCCTCACGCGGCTCGCTGATCGCCAGGCCGCGATTGCGCAGCTCCGTTAACGTGGCATCCAGATCGCCCGGATCCAACGCGACCGCCTGAAGGCCAAAGTGGCGTCCAGCCTGGGCACACCACTTTGCCAGCGCCGGCCAGCCGTCGAACGCCTCGGCCGAAAGCAGCTCCAGGTTAATCGCCCCGATCGACACGCAGCAGGCTCGGTGGGTTGCGATGGTTCCGTCATAGACCACCGGACAACCCGCCTCGATCCACATCGGCCGCACCATCTCGAAGTTCTCGACCACGGCAACGACGTGATCGATACGCTGGACAGGATTGCTCATGACCGCTTCCCTAATAGAGGATGGGCCCCGAGGGGAGGTAGAGCTCGGGCCGGCCGAACGGCCGCGAGGCCATGAACAACGTGGGGGCGCCGATGCGGAAGCCGGAGGCGACCAGCGCCTCGAGCAGGGAAGCGCAGGCGCCGGGGACGCGCATCGTCACGCTTCCCCCGCCGCCTACGCCTGCCGCCGCCGCGGCCGCCACCGCCTGGAGGAGCGCCGTATCGTCGCGCCCCGCCGCCGGTCCGATCCGTTCCCCCCGCCGGTAGGCGAAGGCGGCGAGCTCGCCGCCGCGCTCGATCGCCACCGCCGCGCCGCCGTCGCCCCGCCAGTAGGCCAGGTCGTCGGCACGGCCGTGGCCGAAGACCTCGGCAGTCAGCTTCTCAGCGGCGCCGGGATCGCACGGCAGCTCCCGCTCCCGCGAGTCGAGCCCGACCCGCGCC
>JBOHSH010000071.1:0-1810 GCA_050733195.1 Gemmatimonadales bacterium
CTCGACGCGCGGGACATCCTCGAGCGCGCCAGCGCGCGCGAGACCGCGGCGCGCGTCGCGGCCGGTGCCCTCGCCCGGCGGCTCCTCGAGGAGTTCGGCGTCGAGATCGGGAGCCACGTGGCATCCCTCGGCGGCATCCGGGCCGGCGCCCCGTCGCCGCTGCCCACGCCGCTCAATGACGCGGCGGACCGCTCGCAGGTGCGCGTGCTCGATCCCGCCGCGGAGCAGGAGATCGTGGCCCGGATCGACGCGGCGAAGAAGGCCGGCGACACGCTCGGCGGCGAGATCGAGGTCGTCGCCCGCGGCGTCGTGCTCGGTCTCGGGAGCCACGTGAGCTGGGACCGGAAGCTCGACGGCCGGCTCGCCGCCATGCTGATGTCGATCCCCGCCGTGAAGGGCGTCGAGATCGGGCTCGGCTTCGAGGCCGCCCGCCGGCCCGGCTCCGCCGTGCACGACGCCATCGAATCGGGTGACGGGGAAGGGACGGACGCGCGCGGCGGCTTCCGGCGCGCGACCAACAACGCCGGGGGCCTGGAAGGCGGCATGACGACCGGCGAGCCGCTCGTGGTCCGGGTGGCGATGAAGCCGATCTCGACGCTCATGTCGCCGCTTCGTACGGTGGATCTCTCGACCGGCGAGGCCGCGAACGCGCAGAGCGAGCGCTCGGACGTCACCGCCGTGCCGGCGATGGGCGTGATCGCCGAAGCGCTCGTGGCGCTGGTCCTCGCCGATGCGATGCTCGAGAAGTTCGGCGGCGACTCGCTCGCCGAGATGCGCCGTAACGTCGAGGCCTACCTCGATCACCTCGGCAGGCGGTGGGTCGAGCTCCGAAGCCGCGACCCGGAGCAGATCACGGAGTCGTGACGCCCGCACCGTCCCGACGGCACGTGGTGCTCGTAGGGCTCCCCGGCTCGGGAAAAACCACCGTCGGGCGCGAAGCCGGCTCAATCCTCGGCGCCCGATTCAGCGACATCGACCAGGAGATCGAACGCGAGACCGGCCTCTCGGTCCCGGAGCTGTTCGCCTCCCGTGGGGAGAGCGAGTTCCGGCGGCTCGAGGCGCTGGCGATGGGCCGCGCGCTCGCCGGCGAGCCGGGCATCCTGGCCCCTGGCGGCGGATGGGCGGTTCAGCCCGGAAACCTCGACTCGGCGGGCGAGGGGATCCTCCTCATATATCTGGCCATCGCGCCCGCGGTCGCGGCCGGCCGTCTGGCCGGCGATACCGGCCGGCCGCTACTCGCCGGCGGCGACCTCACCCGGAGGCTCACCGCGCTCCTGGCCGAGCGGGAGGCGTGGTACCGGCGCGCCGCGATCGAGATCGACGCGAGCCGGGAGGTGACGGTCGTCGCCGCTGCGGTCGTGGCCGCTGCGAGACGGTTTGGAGGGTGGGGTGACGGGGAACGGGGAACGGGGAACGGTTGACCGGGATCCCTAGCTCCCTCCTGGCACCCTTATCATCAAACCATGGGAATGCTGACGGCGACCGTTGTAGGTGGCGGCCTGGCGGGCTCAGAGGCTGCCTGGGCGCTCGCCGGCCGCGGTGTCACGGTGACGCTTAGGGAGATGCGCCCGCTCGTCGGCACGCCGGCGCACCAGACCGGCCAACTCGCCGAGCTCGTCTGCAGCAACTCCTTCAAGAGCACCGAGACGTCCAACGCTCACGGCCTCCTCAAGGCCGAGCTGAGAATGATCGGGAGCCTGCTTCTCGAGGCTGCGGATAACGCCCGGGTGCCGGGCGGCTCGGCGCTCGTGGTGGACCGGCACAGGTTCTCGGGCGAGGTCGACGCGCGCCTTCGCGCCCACCCGCTGGT
>JBOHSH010000072.1:0-4714 GCA_050733195.1 Gemmatimonadales bacterium
GGGAACGGGAGCCGGTGATTCAGGTAGTTCCCGTTCCCCGGTCCCCGTTCCCCGTTTACCGTTCCAAGTAGTCCTGGTAGGTCATCTGCAATAGTGCTTTTCCGAGCTTCAGCGCCTCGGCTGTCGCCTCCCGCTCACTCGACGTAATGCGGCCCGGCGCGCGCTCCCAGACGAAGCTTCCCTCCGCGGTCACCACACCGAATCCGTCGTCGAACGCATAGTACGCGAACGGGCGGTCGCCGGTGGTGAAAAGGTTCCTGCCCCAGCGATACTGCGCAGCACCCGGGATGCCGAGCAGCTCGAGGAGGGTCGGCGCGAGATCGGCGTGCGAGCCGATCCGGTCCACGACGCGGCGGCGGGCCAGCGCCCCGCCCAGCCAGAGCATCGGCACGTGGTACCAGTAGCGCGCGGACTTGTACGGCGCCGGGGCGTCGATCCGCTCGAGCTTCTTCGAGTGATCGGACACGATCACGACGAGGGTGCGGTCCCACCAGGGCTCCTTGCGCGCGAGCTCAAGGAACCTGCCGAGCGCCCAGTCGGTGTAGGCGATGGCATTGAGGTAGCGGGAGTCGCGGTCCTCGCCCGGCACGCGCACGGGTCCGGGGACGTCGAAGGGCTCGTGGCTCAGCAGCGTCTTCCAGGCGACGAAAAAGGGCTCCTGGGTCGTCCGCAGGTCCGCGAGGATCCGCTCGGAGACCGCCTGGTCGTGGGCGCCCCACTTGGAGGTCCACGAGGCGGGTGGGAAGTCGCGCTTGCCGCGGACCAGCGCGAACCCTCCGCTCCGCACGAAGCTCCCGATGTTGGCGAAGCCCAGCTCGCCGCCGTAGTAGAAGCTCGTGGCATAACCCGCGCGACCGAAGTCGCGGGCGAGGTTGGGGAGCGTGGCCGCCTTGGCGGGCACCTTCACGATCGCCGCGCCCGGGACCGTCGGCGCGCCCGAGAGGATCGCGGCGAGTCCCTTGTCGGTGCGGTCGCCCGTCGCGTAGAAGCGGGTGAAGAAAAGGCCCTCGGGGATGAGCCGCTCGAAGCCCGGCGCGGCGCCCGGCACGCCGCCCAGCGCCGGCACCGCCCGGGCCGTGAAGCTCTCCCAGATGAGGACGATCACGTTGGGCCGGGTCACCCGGAGCAGCGAATCGGCCTCCGGTGCCAGGCCCGCCCCGGCGCCGCGGAACCGCTTCACCACCGCCGCCGCCGAATCAGGGGGCAGCTCGGCGTACGGATTGGTGCGCCGATCGAGTCCGCGCGACCAGGAGTCGAAGAAGTTCCAACCGTAGTTCACCGCCGCCTGGTTGGCGAACGGATCGGTCGAGAAGTACGCGCTGCTCTGGTTGATCGGGATCTGCTGAATCCCGCCGCGGGCGGGGATCGCGAGCAGGAGCGCCGGGACGAGCAGGGGCACCGCCGCGAGCGGATGGGTCTCGGGCAGGTCGCGGAACGGTCGATCGAGCCCTCGCCGGGCGGCGATGAGCGAGAGGCCCGCGAGCGCCAGCGCCAGCAGAAAGAGCAGCGCGCGCGGGCTCGCGCCGGCGGAGGCCCAGGCCTCACGCGGGTGCTTGAGATAAGGCAGCACCTCCGCATCGATCCGCCGGCCCCACACGCGGAAGATCTCCAAGTCCGCGGCGGCGAGCAGCGCCAGCACGCTCCCGGCGACGAGGAGGTAGGCGAGCTGCGTCCTCCGGGCCGGCTCGCGCAGGGGACCGAGCGCCGAGGCCGCGACCAGGAGGAACGGGATCGCGGAAAGGTACGCGGCCGACGCCAGGTCGAGCCGGAGCCCGTGAGCGAAGGTGCCGACGAGGAGCGACGGCGTCAGCGCGGCCGAGCGGTCGAAGTGGTAGAGGAGGAAGACGACGCGGGCGGCGGTGAAGAAGGCCAGCCAGAAGAGCAGGATCCGGGCAAGGAGACGGAGGCGGGGGAGCACAGCAAAAGGTACAACGGTACGGTGAACGATGAACGGGGAACCGTTCACTGTTCCCCGTTCCCCGTTCCCCGTTCCCCGTTCCCCGTTCCCCGTTCCCCGTTCACTGTTCCCCGTTCAACGGTCCCTCCGCCTCCGGTTCGCCAGATCCACCTCGAACGTCTTGTCCCCGATCGTGAGCGTCGCGATCTGGGTCCCGTTGAACGTGATGACCGCGGTCCGCTCCACCGTCTGCCCGTCGCGCGGGCCGCCCTCGAACGTCACGGCGCAGCTCCGCGTGATGGTTCCGGAGAGGGGCCAGTGATTCTGGCCGCCCACCGGCACGACCACGTCGTCCACCTCCAGCGTGCAGCTCAGCTCGTACGACCGGGTCTCGCCGGACTCGGTGTGGCGGCTCCGGGCCACCTCGCTCGATCCGGAGCCGTTCCAGGTCCGCTGGGTCTCGGCGCCGGCGAGCCCGGTCGCGGTCATGTCGCGATGGCGCTCGATCGAGGCGCTCCAGTCGTCGTTGCTCCGGTCGCCCTCGATGTCGGTCCGGGTGTTCGCCTTCGCCGTGGTCTGGGCGTCATACTGCTGCTGCACGGCGTTGGCCGCGTCCCAGAAGGCGTAGGAGCGGGTGATGGTGACGTGCTCGTTCGAGATGACCGGGCACTCGAGCCGGCCGGTGGCGGCGTTGAAGGGGCAATTCACCGGGCGGAGATCGCCGAACCCGGGCGCGAAGGCGGGCCCGCCACCGCCGAACGCGGGGAGCTGCATGAAGAAGACCGGCTCCCGCATGATGTCCAGGTCCTCGCCGGCCGCGTCGGCCGCGAACTGCGCGACATCGGCGTTGAGGAGCGGGGTGAGCCCGTCCGGCCCGGCCAGGTCATCGGAGCAGGCGCCCAGGGCGATCGCGCAAGCCAAGGCGCCGTAACGAATTGCCGTACGCATGTGAGCCTCTCTCGGGTAGTGCGTCCAGGGTCGTTTTGTTCCCGGTACCAGAGGGAGAGACGCCGCCGGAAACGCGGTGTTAAGCCTATGCGCGCCGTGGGTTTGCGACTGTGATGCGGGTCACACTTTTGGCGGGGTTTCGGACGGCCCCGACACGCCGCCGGAGACGATGAACGCCATCAGCTCGCCCGCGTCGATCGCGATCGGCACCACCTTCTCGGCCCGCACCAGAATCAGATTGGCGGCGAAGTTGTAGGACTGGGGGACGTACACGGCCACATAACCCGGGAGCCCCAGGTGCCCCAGCGCGTCGGCGGTGACGAAGCCGAGCAGGTGCGCATCGGTATTCCCCAGCTCGACCCGCACGCCTCGGTTGAACCGCCGGCGCTCGCCCACGAAGGCGTTGAGGAGGTCCTTGGCCGAGGTGTAGAGCAGCCGGACGAAGGGCAGCCGCTCGAGCACGCGGTCGAGCAGATCGACGAAGGCGCGGGTGACGAACCCCGACGCCAGCACGCCGACGAGCGTCACGATGAGCAGCGCGACGAGCAGGCCGACGCCCGGCACGTCGATCCCCAGCATCCCGTCCACCGTGCTCACCAGCCACCAGCAGACGTAGAGCGTGATGGCGACCGGCGCGGTCACGATGAGGCCGCGCACGAAGTAGCTCGCGAGCTGGCGCAGGAAGGAGCGGGGCTTCATGGCAGGACCTCCTCGAGCTGGGCGAGAAGCGCGACCAGATGCGCGGGCTCGAGATCGCCCATGTGGCCGATGCGAAAGACGTTCCCGTAGCGGGGATTGAGGCCGCCGCCGATCAGGAAGCCGCGGCGCTCCGCTTCCGCCACGACGTCTGCGGCGGGCAGCTCCGCCGGAACGACGACCGCGCTGATCGCGGGGCTGCGTTGACCCGGCTCGGCGAGCAGCCGCAGCGCGGGATGCGCCGCGATCCAGCGCTCCAGGGTCTCGAGCATGGTCCGGTGCCGCGCGTAGCGCGCCGGCCACCCGCCGCTCCGCAGGATGCGGCCGAGCTGGCGCTCGAGGGTCACGATCAGCGAGACCGCCGGCGTCCAGATCGGCAGGTTTTCGTTCGCCATGCGGGCGAGCCGCTGCACGGAGAAGTAGTAGCCGGCGTCGCGCCGGCCCGCGGCGCGCTCCAGGAACCTTTGGCTCGCCGCGCCGAGGCCTAACCCGGGCGGCATCGCGAGCGCCTTCTGGGAGCCGGTGCAGACGAAGTCCACGCCCCAGCGGTCCATCTCGAACGGCATCGCCGCCACGGCGGTGACGCCGTCCACGAGAAAGAGGATGTCCTTCCGCGCGCGCACCACGCGGGCCAGGCTCTCGACGTCGGCGAGCGCGCCGGTGGACGACTCCGAGTGGACCACCGCGACCGCGTCGACCGGCGGGCCCTCGAGGAACCGCTCGAGCTGCTCCGCGGTGACGCTCGTGCCCGGGTGGACCTGCACCCGGATGACCTGCTTGCCGCACTGCTCGGCGATGCGCGCGAAGTACTCGCCGAAATACCCCCCGGCGGCGACCAGGAGCCGCTCGCGCACTCCGCTCCGCACGGCCGCTTCGAGCAGGCCGGTCGCGCTCGAGGTGGAGAGCAGCACCGGCTGGGTCGTGCCGAAGAGCTCCCGGAGCGCGGGCTGCATTCCGGCCAGAAGCTGGCGCATCCGCGTCCCCCGGTGCGCGACCATCGGGGTCGCCATCGCCTCGAGGACTTCCGGGTGCACGTCGGTCGGCCCCGGAAGGAAGTTCCGCCCGAAGGTGGTCATCCGCCGAGGATCTCGTCGCTCGCGGCGAGGATGACCCCGCGCCGGCGCCAGTCCTGGAGGAGCGCGGGCGCCTGATCGGCGTGGATCGCCCGGGTGG
>JBOHSH010000073.1:0-6458 GCA_050733195.1 Gemmatimonadales bacterium
GCGGGGCGTTGGCGGGAGCCGTGATCTTGACGGATTTGGGCGCCCGGAGCTCGCCCGACGTGGTGACGGTCACCCTGAACTCGCCCCGGCGCACCCGGGCGACCACCGACTGGTCCTCGACGCCCGGATCCCGTGCCAGGAGCCAGGCGCCCGGCACCAGGATCACCAGGACGACCGCGGCGATGACCCAACGCTTGCTGGGGAGCTGCATGACTCGGTCCTCGTGGTAAGAAAGCCGCCCGGCGGGGGCAGCAATCCTTAGATGCGTGACAGGGTTAGACCGTTGGCTTCCTGAACGTGCCACCGGAACAGGGTCCGGGCAACACCCCTACTACGGGGCGCCCCCCTGGGAGGTTGCCGCGGACCCGGAAGGCCCGTCGGCCCGGCACGCGCTGTCTTGAGCCTGCCAGGGCAGGGACGAGGGGTGGTCTGGACGTTCAAGGTCTGGATGGAAACGAAACAAGGGGCGTCATTGATGTTCGGTTGAGACCTGGTTGCTGGGTCACTTGTACTCGTTGCACAACAAGGAACCCCGAGCATGAGCCGCGACTGGACCCGCTATGTCACCGCCATTCTTGGTCTTTGCTCATGTCTGACCGGCTGCAGACGACCTCTTTCGACGGACGCGTTCGGGGCGGGCAGAGAGAGTTCATGTCCGGTGGAAACACGAACCTCCACACCCCTCGTTCTCAGTGGCAATCGACGGATCTATGTGGAGCCGATGGCCCTGGCGGTGCGAGATGAGACCGTCCTCATGACCGGGGTACCGACTTACCTCTGGGGGCCTCAAGCCCGAACCATGCCGAGGGATCGTGGCGTCGATACGCTGGTCGGCCTTTTCCGTGATGCCCGCGGACGGGTGACGGCCCTCAGGAAGCCGGAGGTGCTGGGGGGAGTTTCAGATTTCCGTATCGATGCGGGCGCCGGGGACGACATGGCGGTCTTCTTCTCGCAGCTCGACCGACCCTTTCGACCTGGAGAACCGGTTACCACAGTGGACTTCTGGTACGGCATCATTGCCCGCCGGAAGTGGGCGAGCCTTGAACGTCTCCCACGTCCGCGGTCGGGGGTGCTGGAAACGTACTTCGCGACCTCCCCGGCTCGATCGGGGCATCGTCTGCTATTGGCCGTCCCGATACGGAACCGCTCGACTGATGTGGGGGTCTACACCAGGGATGATGGCCGGTGGACGCTCGACGTCGTTCCCACCGGACGGGCAGCGTATGTCGCGCTTTCGGCCATTCCTGCGGGCGACATCCTGCTCGTCGTCGTGAGACCGGACACCACGCGCACCTCCGATCAGAACAGTCTTTCGCTCCTGGTGCGGCGAAACGGAGAGTGGACCGACCTGGGATTCGCCGTTCTCGGAGGACCCGAGCCGATCCACGAGCCACGGTTTTTCACCGTCGCCGGAGTGCAGCTCCTGAGCTGGCTCGTCGAAAGCGAAATCACCGGAAGTCGTGCCGTCCGCGTCGCGCGTGTCATGCCGGGACCAAGACTCGGACCGGTAGTCACGCTCGCCGAGGGCATCGAATACGTGAGCTTCGTGACGGGAAGTGCCGCACCGCTCTGGGTCGTGTCGACCCCTGCGACCTCAACGAGCCCGGGTCACCTCAGGCTTGTCTCATGGAACGACGGCACTCCTGCGCGAGTGGTGGACGTGGTGACCAATCCGTTCACCGGTTACTTCACCGCGCTCGCCTCAAGGAAGGGCGCTGAGGTTCTCGGACCTCTCCGCGGGCGTGATACGACCGATGCACCCGTCGTCCTGTCCTCGCTGCACACGAGATTTCGCTGCGACGCATAGGACGAGCTCCGATCTGAGCAGCGAGGTATCACCGACCGGTGAAAGGAGCGTTCTCATGTCAATGGCACACTGGGGCGTTGCGGCTCTCTACCTCATGGCTGGAACGGCCTGCAGCTCTGCCCCTACGCAGCCCATGGGAAGCGAGGCGCCTGACCCTCGACCGATCTTTGACTATGTGGAAGAATTAGGCGAGCAGGAGCCTCCCGAGGATGCTCCCCCCGGGGATAAGATAGACGTCCAGGTCTATGTCGTCGCCAATGTCGGGTTCGCAGGCGGGGTTGCGTGGGGCGAGGCGAGGGTCACCTACGTTGCGATGGATGCGAGGGCCACGGTCATTCTGAGCACTCCCGTCGGCACCGTCGAGGCTACCAGGGATGCTCAGCACATGACCACGCAGGGAGGCGCCACCATTACGGCCAGGGCGGAACGGTTTCTGGGCGGCGCCTGCGATGGCTCAATCAAGGCGGAAGCCTTCGGTGAGGCGTGGCAGCACTTCCTCATCCTGCGATGGGGACATAAGAGAGCACGCGCGGAGAAGACCGCGTCCTGCTTCCCCGAGACCGGTGGGAGCGGCTCTGGCGCAGGGGGCGGGGGCGGTGGCGGAGGGGGCTATGTCTACTACATCGAGTGCACGGGAAACCTCGTTTACGAATTGGGCGCCGATGGTCGCTGGCACTATGTCGGCGTCGAGGGCTACAGCTGTTCGTCGACTCCCATCTGGGTCAATTGGGGCGAATGGGAGACATGAGTTCTCCCCGGCCTGACCTTTCCACAGAAACAGGAGGTGATCGATGCTGGTACGCTGCGCATTGCTATGCGGGTCGGCGCTTACCGCAACTCTCTCGGACGCAGCGCTCGGGCAGTCCGCGAACGGGCGGACTCTTGTCGAGGTGACGCTCGGGCAGGCAAAGTGGGACGAAGGCGGCCCAGCGGCGGTGATCGTTCCGCAGGGCCCGGCGGCGGTGATGATTCTGCTTCGGCCAGGAGCGACGACAGACGAGCTCTTCGCGGCACTGGCGATTCTGGACTCAAGGCGTGTCAGCTCGGTATCTGATGCTCAGGGCACACGAGCAATCGTCGTGCCGCAAGCGCGAGTCGATCCACTGCCCGCCGCACTGCGAGCTCGTCTGTCGGGATACCTGAGGCAGCTCGAGCGCGCGCCCGATCGGGTGCTCCAGCGATTCGGCACCGCGAAGGCCATAACTCTGCGACTGTGGCTCAAGACATGACCTCGTGCAACGGGCGCCTTGCAGGTTCCTGCGCCCCGACCCCCCCATCCGTCCCGAGTCCTTCCGAAACGAGGAACCGCGTGGAGTCCCGGTGGAGTCCTGTCGTGCGGTGCCGGTAATGACTGACTAACTCTGACCTTGGGCGCTGCCCCCAAGGGTCAACCGGGCAGGATCAGGGCGGGGCGGGATGCGATCGGCATTGTCAGATCCTGTCGCCGAAGCCGGTATGCCCACAATATTACCGTCATGCCGTTGTCCGCGTTTCATCCTATCATCGCCGAGTGGTTCGCGTCGCGGATCGGGAAGCCCACCCCCGCCCAGACGCGCGGCTGGGAAGCCATCCGGAAGGGGGCCCACACCCTGATCGCGGCCCCGACCGGGTCCGGCAAGACCCTGGCGGCGTTCCTGATCTCGCTCGACACGCTATTTCGGGAATCCCTCGCCGGCCCGCTGCCGGACGAGGTACGGGTGGTTTACGTCTCGCCCCTCAAAGCGCTCTCCGCCGACATCCACAAGAACCTGGCGGAGCCGCGCCGGGAGATCCGGCGGCTGGCGGAGTCGGCGGGGCTCGGCACGCCCCACCTCACCGCGGCCGTCCGCACCGGCGACACGACGAGCGCCGAGCGGACGGCGATGCTCAGGACCCCGCCGCACATCCTGGTCACGACACCGGAGTCGCTCTTCCTCCTCCTCACCGCGGAGCGGAGCCGGCAGATGCTCTCGACGGCGCGGACGGTGATCGTGGACGAGATCCATGCCGTGCTCGAGACGCGCCGCGGCGCCCACCTGGCGCTCACGCTCGAGCGGCTGGACCACGCGGCCGGGCGACGGGTACAGCGGATCGGGCTCTCGGCGACACAAAGGCCCGTCGAGCTGGTGGGAGAGTGGCTGGTAGGACAGACGGCCGGACGGCCAGACGGGCGGTGCGTCATCGTCGATGAGGGTCACCGCCGCGAGCTCGACATCGCGATCGACGTACCGGGCTCGCCGCTCCAGGCCGTCATGTCCGCCGAGGTGTGGGAAGAGGTCTACGACCGCCTCGAGGAGCTGATCCGGCAGCACAAGACCACGCTCGTGTTCGTGAACACGCGGCGGCTGGCGGAGCGGGCCGCGCGGCACCTGGGCGAGCGGCTCGGAGAAGAGGCGGTCACGGCGCATCACGGAAGCCTCTCCAAGGAGCTCAGGCTGGACGCGGAGGAGCGCCTCAAGAGCGGGCGGCTCCGCGCGCTCGTCGCGACGGCGTCGCTCGAGCTGGGGATCGACATCGGTCACGTGGACCTGGTCTGCCAGCTCGCCTCTCCGCGCCGGATCGCCACCTTCCTCCAGCGGGTGGGACGCTCGGGACACACGGTCCACGGGCTTCCGAAGGGCCGGCTCTTCCCGCTCACCCGGGACGAGCTGCTCGAATCCGCGGCGCTCCTCGCCTCGATCCGGAAGGGCGAGCTCGACCGGGTGCACATCGCGGAGCGGTCCCTGGACGTGCTCGCCCAGCAGATCGTCGCGGAGACGGCGGCGGAGTCGTGGGACGAGGACGCGCTCTTCGCGCTGGTGCGCCGCGCGCGGCCCTACGCCGATCTGCCGCGGGCCGACTTCGACGCTACCGTGAAGATGCTCGCCGAGGGATACACCACCCGGCGGGGTCGCCGGGCGGCGCTCATCCACTACGACGGCATCAACCGGAAGATCCGCGGCCGTCGCGGCGCTCGTCTTCTCGCGCTCACCTCCGGCGGCGCGATCCCCGACAACGCCGACTACCGGGTGATCCTCGAGCCGGAAGGCACCTTCGTCGGCACCGTCAACGAAGACTTCGCCATCGAGAGCATGGCGGGGGACATCTTCCAGCTCGGCACGACCTCCTGGCGGATGCTACGGATCGAGCGGGGCACCGTCCGGGTGGAGGACGCGCGCGGACAGCCGCCCACGATCCCCTTCTGGCTGGGCGAGGCGCCGGCCCGCAGCAACGAGCTCTCGAAGGCGGTATCGGACCTCCGCCGCGAGCTCGGCGGGCGGCTGGAGGACCGCGAGGCGGCGACGGCCTGGCTCGTGTCCGAGCTTGGCCTTCCTCAGTTCGCCGCCGAGCAGATCGTCGAGTACCTCGCCGAGACGCGCCGGATGCTCGGCGTGATCCCGACGCAGGACGAGCTGGTGGCGGAGCGCTTCTTCGACGAGGCGGGCGGGATGCAGCTCATCCTGCATGCGCCTTTCGGCAGTCGGGTGAACCGCGCGTGGGGGCTCGCGCTTCGGAAGCGGTTCTGCCGTCAGTTCAACTTCGAGCTGCAGGCGGCGGCCACCGAGGAGGCGGTGCTCCTCTCGCTCGGCCCCCAGCACTCCTTCCCGCTCGAGACGGTGTTCCGGTTCCTCCACCCCGACACCGCGCGGGACATCCTGGTCCAGGCGATGCTCGATGCGCCGGTGTTCGCGACCAGGTGGCGCTGGAACGCCAACATCTCGCTGGCGGTGCCGCGCTTCCGGGGCGGCCGGAAGGTGCCGCCCCAGATCCAGCGGATGGAGTCGGACGACCTGCTCGCGGCGGCGTTCCCCGACGCGGCGGCCTGCCTCGAGAACATCCCCGGCGACCGCGAGATCCCGGAGCATCCGCTGGTGCGGCAGGTGATCGAGGACTGCCTCCACGAGGCGATGGACTTCGACGGATTCCAGGGCGTCCTCAGGGGACTCCAGGCGGGGGAGATTCGCTATCTGGGTCGCGACCTTCCCGAGCCGTCGCCGCTCGCGCACGAGATTCTGAACGCGAAGCCGTACGCCTTCCTCGACGACGCGCCGCTCGAGGAGCGCCGGGCGCAGGCGGTCTACACCCGCCGCGCCTTCGAGCCCGGCTCGGCGGACGATCTGGGCGCGCTCGATGCCGACGCGATCGCGCGGGTGAAGGACGAGGTCTGGCCCGATCCCGCGAATGCCGACGAGCTCCACGATGCGCTCATGGTCTCGGGCTTCCTCACCGAGGAGGAAGGCCGCGCCGGGCGGGACGGCAAGTCGTGGGAGCCGCTGTTCGAGGAGCTGGTGGAGGCCGGTCGAGCCTTGCGGGTGGCGGGCCTGTGGATGGCGAGGGAGGGAACGGACGGCCGGTTGGAGCTGCGTGAGGAGGGCGTTCGAGAGCTGCTGCGCGGCAGGCTCGAGATTCTCGGCCCTGTTACCGCGGCGGAGCTGGGAGCGCCCCTGGGGATCTCTCGAGACGCGTCTGAAGCTGCGCTTCTCGCGCTGGAGAACGAGGGCGTCGTTCTGAGAGGATCCTTCACACCGAACCCAGAACCCAGAACCCAGAACTCAGAACTCAGAACCCAGAACCCCGAGTGGTGCGACCGCCGACTCCTCGCGCGCATCCATCGCTACACGCTCAACCGGCTCCGGGCCGAGATCGAGCCGGTGAGCACCGCCGACTTCATGCGGTTCCTCATCTCCTGGCA
>JBOHSH010000074.1:0-4268 GCA_050733195.1 Gemmatimonadales bacterium
GGCCGGCCGCCGACCAGGCGCACGTCCCCTTCGGCCCGCGCCCGGGCCAGCGCCTCGGACCACCGCCCTCCCGCGGCCGCCAGGCTCAGCGAAGCATCCAGGAGGACGGTCGGCCGGCGGAGGCCCGCGGCGGCCGGACAGGACAGGTTGACCAGGAGCAGCGCGAGCGACGCCCAGCCAATCGCCCGCCCGGTCACCGCCCCCCACGCCGCTCCGGCATCCCGCTCGAGGAGGCGGTACGAGAGGACGGCCGCCAGGGCGGCGGCGAGGGCGACGACGATGGACATGGGAGGGGAAAACTAGACGGACGGACGTCCGCCGGTCGGCCGGTCGGGTTTATTCGTCGGCCGCAACCACCGGCGGCGCCGGTCTCGCCGGGAGGAGCGCGTCGAGCAAACGATCCCGCTCCATGGAGAAGAGCGCGCGCAGCTCACGGGCGATCGGATCGCCGTTTCCGAGGTTCACCCGGCGCGAATCGCGCGCCACCCCGTTGATCAGGAATTCGTAGTGGAGATGCGCCGCCGTCGCGAGACCGGTGGACCCGACGTGGCCGATGACCTGACCCTGGCTCACCCGCGCACCGCTCCGGATGCCGCGACCGAACCCGCGGAGATGGCCGTAGCGGGTGACGATCCCGCTCCGGTGCCTCACCTCGACGAGGTTGCCGTAGCCGCCCGCCCGCCCGGCCCGCACGACCACGCCTTCCCCCGCGGCGAGCACCGGAGTGCCGCTCGCGGCGCTGTAATCGGTGCCGGCGTGCCGGCGCCAGATACCGAGAACCGGATGGAGGCGCCGCCGGCTGAAGTTCGAGGAGATCCGCCGGAACTCCACCGGCGCGCGCAGGAAGGCGCGCCGAAGCGAGTTGCCGTCGGCGTCGAAGTACCGGGCCCCGTCCGCGCCGTCGAACCGGAACGCCCGAAGGTGCTTCCCGGATATCAGGAGGTCGGCCGCGTAGACGCGCCCGGGCCTGACCTCCCCTTCTTCCGATACCATCCGCTCGACCAGCACGGTGAATCGATCGCCCGGCTGGATGTCCCGGCTCATGTCGACCGACCAGGCGTAGACATCCGCCAGCTCCCAGGCGAGCCGGACCCGCGCGCCGCGGTCGAGCGCGCTGTCGGGAATGGCCGCGTCGAGCGCCTCGTAGAGCGAGCTTTCGATCGCGCCCTCGAACCGCAGCACGTCGCTGCGCCACGCCACGGGGCGGCGCTCGATGGTCCACTCCGACGTCGCTCCACGGCGGACCGCGAAGCGCCACTCGGGATCCGTCCGCACCAGGGCTTCGTGAGGGGTCGAATCGCCTTCCGATCGGCGGAAGCTCACGACCAGGCCCGCCCGGAGCCGGCGTGGCTCGAGGCCGGCGCGCTCGAGGAGATCGATCAGGCTCCCCTCTAGCCCCTGGCGCCCGAAGAGATCGGCGAGGGTCTCTCCCCGGCGCAGCGTGTCGCGGCTCTCGAAGACGGCCGGGCGGGAGACCAGGGCGACCGGCGGGGCCTCGATCTGCCTCCAGGGCCACCGGCCCTGGAATGCAAAAACCAGCGCGGTCGTCACGACCGCCAGCGCGAGGACCACCGGAATTCGCCGCATCGATATCAGTCCATCTGCCGCCGGATGAACGTGGGAATCTCCATGTCCGACACCTCCGGAAGCGCCGTGGCGCTCCGCGGAGAAGATACCGGCTTTGACGCGGGCCGCACCGCCGCCGTGGGCGGAACCGCCGGGGCCGGGGGACCGCCCACGGGAGCCCCTCCAGCCACCGCCCGCTTCTTCTCCGGGAACGGGAGGACTCCGGGGGTCACCAGCCGCGACGGCTGGTCCCCGGTGATCGCCCGATCGAAGCCGGTCGCGATCACGGTCACGCGGATCTCCCCCTGCAGCGACGGATCGGTGCAGGAACCGAAGATGATCTCGGCCTGGTCGCCCGCGGCATCGTGAATGATCTCGCTGATCTGGGTGACTTCGCCCATCGTCATGTCGCTGCTCGTGATGTTGATCAGCACGCCGGTCGCCCCGGCGATCGAGATGTTGTCGAGCAGGGGGCTCGAGATGGCCTGCTGGGCCGCTTCCAGCGCCCGGTTCTCTCCCCGGCCGATCCCCGTGCCCATGAGGGCCGAGCCGCCGTTCTGCATCACGGTCCGCACATCCGCGAAATCGACGTTGATGAGGCCGGTCCGGGTAATAAGATCGGCGATACCCTGGGTCGCATTAAGGAGGACTTCATCCGCCTTCTTGAGGGCGTCCTCGAACTTGAACCCCTTGCCGACCACGGCCATCAGCCGCTCGTTGGGCACCACGATCATGGTGTCCACGCCCCGGCGCATCTCCGTGATGCCCATCTCGGCCTGCTTCATACGCTTCTGGCCCTCGAAGAGGAACGGCTTGGTCACGATGCCGACCGTGAGCGCGCCGATGTCCCGGGCCATCTGGGCGATAATGGGTGCAGAACCCGTGCCGGTCCCGCCGCCCATGCCACAGGTGACGAACACGAGGTCGGCGCCTTGCATCGTCGCAAGGACCTCGTCCCGGTTCTCCTCGATGGCCTGACGTCCGATCTCGGGACGCGCGCCGGCACCCAGTCCGCGGGTGAGCTTCTTCCCGATCTGGACTTTGAGGTCGGACTTCGACTTGGCGAGGGCCTGGGCATCGGTATTGACCGAGATGAACTCGACGCCGACCAGGCGCTCCTCGATCATCCGGTTGACCGCATTGCCGCCGCCGCCGCCGATGCCGACCACCTTCATGCGGGCGTGCTGGGCGCTCTGCTCCTCGAGCTCGAAAATCATTGAACCGGCCCTCGCGTTCTCAGAAGAAGTCCTGAAGCCACCGTTTGACGGGTCCGAGCACCTTTTCGACGGCGGGAGCACGTCGCCCCGACGCCGGGGTCCTGCTGGCGAGCACTTGCCTGGCTCCGTAGAGCAGGAGCCCGGCGGGAACCGCCATGCGGGGGGATTCCACGCTGTCCACGAGCCCGGTGAGGCCGTCCCCCGGCGATCCCACCCGCCCCGGCAGCGCGAACACCTCGCGCGCCAGCTCCACGATCCCCGTCGCCATCGCCCCGCCGCCGGTGAGGATGATCCCGGCCGGCAGCTGTTGGCGAAAGCCGGTGCGGGAGATCTCGTCGAGCGCCAGCTCCAGCACTTCCTGCAGGCGCATGTGCATGATGTGGGCGAGGAGTCGCCGGGGAGCGGTACGATGCCCCTGGCCCGGTGTCCCGGGAAGCTGACACTGATCGCTGTCCGGAACCAGCGGCTCGTAGGCGGCGCCGAAGCGCTCCTTGAGCCGCTCCGCGTCCTGCTGGGTCACCTGGAGCCCGTGCACCAGATCGTTGGTGACGTGCCCGCCCGCGAAGGTGGAGCTCGCGGTGTGCCGGATCTTCCCGCGGTGGAAGATCGCGACGTTCGTCGAGCCGCCTCCCAGCTCCACGATGGCGCAGCCCAGGTCCCGCTCGTCGGGCGTGAGCACTGCGAGCGAGGCGGCGAGGGGCTCGAGGACGAACTCCTCCACCACGAAGCCGGCGCGCTCGACGCACTTGCGGAGATTCTGGAGCGCGCTCGACAGCACGGTGACCAGATAGACTTCCGCCTCGAGACGCGAGCCGGTCATGCCGATCGGCTCGGTGATCCCCTCCTGCTGGTCCACCAGGTAGTCCTGGGGAATCGCGTGCAGCAGCTCGTGGTCGCGGCCGTAGGAGATGTTGCTCGCGACGTCGTTGACGCGCGCCACGTCCCCGGTCCGGATCTCGCTGCCGGTCACGGACACGACACCGTGCGAGCTCCGGCCCGACACGTGCTCGCCGGCCACGCCGCAGTACACCGAGCCCACCTCGACGCCGGCCATCATCTGGGCGTCGCGCATCGCCTTGGCGATGGCGCGCGTCGTCTCCTCGATGTCGCGCACGACGCCCCGGCGGATCCCGCCGCTCCGCTCGGTCCCCACGCCGAGCACGCGGACCCGCGGGGACCGCACGGTGCCCGAGACCTCGCCGACGAGGGCGACCACCTTGCTCGACCCGAGGTCGAGCGCGGCCACGAGGCGCTGGGGGGCGGCGGTCATCCGCCCCTCCGCACGATCACCCGTCCATCGAAGCGGGCGTCGAGCTCGCGCCAGCCGGTCCAGCCCCTGCGGGTGAGCTCCCCGAGCACGATCGCGATCGCGCGCAGGTCACCGGCGCTCGCGTCGGCGCGCACCAGCCAGCGGCCGGCGTCGGTATCCAGCGCCACATCCTGGCGCAGGCGCCGGCCGGCCTCGATCCGGGCGTAGAGCTCCGG